>BBEG01000201.1 GCA_001312645.1 Rhodococcus sp. JCM 9791
CGAGGGCGGTGCCCGGTGTCGACCCGGACACCGCGTCGACGAGGGAGGCATTCGCATTGCCGGACCACAGGCCCTCGCTGTCGGTGTAGCGGTTCTCCCAGAACTGCGCTGGTGGTGTGTCGGTGTGCATGCGCTCTCCTTCGGTACGGGCTTGCATCACCGCCGATAATGCGACTTCATGTTGACATGAAGTCAAATGCGAAGTGGACGATCGGTGAGGTGGCCGAGCGCTTCGGCCTTGCCACGCACGTATTGCGGCATTGGGAGGACGCCGGGCTGCTCGCGCCCGACCGCGACACCGCAGGTCGCCGCCGCTACCGGGAACTCGATGTCACCCGGGTGGCGGTGATCATCCGCAGCAAGTCCGCCGGAATGAGTCTCGACCAGATCCACGTCCTGCTGGCAGGCAGGGCAGACGAGCGTCGCGACGTGCTCACCGCGCACCTCGACGACCTGGAGCGACGGATGGCAGAGATGGCCCGCTCCCGTGAGATGACGCGGCATGCACTCGAATGCCGCGCCCACGACATCGCCACGTGCCCCAATTTCGCGGCAGGCGTCGCCGATCTCCTCGGGGGCCGCACGGACACGCGTCCTGTTTTCGACTGAGGAAGGGGATCTATGAATCATTCACCGACGCAACGTAATTTGCTCGCTATCCGACAATCGCCCTGTGCCTGTGCGGCAGAGCCGGCACCGCCAGCCCCAGCGAGTCACGCAAGGTAGTGCCCGGGTACTCGCTGCGGAACAGGCCGCGGCGCTGCAACTCCGGCACCACGAGGTCGACGAAGTCGTCGAGGGAATCCGGGTAGGCAGGGCACATCAGGTTGAAACCGTCACAGGCACCGGCGACGAACCACTCCTCGATTCGGTCGGCGACCGACTCGGGTGTGCCGATCATGGTGGCGTGACCGCCGCCGGCAGCGAGAAATCCGAGCAGTTCTCGCAGAGTGGGTCGTTGCGTCTCGATGATTCGTTGCACTGTTGCGTACCGTCTGCGGGCCGGTGAACTCCGAGATGGGCGGCAGGTCCGAGACCGGAGCGTCGAGGTCGTGGCCGGTGTAGTCCTGGCCGGTGAAGGACCCGAGTTGGGCGAGTGCGCCCTCGATATCGAGGTACGCGTCCAATTCCGACTTCTTCGCCTGCGCTTCATCGACGGTGCGGCCGACGTAGGTGACGAGTCCGGGGAGGATCGCGAGCGACGTGGCATCACGTCCCGCGGCGGTGGCGCGGGCACGTAGGTCGGTGGCGAATTCGAGCGCCGCCGGAAGATCCCAGGCAACCGAATACACGGCCTCGGCGTGGCGGGCCGCAAGGTCACGTCCGGTGTCCGAGGCGCCGGCCTGGAACAACACCGGGCGTCCCTGCGGGCAGCGCGGCACCGTGAGCGGACCGTCCACACGGAAGTGCTTGCCGCGGTGCTCGATCCGGTGGATCGCGTCGGCATCCAGGAAACGTCCGGCCGAGCGGTCCGCGATCACGGCGTGCTCGTCCCATGAATCCCACAGTGCGACAATCGCGTCGATGAACTCCTCTGCCCTGCCGTAGCGTTCGGTGTGAGCCGGTAACGAATCCGATCCGTGGTTGCGGGCTTCGGCGTCGAACATCGACGTCACGATGTTGGCACCGGCGCGTCCACCACTGATGTGATCGAGTGACGCGAGCATACGGGCCGCGTGGAACGGTGTGTAGAAGCTTGCGGACACCGTGGTGACCAGCCCGATCTTCTCGGTGGCTCGCGCCATCGCCGACAGTGCGGTGATCGGTTCGAGAAACCACGTCGTGCCCGCCGTGTACGCGGGGTTCACACTGTGGCCGTCGGCGAAGAACACCGCGTCGAGGCGTCCCCGCTCGGCGGTGCGCGTGAGTTCCTCGAAATAGGCGATGTCGCCGATGCGCTCCGCAGCGGAATCCGGGTGCCGCCACGCAGAGGAATGGTGACCTGCGCCGTACAGAAATGCGTTGATATGCAAGGTGCGTACCGCCATCAGTTCATCACCAGACCGCCGTCGACGACAAGGTTCTGCCCGGTGACTGCACGCGACCAGTCGGACGCGAAGAACAACACGGCCGCGGCGAAATCCTCCGGGGTCGTGACCTTGCGCAGCGGGGTCGACGCGGCGATCAGGTCGAAGACCTCCGGAGGTGTCGCGGACGATGCATCGGTGGTGCGCAGGAGCCCACCCGACACCATGTTCACTCGGATGCCTTCGGGGCCCAGATCTGCAGCGAAAGTACGGGTCGTCGACAACAAGGCTGCTTTGGCTGCGGTGTAGTCGTGGTACGGCACGACCGGGTTCTGGAACAGGTTGGTCCCGATATTGACGATGCTGCCTCCGCCGGCTTCTCGCATTCCCGGCAGTGCGGCCTGGATGGTGTTCACCGCACCACCGACGATGCCTTCGAGTTGGGCGGCAAAGGCGCCGTATCCGATTCGATCCGCCTTGTCGCGGGCGTCACCGTTGAAGGAGAAGTCGGGCAGGGCGTTGTTCACCACAGTGGTCACCGGACGGCCGAAATATTCGCGCGCCCGGTCGAACACGGCCTCTACTTGCGTGCGGTCGGTGACGTCGGCCTGCACGGCAATCGCGCGTTCGGTACCGATGCTCTCGGCGAGAGCCCGTGCCGCGTCGTTGCTGCGCCGGTAGTTCACGACGACGGACGCACCTTCGTCTGCGAAAGCCTGTGCGATGCTGCGGCCGAGCCCGCGGCCGGCGCCCGTGACCAAGACGATCCGGTTCTTCAGTGCTGTTGTGGACATTGTTGTGACGCCTTCCCTTCGGACCGAAGGGATACGCAGACGGCGTCGGACCTCTGGCCTGTCGCCGGCTCGGCATCCCTTCGCTCGCATGATCGAGATCAGGTTCGACGGGTGTGTTCTCAGCCGTGTCCGGCACCCCGTGTCGAGTTTCGAACGCCAGGTTAACAGCTCGGTTCGACCATGCTGCGGCGCGTCACGTTCCGGCATGGAGGAACAGCAGTGCGAGCCACGCCCAGCCGACGACGATCACTGCCCGCTGGATGAGGCCGGCGTAGCGGGAATCGTTCTCCCACGCCTGCCCGAACACGATGAAACCGACGGTCAGCGCGGCAGCGGTCAGGCAGGAAAACCACGTCCATCCTGCACCGGGCACGGTGAAGACTGCAATGATCGCCGCCCCTGGAAGCGAAGTGAACACGACCGCGCCCGCCTGGTCGTGGATAGTGTGCCGCCGCGAGTACTCCGTCGGGGTCTCGTCCGGTGTGCCAGGCGGATATGCGCGCATGGCATCCATCGGGAAGAGCCCCGAGACCAGGAGCGACACACCGAACACTCCGATCGCCACGCCGAGCAACACACTGCCGAATGTGTGGGCGACGCCGATCGCTCCGGCAGTCACTACTGCACCGCACACGATGAAGTTGGTGGCCTGAATCCAGCCCCGGTGGCCCAGCGCGAGTGCACTGACGGGCTGACGCACCGGGTGGTAGCCGGGGCGGGTCCATCCGTCGACGAGGAAGACCACGACGAACACCGCGAGTGCGATCGAACCGATGATCGTCACGCGATCACTCCCACCGGAAGAGCGCAGCCGCGACCACGACACCGACCACGATCGTCACACCGAGCGCGACGAAGTGAGCCGGGTCGGCGGGGTTCCCCGCCCAGGCCGCGGACATCGCCTCGACCGAGGCACCGAACGGCAACCATTCTCCGATCGTCGCGACCGGGTCGGGAAGCGCATCGCGGCTACCGAACAAGCCTCCGGTCGCACCCAGTGCGAAGAATGCGACGAGTCCGATCGCCACCGCGGAGTTCGGGGTCGGTGAAATCGCCGCGACGATCATTCCGACGGCGTACATCGCCGCCATCGACAGCACGAACACACCGACAGCAGTGCCGAGATGCACGGGCAGGCGGGCGTCGAAGAAGACAGTGGCCACGACGAGAGCTGCGGTGAGCCCGACCAGGGTCTGCAGCACGCTGACCACGACCTGGGCGACCAGGACCATAGCGGGTGACGCGGGCGTCACCGACAGTCGTCGCAGTATTCCGGTGCGCCGGTAGTACGCGAGGAAACTCGGCATGTTGATGACACCGATCGTGGCGATGATGATCGTGAACACCAGCGGAAGAACGAACACGTCCAGCACCGAGCGCCCGTTCGCCACGATTTCGCTGCTCGCCGACGACGCGCTCATGATGAGGATCAACAGCGGAAGTCCGATCGGAACGACGAGCCCGGCGGTGTCGCGTGCGACCATCTTCGCTTCACACACGGTCAGCGTGAGCCAGGCGGCGGCTCCTGGACGGTGGGTGTCGACGGCGGTGCTCATGCGGTGTCCTCCAACTCTTTTCCGGTGAGTACGACGAACGCGTCGTCGAGGTTCTCCGCCGCTGCCTGCGCGACGAGACCGGCCGGGGTGTCCAGTGCGACGATGTTTCCCGCGTCGAGCAACGCCACGCGGTCGCAGAGGTGCTCCACCTCTTCCATCGCGTGACTGACCAGCAGAACTGCGACGTCGCCGGCGCGTAGTCGTTCGATCGTCTTCCACATCTGTCGCCGCGCACGAGGATCGAGGCCGGTGGTCAGTTCGTCGAGGATGACCACACGTGGCCGCCCGACGAGTGCGAGCGCGATAGACAACCGCTGCTGCTGCCCGCCGGAGAGCTTCTCGAATCGGATATCTCGTTGTTCGGTGAGGCCGACCATCTCGAGAAGTTCCCCGGCAGGAACGGGTTGCGGATAGAAGGTGCGATACAGGCCGACGAGTTCGGTGACGGTCAGCGACCCGTGCAGTGTGGACTGCTGCAACTGCACGCCGAGGATCTGCCGGAGCTGTGCCCGGTCACGGTGCGGGTCGAGGCCGAGTACGCGCACGTGCCCCCCGTCCGGGTTCCGAAGCCCCGCCACCATCTCGACGGTGGTGGTCTTCCCTGCTCCGTTCGCCCCCACGATGCCGAGCGTTTCGCCGAGCTCGAGGGTGAAACTCACGTCGTCGACAGCGACCCGGCCGCCGTACCGCTTGTGGAGATGATCGGCGTGGATCGCAGGTGGCTCTCGGTGATCCTGTCCATGATGCCGACGCTACGAGTCGCGGGTGGGTCGTCGCGTGTGCCGGATGTCAGGAATGTGTGCCATGACTTTCGGCACCCCCGGAGGGGGGCTACCGGAGCTTAAAGTGGTGACGTGCAACGTTGGACACCGGAGGGCCTGTCGGGCGTAGCGATGCTCGTCGTCTCGATCGTGGTGGGCGGGCCGGTGCTGTTCGGAGCCGCGCAGACGGAAATCCCGCGCGCCCTGTGGATCGTGCTGTTCGGTGTCCTGCTCGTCGCGCTGTTCCTCGCCGCTGCGAGAGAACGGCCTTCCGCGGTCGGCAGGGCGGCGTGGGCGGTGGCAGTCGTGACGGCCTGGACAGTGGTCTCGACAGCGCCGGGCATGGGTCTGCTGCCGGTTCTGCTGGTCGTCGTCGCAGCGGTGAGCGTCTACATCGTGCCTCTACGTGTCGGTCTGGGCGTGGTGGTACTCAATACCGTCGTCATTGCGTGGGCTACGGCGCAGCAGAGCGGTGATACGGGTGCGACCACCCTCACCAGCGGCTTCTATCTCCTCATCCAGCTGGCGACGCTGTTCAGTTCGGTCTCGCTCCTGAGGGAACAGCGGATGCGGAGGGAGTTGACCGAGGCCCATGTCGAACTACAAGCGGCGAGCGTCCTGTTGTCGGAGTCGGCCCGCACCGCGGAACGGCTGCGGATCTCTCGCGATCTGCACGACCTCATCGGTCATCAACTCACCGTTCTGGCTCTCGAACTCGAAACAGCGCGACACCGCGATGGCGAGCAGGCACGTGAGCACGTCGAGCGGGCGAACGGTGTCGCGCGGGAGTTGCTCGCGACGTACGTTCGACGGTGGGTGAGCTGCGGGTCGAACCCTTGGACCTGGCCGCCGCGTTGACCCGGGTGGTGCGTGATCTGCCGGGCCTCGAGGTTCAGATCGATGTCGCTCCCGACGTGGACGTCGGTGAAGAACAGGCTGCCGCATTCGTGCGTGCCGTGCAGGAGATCGTCACCAACGCCCTTCGTCACGCCGGTGCTCGCACACTGCGGATCGAGGTGTCGTCGGAGCGCGGCGGTGCCGTCCTGTCCGCGGTGGACGACGGTGCCGGCGCGCGGAAGCTGACCGTCGGTAACGGTCTGCGGGGTCTCGTGGAACGTTTCGAGGCCCTCGGTGGAAGCGCCTCGTTCGATGGAACCTGCGGGTTCCGGGTCACTGCGTGGGTACCGGCCTCATGACCAGTGTCGTGGTGGTCGACGATCAGACCCTCGTGCGCCAGGGAATCCGGAGTCTTCTGGAGGTCGCCGAGATCGAGGTGATCGGTGAAGCCGACGACGGCAGAGTGGCCCTCGACGTCATTTCCTCGACGGATCCCGACGTGGTGCTCCTGGACCTGAGAATGCCGGATACGACGGTATCTGGACACTCGACCGGTTGCGTGAGCGGGACATCGCGGTACCCGTACTCGTGCTCACCACGTTCGACGACGATGCACTCGTTCTCGCTGCGCTTCGTGCAGGCGCGCGCGGATACCTCCTCAAGGACGTCACTCTGGAGCAGTTGACGCATGCGGTGCGCACTCTGGCGGACGGTGGCACACTTATCGCGCCCTCGATCACCGACCGACTCCTCAGGGCGATCCGGTCCGGACCGTCACCGTCAGGGGCGGAGACCACTCGGGCACAGGACCTCACCGACCGGGAACTCGAGGTGCTCCGCCTGATGGCCGAGGGCTTCAGCAACCGCCGAATTTCCGAAGCGCTGTTCCTCGCCGAGGGCACGGTGAAGAACCACGTCTCGTCGATTCTGCTGAAGTTCGGTGCCCGCGACCGCACCAACGCGGTGTTGAGGGCTCTCCACGAAGCGTCCTACGCTGACGCCCAGCTGTCTGTGAGCACAATCTCGACCGTGCAACCGTCTCCCGAGACGATGGCGCCGATCCGGAGAACCCGGCACACTGTGTGACATGGACCACAGGATGAGTGACGACGAATTGCGGCGCGCGATTCGGGTATTGCGCGAACGCGCGGATCTTGCTCGCAACGAGGGCCGCGAGGACGACGCCGCAATGCTGGAACGGACCATTCTCGATTACCAGAAGGAGATGTCGCAGCGACTCTGAGTGCAGGTTTCGCGCTCCGGGGCGTCGTGGCGGTTAGGGTGTCGCCATGGCGATCAAGGATCTGCGCGGCGCGAGGTTTCTCGTCACGGGCGCGGCCAGTGGAATCGGCCGGGCTCTCGCTTTCGCTGCGGCCGAGGAAGGCGCCGAACTCATCCTCACAGACCTCCACCCGGACGGCCTCGACGATGTCGTGACGGCTGTCCGCAACAGCGGTGGGACGGTGCTGCATTCCGCGGCGTTCGACATCTCCGACTACGACGCCGTCACCGCGTTCGCGAACGAGGTCCACGAGCGATGCGAGTCCATCGATGTCGTCGCCAACGTGGCCGGGGTGTCGGTGTGGGGCACCGTCGACCGACTGGAACACAAGCACTGGAAGCTCATGGTCGACGTCAACCTCATGGGGCCCATCCACGTCATCGAGAACTTCGTGCCGCCGATGATCGCGGCGCGACGCGGCGGGCACATCGTCAACGTGTCGTCGGCCGCGGGATTGCTCGCCCTGCCCTGGCACTCGGCATACAGTGCCAGCAAGTTCGGGTTGCGAGGTGTCTCGGAGGTGCTCCGATTCGACCTCAAACGCGACAAGATCGGCGTCTCGCTGGTGGTGCCGGGTGCGGTGGCAACTCCGCTGGTCGACACGGTGCAGATCGTCGGTGTCGACCGAGATGCGCCCGCGGTCCGCAAGCTCACCGGTCGTTTCGTGAAGCACGCGGCCTCACCGGACAAGGTGGCCGACCGCATCCTCGCGGGTATCAAGAAGGACCGGTTCATGGTGTACACGTCGTTCGACACCCGGTTCGGTTTCTGGTGGGCCCGAAAGTTCGCGCCACCCTACAACCTCGTCATGCAGGGAGCCAACGACTACTTTCGTAAGGTTCTACGCTCGGGCTCCGCGAAGTAGCCGGAGCTGAGCACCGCAAACGTAAGGTTCAACGCTGGTGGTCGACCATCGGCGTTGCGAACCTGACAAAAGGTGTGCGAGCCTCGACCGCGCGAAACCGAATTATGTGTCGCGCTGGAGTTGCGCGTGCAGATGATGGGTGAGCGGGGTGTCGGCGTGCGCCATCCACATGTCGTAGGTGAGAGTATCGCCGTCGAGAACGAATCGGCGCTTCAGTTCGTGCACCGGCTTCGCGTCGGGGGAGCGTTCCAGTACGACGGCGACCAGGTCGAGCACGCCGTGGCTGAGTCGGCCGCGTTGGATCTCGACGAACCCCGTCGGCTGCGACACGAGTAGTTCGATGTCGTGACCGCTGTTCCGGAGGTACCCGTTCTCGGTGTGGAGTGGCCGGGCTCGATGCGGTGACGGGTCCGGCTCACGTACATGAGGAACGGTTTTCCGGGGATCGAGGCGAATTCGATCGTCTCGTCGTACGTGAAGTCGTCGATGGTGGGGTAGTGGCCTTCGCCGCCTCCCACCCAGCGACCCGCGAACGGGGCGAGTTCGCCGAGCGGATCGTTGTCGGCCGGACTGTCGGACATGGGGAACTCCTCGAGGGTGGGCTGCGCGTGTGCTCCCGCCATCCTCCCGTAGCGAGTTACCGTTGTCGCATGAACCAGCAGTGGGGTGTCGATTCCGAGGTGGGTGCGCTCACCTCCGTGATGTTGCATCGACCCGGCGCGGAACTCGAGCGGCTCACACCCCGGAACAACGATCAGTTGTTGTTCGACGCGTTGCCGTGGGTGTCGCGTGCGCAGGAAGAACACGACGCGTTCGCCGACTTGCTGCGGAGTCGCGGTGTGGCGGTGTTCCTTCTCTCGGACCTGCTCACCGAAACCCTCGAGGTCAGCGGAGCGGCACGGGTGCAGAGTATTTCGTCGGCCGTCGATCCGCGTCGGCTCGGGCATTCGCTGGCGCAGGAACTCGCAGCCCATCTGCGCACCACCGCTGCGCCCGAGCTCGCACGAATCCTGATCGCCGGGATGACTTTCGACGAACTGCCCGCAGCGGGGATGGGTGCACCGCCGTCGCTCGTACGACTGATGCATCACGGCCCCGATTTCGTGATCGACCCGCTCCCCAACCTGCTCTTCACCCGGGACTCGTCGTTCTGGGTGGGCTCGCGCGTGGCGATCTCGACGCTTGCGCTCCCCGCGCGGCGACGGGAAACCAATCTCACCGACCTCATCTATGCGTTCCATCCGAAGTTCCTCGGTGTACGACGCGCGTACGAATCGCACACAGCTCCCGTCGAAGGTGGAGACGTGTTGCTTCTCGCGCCCGGTGTGATCGCGGTGGGTGTGGGGGAGCGGACGAGCCCGGCAGGTGCAGAAGCATTGGCGCGCAGTGTATTCGAAGACGGACTCGCGCACACGGTGCTCGCGGTGCCGATCGAGCAGCGGCGCGCGTCGATGCATCTCGACACGGTCTGCACCATGGTCGACGTCGACGCCGTCGTGATGTACCCCGCCATCCGCGACACGTTGGAGGCGTTCACGATTCGGCGCGAGGACGGCAGCGCGCGGATATCGGGGCCGCAACCATTTCTCGAGGCGGCA
The DNA here is from genome assembly GCA_001312645.1 of Rhodococcus sp. JCM 9791. Classification (GTDB taxonomy): domain Bacteria; phylum Actinomycetota; class Actinomycetes; order Mycobacteriales; family Mycobacteriaceae; genus Rhodococcus. Next base: position 9,661 of record BBEG01000201.1, read on the forward strand.
GCCGACGCGATGGGAATCGAGAAGCTCCGCGTGATCGATACCGGGCTCGATTCCGTTGTCGCGGAACGTGAACAGTGGGACGACGGAAACAACACCCTCGCGGTCGCGCCGGGAGTGGTCGTGGCGTACGAGCGCAACGTGGAAACCAACACGCGGCTCGAGGATTCCGGAATCGAGGTGCTGCGGATCGCCGGGTCGGAGCTGGGCTCCGGCCG
>BBEG01000202.1 GCA_001312645.1 Rhodococcus sp. JCM 9791
ATCCGCCAGTCGGCCTCACGTTCCTCGAACGAGAGCAGCACCCGCTCGTCGTGCTGCGCTGCGAGCGCGGGCAAGGTGTCGGCGCCGGTGGCATGCACACGGTCGAGCGCCGCGGTGAGCTTCGGAGCGTAGCGGGCAAGATCGGAACTGAACTCGCGCATGTGGGTGAGCAGCGCGTCCTTCTGATCGAGGAACACCTCCGGAGTGATCTCGGTGGTGCGCACCAGTTCGCCGAGCACCAGGTAGAACCGGGCAGCCCGTTCGGCCATGTCCGACAGCGTGGCGTCGAGCCGGCGCAGTTTGCGGTAGACGAGTTCACCATCCCCGGCGGCGTTCGCGTCGGCGAGTTCGGTGAGATCAGCGAGCAGATCGGCCAGGGCCAACCGCGACAGGGACACATCCTCCCCGCGCGCCGAGAGCACATCCTCGACCGCGCGGAACGCCCGGTAGCCTGCCTGCCCGAACTGGTAGACGTAGTGGCGGTTGCGGTACTCGGCGAGGGTCGCGGCGCGGGTGCGTCGTAGCTGCGTTCGAGCACACCCCACGCGTGGAGTTGCTCGAGCAACGCCGGAAGGTCGGATGCCTCGGGCACGTCGCCGGAACCGTCAGCGGCGATGCGGTTCAAAACGGTCTCGACGTCCCCGGCGTGCAGCAGCACCGTGTAGTTGCCGCGGGCGTGGTCGAACGCGCGCAGAACCCACAGGTAGTGAGTGCGTTTCTCGGCGGTCGCGAACGAGAACAACCGCAGCCGGTCGTCCCGCACCAGCGGGTCCTCGACCGCTCCGACGTGGGATCGACCTGTTTCGTTCACTGTGACAGGGTAGGCGGACCACGGCCTCGCGCCTGCATCACCCACGGTCCGTGTCGGCGACCGGCGCACGCGTTCGGCCCCTGTGCAGGTTGCGCGGGCGGTAACGTCGGAGGCCATGAGACGACCCATGCGTGGTGTGCTTGCGGCGATCGTGATCGCCGGGTCCGTTGCGGTGCCCGGGTGGGCCCATGCCACCCCCAGCGAGGGAATCTCGGGCGTGACGTGGGTGGACATCGAGGTTCCACCGAACCTTCTACCGTTCGTGCCCGACGGGGTGCACGCGGTGGCTCGGGAGATCACCATCGATCCGGGCGGAACGACAGGTTGGCACTACCACGACGGGCCCGTGCTCGGCATCGTCCGGGCGGGCACGCTCACCCATCCCGGAGCGGATTGCGTGCCGGTGATCTACGACGCGGGCGATGTGATCGACGAACCCGCGGGGGCGACCACGTGCATGTCGGCCGCAATGTCGGGACGGTGCCGGTGATACTCGACGTCGTGTATCTCACGCCGATCGGGGCGCCGCTGTTCGAGGATGTGCCTGCGCCCGCGTGCGCCACGATCTGAACCGGCCGTCGACGCGTCCGCGGCCTGCCCCATGGATCTAGAGTGGGCATCGACGCCGGGAAGGGATCCGATCGCGCCGCCCGGCTCCACCCTCGACTACAGGAGGACACGTTGCCGAGCGTGCCGAGCCGTCTACTGCCCACGGTCATCAAAGCGATGCGCCGAAACCGCAACTACCTCGACCCGGCCACCGCGCGCGACCATCTGAAGGACGTCTCGCTCCGACCGCGACCCTACGGGCCGCCTGCCCGTTTGCGCCGCGACGTGACAGTGACCATCGACCGGAGCGGGCAGTGGCCGATCTACACGATCGTCCCCGCCGCGAGAGAACCCCACGGCAACACCGTCTACGTCCACGGCGGCGGATGGGTCAACGAAATCGTCTCGCAGCACTGGCATCTCGCGGCGCAGATCGCCTCGGAGGCACAGACGACCGTCACGGTGCCGATCTACCCACTGGTGCCGTTCGGTACCGCAGGGCAGGTCGTCCCGGCGATCGCCGAACTCGTCCGGGCCAACCACGACAGGTACGGCACAGTATGCCTGGCCGGTGACTCCGCCGGCGGGCAGATCGCGCTCTCGGCCGCAATCGCCCTGCGCGACGAGCACGCGCTGACACTGCCACGCACGGTGCTCATCTCGGCGGCGCTCGACCTGTCTCTGTCCAACCCGGAGATCGACCTCGTCCAACCCACCGATCCGTGGCTCGCCCGCGAGGCACCCGCGTGTTCATCGACCACTGGCGCCGCGACCTCGCCCTCGACCACCCGTGGGTCAGCCCCCTCGCCGCCGACCTGCACGGCCTCGGACCGCTCACCGTGTTCATCGGCACCCGCGACATCATCTACCCCGACACGCGCCTGGTCGTCGAGAAGGCGACGACCGCAGGCGTCGACGTCGACTATCACCCCGGCGACGGGCTTCTGCACGTCTACCCGCTCACCCCCACCCCCGAGGGGAGAGCCGCCCGCAGCATCATCGTCGACCAACTTCGGGCACGACGACCCGCGCAGCGGTGATCTCATTGTTCAGATCGGCCGGGCCCGGCCGGCCAGGGTGGTCGCGATGAACTCGATGTCGACCGCGCCGGTCGATGCTGTGATCACCAAGTCGTACGCAGGATCTTCTGGTGCGGCGAGCCGATGGTCGTTCATGTCGTAGAAGACGTACGTGGCCACCCAGCACAAACGCTTGTTGCCGTCGATGAATGCATGATTGCGAACCAATGATTGGAGCTTACAGCCCGTCCAGTTCCTGGCAGAGGGCGAGTAGATCTTCGACGGTGAGGTATCGCGTCACTGGGCGAGACGGTCGAGCAACGACCCGTACCGCGCGATTGCCTCGCGCGCGGACTGCCGCACCTCGTGGCCCTTCTCGAGGCGCGCTGCCTTCTCCGTGACTGCTCGAATAACGGCTTCCTGCTTGCTGATCCCCTCGGCGTTCGCCAAAGCGGTTGGTGCCGGAAGTGACGGTTGGTGTATCGAAATGTCGGACGCATACCGTCAGATCGGGCAGCTACGGCGCTCAGTGATGAGGACTGTCCGGATCGAGCCGACCGCCCGTGACTTCCATGTCCCCCTTTCACGTTATACACGATCGGTGCCGCTCATGAGACCCCGAAAATTGGTCCATACTCGCCACTCACATGCCGACCCACAGGTGAGGAGCAGCGAATGGGTTACGTCCTGGGCTTCGACGAGATCGACCGCACAGATATCGCACGGGTCGGAGGTAAAGGCGCAAACCTCGGCGAACTGTCGCGTATCGCCGGCACACAGGTGCCGGAGGCTTCTGCGTGACGACGGAGGCCTTCCGTCGGGTCCTCGCCGACGCCCCCGGATCGACGCGCTGATCGACCGGCTCGCAGGACTGGACGACAACGACTGCGAGCAGATCAGCAGCGCGAGCGCCGAGATCCGACGCGCGATCGAAGAGTGCACGGTCCCCGACGAGGTGGCGGCGGCGATCGTCGGCGCACACGCCGGCCTCGGCGGTCGCGGCGCGTACGCAGTCCGCTCGAGCGCAACCGCAGAGGACCTCCCGAACGCTCCTTCGCCGGTCAGCAGGACACCTACCTCAACGTCCTCGGAGCAGACGAGATCCTCCGGCACGTCAGCCGGTGTTGGGCGTCGTTGTTCACCGACCGTGCTGTCACCTACCGGCTGCGGAACGGATTCGACAACCGCACGATCCGCATAGCGGTCATCGTGCAGCGCATGGCGTTTCCGCAGGTCTCCGGGATCCTGTTCACTGCCGACCCCGTCACCGCAAATCGCACTGTGGTCTCCATCGACGCCGGATTCGGATTCGGCGAAGCGCTCGTATCGGGCCTGGTCAACGCGGACATCTACAAGGTGCGCGACAGTGACGTCGTAGACAGGGTGGTGGCAAGAAAGGAACTCGTCGTCGAGGCGGAACCGACAGGGGGAACGAGAATCCGAACCCTCGGACCGCAGCAGCAGACCCTGCCTGCGCTGACCGATGAGCAGGCAGTGCGTCTCGCGCAGCTCGGCCGCGCCATCGAAGCCCACTTCGGAAGTCCCCAGGACATCGAATGGTGTCTCGTCGACGACGAGTTCCGGATCGTCCAGAGCCGGCCCATCACCACAGTGTTCCCGATCCCCGAAGCCGCCGACGACGCCAACCGCGTGTACGTGTCGGTCGGTCATCAGCAGATGATGACCGACGCCATGAAACCGCTGGGGTTGTCCGTATGGCAGATGACGAGCACGGCACCCATGCGTGACGCAGGAGGCCGGCTGTTCGTCGACGTCACCGAGAGATTGGCATCGCCCACGGCGAGCGCAGGCCTGGTGGCGGCGCTCGGCAGCTCCGAACCGCTCATCGGCGACGCACTACGCACCATCGTCGAACGCGGCTTCGTTCGGACCCTCCCGGATGCACACTCCGACCGAACACCTGCTGCCGGTGCCCCGCCCGCCCCCATCGCGACCGACGATGCACTCGTCACCGAACTGATCGCAGACAGCGAGGCCTCCACCGCAGAGTTGGCCCGCGAGATCCAAACCCGAACAGGGCTTGCGCTCCTCGACTTCGTCGATGCAGACATCCACGAACTACGCCGGATCCTGTTCGCACCGAAAAGTTATCAGGCGATCATGGCTTCGTTGGATGGCGCAACCTGGCTCCGCGACCACCTCGACGAGTGGTTGGGGGAGAAGAACGCCATCGACGCCCTGACGCAATCCGTTCCCCACAACATCACCTCTGAGATGGGTCTCAAGCTGCTCGACGTCGCGACGTGATCAGACCTCATCCCGAGGTCGTCGCATTCCTCCACCGTGTCGAGGACACCGGGATCGACGATGCGCACTTCCTCGAGGCGCTGGCCACGGTGCCCGGCGGAGGAGAAGCCCGCGACGCCATCGCCTCGTACCTCGACAAGTACGGGATGCGCTGTGTCGGCGAGATCGACATCACCAGGCTCGATGGCGCGAACACCCCACCGCGCTCGTCCCGACCCTCCTCAGCAACATCGCGAACTTCGAACCGGGCGCCGCCCGCCGACGTTTCGATGACGGCCTGCGCGCGGCGCAGCAAAAGGAAGACGAGGTACTCGAGCGGCTTCGCGCTCTGCCGGACGGGGTCCGTAAGGCGGGCGAGATCAAAGCGATGATCGACCGCGTCCGCACCTTCGCGGGGTATCGCGAATATCCGAAGTACGGAATGGTCTCCCGCTACTTCGTCTACAAACAGGCACTCCTCGGCGAAGCCGAACGCCTCGTCCGGGCAGGGGTGCTTCGACGAGCAGACGACATCTTCTACCTGCGGTTCGACGAACTCCGCGAGGTCGTGCGCACGCAACATGTCTCCGCCGAACTCCTCCGCGCACGCGAGGAGGAGTTCCGATCGTTCCAAGCGCTCACACCACCTCGCGTGCTCACCTCGGACGGCGAGATCGTCACCGGCGTGTATCGCCGAGAAGACCTTCCGACCGGCGCGCTACCCGGCCTGGCAGTATCCACGGGGATCGTCGAAGGCCGCGCCCGCGTGGTCGCCGACATCGCGCAGGCCGACCTGGAAACGGGCGACATCCTGGTGACCGCCTACACCGATCCGAGCTGGACGCCGCTGTTCGTCGCGATCGCCGGCCTGGTCACAGAGGTGGGCGGACTGATGACCCACGGTGCGGTGATTGCGAGGGAGTACGGTCTGCCTGCCGTCGTCGCGGTACCGGATGCCACCCGGGTGATCCGAGACGGGCAACGAATCCGGGTGAACGGAACGGACGGGTACGTCGAGATCCTGTCGGACGAGACATGACACGTATGAGATGGCATGACACGGCAAGGGCGCAGATGCTCGTGTCCGGCAGGGAGGTTCAGTCGACGGTGTGAACCTTCTGCCAGTCGTAGTCCATCTGTCGTGATTGGGCGGACACGAGGACGGCTCCGGCGACGTCGGCGGGGCTCAGGCGTGAGGCGACGGAGAACACCTCGAACGGGCCGAACGCATCGAGAACCTCGACGTCGTCGAACAGGAGGATGCCGTAACGGATCGATGCCACCCCCAGACCATAACGGCGTGGGGGAGATTCGCGGTCGGCCGAGGTGTGAACGCTCAGTGGGTGCGATCGTGCTCGATCTGCGCCGCGATGATCTCGGGCACGCTGTCCTCCACGAGGAACAGGAGTGTGAGCAGCGGAGTCACGATCCGGTGTCCCAGTTCGGTGAGCGAGTACTCGACATGCGGGGGATGGTCGTGAGGACCTCTCGATGCACGAGGCCGTCGCGCTCGAGGGTCTGCAGGGTCTGAGAGAGCATCCGTTCGCTGATGCCGTCGACATGGCGGCGCAGTTCGGAGAAGCGATGGGTCTTTTCGGACAGTGCTGCGAGCACCAGGCACCCCAGCGTCCGGTGATGTTCTGAAGCACGGGCCGGGACGCACAGTTGCGCGCGAAGACATTGGCTTCGGGAAGGTCGGCGGTGCTCATGGCTGTCCATTTTACCTCGCGAACCGTGAAGAAGCGCTGAGGAAAATATTGCACTATCAAAAAGTAAGCGTATAACTGGTGGGGAAGTTGAAGCTCGAGAGTTCGCGCGCCTCGGCAAGCGGGCCCAACACCAGGAGACACACACATGACCATCGCCGTCACCGGAGCTACCGGACACCTCGGTCGTCTGACCATTGCCGCACTGCAGGAACGCGGTGTCGACCCCGGCACCATCGTCGCGGTCGTCCGTGACACCGCCAAGGCCGCTGACCTCGCCGCCGCCGGTGTCCAGGTTCGCGCCGCCGACTACGCCGATCCCGATGCACTCCGCGAGGCCCTCGCCGGTGTCGACAAGCTGCTCCTCATCTCCGGTAGCGAGGTCGGCCAGCGCCTGCAGCAGCACACCAACATCATCGAGGCAGCCAAGGCCGCCGGAGTCGGATCCATCGCCTACACCTCCGTCCTCGCCGCCGACACCACCCCGTTGGCGCTCGCCGCCGAGCACAAGGCCACCGAAGAACTGCTCGCTGAGTCCGGAATCGCCCACACGCTGCTGCGCAACGGCTGGTACTGGGAGAATTACGAGTCGGCCGTCGACACCGCCAAGGCCACCGGCGCACTGTTCGGAGCGGCCGGCACCGGGCGCGTCGCCGGAGCCGCACGCAAGGACTTCGCCGATGCAGCTGCCGTCGTCCTGACCACCGACGGCCACGACGGCGCCACCTACGAACTCGGCGGCGACCAGCACCTCACCTACGCCGACATCGCCGACGTCCTCTCCCGCATCGTCGGCACCGAGGTCACCTACAAGGACCTGCCGCAGGCGGAATACGCCACCATGCTCGAGGGTGCAGGAGTACCGGCGCCGTTCGCTCGGATCCTCGCCGACTCCGATGCAGGAATCGCTGCAGGCGTACTCGATACCGATCGCGACGATCTGCGCCGACTCACCGGCCACCCTTCCACCCCGCCGGCCGACGTCCTCGCGCCTGACACACAGCGCATCTGGACGAGCACACCTGAATACTGGGTCGATGTCCACACCCCGGAGACGCGTCGCCGCCTATGTGATCCGCCACCGCATCGGCCCCGAACTGCTCGTGTTCGACCACGTCGGTATTCCCGACGCGGGCACTCAGATCCCGGCCGGGGGCCTCGAACCGGGGGAGGACCCACACGAAGCCGCGCTCCGTGAGGTCACCGAAGAAACCGGACTCGACACCTGCTCTGTGGTCGGTGCGGTCGGCATCGATCACCGACCGCACCCGATCACCGGGCAACCACGCCACACGTACGTCCTCCACCTCCGCGTACCCGCGGACACCGCAGACGCCTGGCTTCACACCGTCCGTGGTGACGGAACCGACACCGGACTGCAGTTCGCATGCCGATTCGTGCCACTACCGCTGCGCGAACCACTCGCCGACCATCAGGATCGGCTTCTCGGCCACATCGATCCCGGGTGGGCCACGCCCGCGCGCTGACACACGATCCGATCCCCCGGAATTCGCACCGACACACGCACGCCCACCGGAGCGGACCAGAAACCGTCGCAGCAATGGCAGGATCGAAGCCGTGAGTTCCGCGAACCTGTCCCGAGCCGAAACTACCGCGCGCGCCCGCGCTCTCGACGTGCACTCCTACCACGTCGAACTCGACCTACGAGGCGCCGTAGACCAGGACCGCACCGGCTTCCCCACCGTGACCACCATCGAGTTCACCGCCTCCACACCGGAGACCTGGCTCGATTTCCTCGGCGACTCGGTCGAATCCGTGACCGTCAACGGCGACCTGACCCCCGTCATCTACGACGCGCACGGATCGCAATCCGCGGACTCCGCGAAATCAACGTCGTCACCATCGTCGCCACCGGTCGCTACAGCAGATCAGGGGAGGGCCTGCATCGCTTCCTCGACCCTGTCGACGGCGAAACCTATCTCTACACCCAGTACGAACCGGCCGACGCCCGCCGCGTGTTCGCCTGCTTCGAACAACCCGACCTCAAAGGCGCCTACACGTTCGTCGTCACCGCACCAGCGCATTGGCAGGTGATCTCCAACCAAGCTGTCGATCACCGCCGGCGCGGCGGCGACAACCAGACCGTGACGTTCGCCCCGACCCTGCCGATCTCCACCTACATCACCGCCATCGTCGCCGGGCCCTACCATCGCGTCGACTCATCGTGGAGCAGGGGAGAGCTCACCGTGCCGCTGCGGGTGCTGTGCCGTGCCTCGCTCGCCGAACACCTCGACGCCGACGAGATCCTCCAGGTCACCACGGAGGGCCTCGACTTCTACGCCGAACACTTCGACTATCCGTACCCGTTCGGCAAATACGATCAGGTCTTCGTCCCCGAATACAACCTCGGCGCGATGGAGAATCCCGCTGCGTCACCTTCACCGAGGCATACGTCTTCCGCGGCGCCGCCACCGAAGCCCAATACCAGGGCCGCGCCAACACGATCCTGCACGAGATGGCGCACATGTGGTTCGGCGACCTCGTCACCATGAAATGGTGGGACGACCTGTGGCTCAAGGAATCCTTCGCCGACTACATGGGGTCGCTCGTCAGTGCCGAAGCCACGCAATACACCGACGCCTGGGTCGCGTTCGCCAACCGCCGCAAAGCCTGGGCGTACCTGCAGGACCAACTTCCCACCACCCACCCGATCGTCGCCGACATCGTCGATCTCGAAGCCGCCAAACTCAACTTCGACGGCATCACCTACGCCAAGGGCGCCAGCGTCCTCAAACAACTCGTCGCCTACGTCGGCCGCGATGCCTTCTTCGAAGGATCCCGCCGCTACTTCCAGGCCCACGCCTACGGCAACACCACCCTCGACGACCTGCTCACCGAACTGTCCGCCACCTCCGGCCGCGACCTCACCGGCTGGGCGCGCGCGTGGCTGCAGACCTCCGGTGTCTCCACCTTGATCCTCGAACCCACCGGGCACGGCCGCTACGACATCGTGCAGACCGACCCGCGACCCCACCGTCTCGCCGTCGGTTGCTACGACCACGACCCCACCGGCGACCTCGTCCGCACCTACCACGTCGAGATCGACATCGCCGACGCCCACACCGGCATCGAACTACCCGATGCGCCCCTGATCCTGCTCAACGACAACGACCTCACCTACGCCAAGATCCGCCTCGACGAACGCTCGCTGACCACCGTCGAATCCTCACTCGACCGCGTCCGTGACCCCCTCGCACGCGGCCTGATCTGGTCGGCACTGTGGAACGCCACCCGCGACGGCGAACTCGCCGCCACCCGCTACATCGCAATGGCGAGGCGCTTCTCGACCAACGAATCGAACCTCGCGCTGCTCACCGCGGTACTCGGCAACGCACCCGCCGCCATCGAGCACTACCTTCCCGCAGCGGCCCGCCCCAACGCGCGCGCGATGTGGCTCGACGCAGTGTGGCACGGACTCGACAGCGCCGAAC
>BBEG01000203.1 GCA_001312645.1 Rhodococcus sp. JCM 9791
GACGAACCGAGCGCCATGCCCGCGTAGCTGGGCACTGCGGAACCGGCGGGCAGTCCGGGCAGCACCTCGAACACCACTTGGGTGCGCGCCACGGCGTTGACCTCGGCGATCACCGAGTCGGTGGTCAGTGGATCGCCCGCAACGAGGCGCACCACGTCGTGGCCGTTCTTCGCTTCCGCGACCAAGGTCTTGGCCACCTCTGCGGGCTCACCCAGGGCGGGACGCACGTCGGCGATCGGCTCGCCCGTTTCGGGGTCGGTGCCGAGGCCCGTTCCGGCCAGAGCGACGACATCCCTGTCGACATCGGGGTCGGTGAAGGCGATCGTGGCACCGGTCAGGACGTCGCGCGCCCGGACGGTGAGCAATGCCGGGTCGCCCGGACCCGACCCCACGAACAGGATCCGTCCGGGAGTGTTCTTACGGACTCGGCTCATCGGTTGTTCTCCAGTGCAATCAAATCTGCGGTAAGGGAAATTCGGGGCTGAATGGAAGTGTCAATCATCGGCGGCCCACTGTTCGTCGTCGACGATCAGTTCTTTCGCACCGAGGTCGAGCAGTTCTCGGGCAAGTGCCTTCCGAGCTCCTCTGCGTGATCGGGCGAACCGACGATGCTCGCACGGAGCACGTCCGATCCGTCGTGCGCGGCCGCACACCCGCGTACGGACAGTTCCTCGAAGACACGACCGTCGTCGTCGAGCGACTCGACGACCTCTGCGAGCGCACCGACCGGCGCGGTGCACCCCGCTTCCAGCTCGGCGAGCAGTGCACGCTCCGCGACAACTGCCGCGCGACTTGCCGGATCGTCGAGTTCCGCGAGTATCTCGATCAGGGCGGTGTCCTCGGCACGGCACTCGACTGCGAGCGCGCCCTGGGACGGCGCCGGCAGCATCTGTACCGGTTCGAGTGCTTCGGTGACGCGGTCGAGTCGCCCGATCCGCGACAGTCCCGCACGGGCGATGACGATCGCGTCGAGCTCACCGGAATCGACCTTGCCGATGCGGGTGTCGATGTTGCCTCGCAGTGGCTCGAGCTGCAAACCGAGCCCCAGCGCAGCCAGCTGTGCACGACGCCGCGGCGCAGACGTGCCGACCTTCGATCCGGCGGGCAGCTCGCCGAGTACCAGCCGTCGCGAGCGACGAGAGCATCGCGTGGATCCTCACGGGGAGGAACAGCCGCGATGACCATGCGCGGATCCTGCTGTGTGGGCAGGTCCTTGTACGAATGCACCGCCACGTCCACTTCGTCGGCCAACAGGGCCTCGCGGAGTTCTGCGGTGAACACACCTACACCGATGCGCTGCACGGGCCCGGGCGTGACGTCGCCCTTGGTCGTGATGACCACGAGTTCTGCCGGATGCCCGGCCGCGATCAGAGCGTCGCGAACAGTGCCTGCCTGGGTGGTGGCGAGCACACTGCCGCGGGTACCGATGCGCAATGTGCGCTGTTCGCGCGGTGCGTCGATCCGGGTGGCTTCGGCGCTCATACCTTGCCGTCCTTTCGTGGAGCACGAAGCTCCGTGGTGATGACCGGATCAAGTGCGGCGGACAGATCCGCGACGTGGTCGGGTCGGTCAGTGACCCCAGTTCTTTCGTGGGGGTCGCAACAGCTTCGACTGCCCCCGGTCGCAGCTCGAACAACTCCCTCAGTGCCTCGGCATACTGGTCGCCGCCGGGTGTCGAGGCAAGCTGCTTCACCCGCACGGTCGGTGCATGCAGCAACTTGTCGACGACACGGCGCACGGTACGCGCGACCTCGTCGCGCTGGCCGTCTCCGAGGTCGGGAAGCCGGGAGTCGAGGCGCATGAGTTCGCCCTCGACGACCTCCGCTGCACGCTGACGCAGTGCGGTGACGGTGGGTGTCACCTCTGCGAGCCGTTGCGTGGTGAGGTAGCCGGCGAGTTCCGAGGCCACGATCGCGCGCGCTGCCTCGGCATCGTCGGAGGCGGCACCCGCGGCGGGGTCGCGCTGCAACGCTTCCATGTCGAACACCGTCACACCGGGAAGTCCCGACACGGCAGGTTCGACGTCACGGGGCAGTCCGAGATCGCAGATCGCCAGCGGGCGTTCACCGCGGTCCGACTGTGCGAGAGCGCGGTGGGCGTCGGCGAGGGTGACGACCGTCCCCACGGCTCCGGTGCAGGTGACGGCGACATCGGCCTGCGCCAGCGCGGCGGCCAGGTCACCGAAATCGACAACCTCGGCGGCGACACCGTTTCCACGGGCCGTTGTGGCGAGGCGCTCGGCACGGTCGCGGGTGCGGTTCGTGAGGATGATCTTGGCGACACCCGACCGGGTCAGATGCGCTACCGCGAGACCGCCCATCGCACCTGCGCCGATGACTGCGGCAGTCCGTCCCTGCAGGCCTTCACCGCCGAACAGCGCCCCTGCCTTGTCGAGTGCAACCGACACGACGGATGCACCGGCCGAGTCGATCCCGGTTTCCGAGTGCACGCGCTTGCCGACACGCAATGCCTGCTGGGCGAGTTCGTGCAGTGCACGACCCGCAGCCTGTTGAGCGTCGGCGGTCGCGTAGGCGGTGCGGATCTGCCCGAGGATCTGCTGCTCACCGACCACCATGGAATCGAGACCACTGGCCACCGAGAACAGATGCTCTGCAGCGGCCTCGCTGTAGCGCACGTAGGCGTGCTTGTGCAGATCCGCGAGGGTGAGTCCGGCGTGTTCCGACAGTAATTCGCTGACCTCGGTGAGCGCACCGTGGAAGGCATCGACGACGGCGTAGATCTCGACCCGGTTGCACGTCGACACGATCATCGCCTCGGAGATGTGATCCGACGCATCATCTTGTCGGTCAACTTCGGCCGGTCGGTGTCTGCGACAGCCACCTTCTCGAGAATCGACACCGGGGCGCTCCGGTGCGAAATACCAACGAGGAGAACACTCACGGCGCAATCACCGATCCGTTTCTGGTCACGGTCGAACCCAGCGGGCCCGCCTTACCTGTTCTGGATCGCCGAGCCGGACTCGGCGTGGACACCGCAGACCCGAGCGGGCCGCGGGTGGACGGGATACCCGCGGTACTTGTACCCCCGGCTTCCCGGAGAAGTTCGTCGTTTCGCGCGCTGTTGAACGAGAGCACCTGCATCTCGACCGCAAGGTCGACGCGGCGCACCTCGACATGCTCGGGCACGTCGAGCTCGATCGGCGCGAAGCTCAGGACACTGCGAACACCGGAACGCACGAGCAGATCGCAGACGTTCTGCGCGGCGTCCTCGGGTGTGGCCACGACCCCGATGGTGGCGCCCAGTTCACGAGCGTCGGACTCCAACCGGTCGACGCCTCGGACCACGAGGTCGCCCACGGTTGTCCCGACCAGGGCGGGGTCGGCGTCGAACAGTCCCGCGACGGTGAAGCCGCGACGATCGAATCCGGGGTAGCAGGCGAGAGCGCGGCCGAGATTACCCACTCCGACGAGAACCACGCGGTGACCGCGATCGAGCCCGAGTGCATTCTCGATGCGTGACTGAAGGCGCAGGACGTCGTAGCCGACGCCGCGCACTCCGTTGGGTCCGAGGAAGGAGAGGTCCTTGCGGAGCTTCGCCGAACCGACTCCGGCCGCGTTCGCCAATTCCTCGCTCGAGACGATGAGTGTGCCGGCCTCGGAGAGACCTCCGAGGACCCGCAGATAGTTCGCGAGACGCGTCACAGTAGCCTGTGGGATATCCCGATACTGAGCACTCGGAGCAACACCCCCAGAACTGGGAGTGGCACCCTCGCCGGTCCCGGCGGTGCCGCGGGCATCGTTGCCCTGCGGTGGGTGCGGTTGCGTCACGTTCGTGGCTCCTCGTCCGGCCGGTGGACACGTCCGGCCTCACGGTGATCCGGGATTTCGTCCTCACCACGGTAACCGCTTGTGAAGCCATGCACAAAGTTGCTCGAAGGCCGTCGAATGTGCTTCCCACCTGCACCACGGCCGGGTGCCACAGGGTCACCTGGCGAGATCTGCACGCAATCGCGGCTCGTCGACCTCCCAGTAGCTGTGCTCCTTACCGTCGAGGAGCACCACCGGGAGGCGGTCTCCGAACTCTGCCCGCAATTCAGGGTCGGTGGCGGCGGCTTCGTCCACATCGATGCAGGTGACCCGCAACCCGAAGTCGGCGCACACCGCTTCGAGAACGGTGTGTGCAGGTCCGCAACTACCGCACCCTGCACGAACCAGGAGCGTCACCTCGTGAACGGATGCAGGGGTCCCGGCCGGCCGGAGTGTCGATCGGTCATGACGTCCACTCTGCGACATCGACCCCGGAGACGAAGGTCACACCCATGGATCGGCTGAACGCCGAACCCTGATAACGCGTCCACCACGGGCTACGCTTGCGGCGGGTCGTGCATAGGGGTGTGACGATGGGTCGGCACGACCGTCATGACACGGGAGGTGCGGGTGCCTGAACGTTCGTTGCCATACGGGCGGGGTATGGGTGAGACGTGGGCGCGCATCATTCGCCCCGGCAGACGCCCGTTGTCGCGCAAATTCGGTCCGAGCGAAGAAGAGGTCCGCGCAAATCTCGCCGGTCAGGCGAGCGCCGACGCAGCTCTCGCACTGCACGACGCACGAAGCGAACCGGAAGCGGGAATCGAACCCGATGCCGAAACCGGCGCCCTCGGCGCGACAGACCTGACCGCGGCTGCGTTCTTCGACGTCGACAACACAATGGTGCAGGGCGCGTCGATCATCCACTTCGCCCGCGGCCTCGTTGCACGGAACTACTTCCGCAAGACCGACCTCTTCGAGTTCGCATGGCAGCAGGTGAAGTTCCGGATCACCGGCAAGGAGAACAGCGACGACGTCGCAAGCGGTCGCGACAAGGCCCTCTCGTTCGTACAGGGCAGGTCCACCGCGGAACTCCGCCGACTCGGCGAAGAGGTCTACGACGACATCATCGCCGACAAGATCTGGCCCGGCACCCGCATGCTTGCGCAGATGCATCTCGACGCAGGTCAGCAAGTGTGGCTCGTTACGGCCACCCCGGTCGAACTCGCCGACGTCATCGCCAAACGCCTGGGCCTGACCGGCGCCTTGGGCACCGTCGCGGAGTCGGAGGACGGGGTGTTCACCGGCCGGCTCGTCGGCGACATCCTGCACGGGCTCGGCAAGGCCCACGCGGTGCGCGCCCTCGCGATCCGCGAGGGCCTGAACCTCAAGCGGTGTACCGCATACTCCGACAGCCACAACGACGTGCCGATGTTGTCGCTGGTGGGCACGGCGGTCGCGATCAATCCCGATCCCGATCTGCGGCAGGTCGCGCGCACCCGGGGCTGGGAAGTACGAGACTTCCGCACCGCACGTAGAGCGGCGAAGGTCGGGGTGCCGACGGCGCTCGGACTCGGAGCGGCCGGCGGCGCGGTCGCCATCGTGCTCGGACGACGACGCGACAAGGCCGCCTGACCCGGGCCGTCAGCCGAGGAAGACGTTCCGGCGGCGCGTGAGCAGCTTGTAGAGGGTCTGCTGGATCACCTCACGTACGTGATCGGTGACCTCGAACAGCACCATCGGGTCGTCGGCCTCCACATCGTCGTAGACGTCGGTGGTGATGGGCTTGCCGAACTCGATGTACCACTTCGACGGTAGTGGCACCGCACCGAGCGGGCCGAGCGCAGGGAAGAGCGGCGTGATCGGAAAGTAGGGCAGGCCGAGCAACCGCGCAAGCGAGGAGAAGTCGGCGATGTTCGGGTAGATCTCCTCGGATCCCACGATCGAGCACGGGATGATCGGTGAGTGGGTCTTCAGGGCAGCGGAGACGAAACCGCCACGACCGAAACGCTGCAGCTTGTACCGCTCCTTGAACGGCTTGCCGAGCCCCTTGTACCCCTCTGGGAACACTGCGACGACCTGGTCTTCGGCGAGAAGTCGTTCGGCATCGGGATGGCACGCGAGGGTGTGTCCGGCCTTGCGCGCCACGGTGCCCACGACCGGCATGTCGAAGGCGAGATCGGCCGCGAGCATCCGCAGCGGCCGGTGCGCGCGGTCGTGCACGGCCACGGAGGTCATCAGGCGTCGACGGGCAAGTACCCGCGTGATTCGCGACGATGAGTGCGCGACCGTCTGCCGGAATGTTCTCGATCCCCCGAACTTCGACGCGGAACCACGTGTCGAACAGGGGACGCAGCGCGGGCATGAGGATGTTGTCGTTGAAGTGCGGGTCGAAGCCGAAGTCGTCGACCTCGTAGTCCCCGGTGATCCGGCGTCTGAGGAACTCGGCCCCACCGGTGACGTGTCCGATCAGGCGGTGCGCAGATCGTCGAGGAAACCGTCGACGGCCGTGTGCTGCGGTGGCAGCGGTGCTGCTCCCCCGGCCGAAGCTCCTGCGACGGGTGCGTGGCGAAAGATTCCGCGGGCCGACCCGCAGCTGTGCGCCGGCCTCCCCCGTGCAGCGGTATGACCTTGGCAACCTGAGTCATCGCACCTCCGTCCGCTCCCCGAGGGCGGAAAGCAGCATCGATTCGGCTTTGTCGACCCATTCGGACTTCACGACGCGGGACATCCCGATTCCACGCGCGAAGTCGTCGAGGGCTTCCTTGGTGGTCCAGCGCGGTTCGAATCCGAGTTCTTCGCGCATGCGTCTCGTGTCGAGGCCGCATCCGAAGTGGAAGTAGTCGAGTTCTTCCTTCGTGAACGACTTCATGACCGATCCCACGAGAGCATGGCCCACATTGCGGAACAGGCTGTAGGGCATCGGCACCGTTAGGCCACCGGCCCGGCGCACGGCCTGCGTCATCGTCACGATGCCGTCGCCGGCCACGTTGTAGGTACCGGACGGCCCGCCGAGCGTCGCGCATTCGAGGGCACCGAGCGCATCTTCCTCGTGCAGCAACTGCAACCGTGCGTCGCGGCCGAGGACGTTGGGCACCAGCGGGGAGGTGAGATAGTTCGAGACCGATCCCGGCAGACGATTACCGACCGTGGGCGCGAGTCGCAGGATCGTGGTGGCCATGTCGCTGCGCCTCCGCCCGAGACCCCGCAGGTAGCCCTCGATCTCGATCATGTCGCGGGCGAACGCACCGGTGGGACGGCGACGCGCGCTCATCTCCTCCGTGAACTTCGCGGGGTCCTTGGCGCTCGAGCCGTAGACGACCGACGACGACCGCAGTACCACCTTGCGTACCGACGGCGACTTCTGGCACACCGCGAACAGCTGCATCGCGCCGAGGACGTTCATGTCTTTCATTGCGGCGCGTGTCCCGGATTTCGGTGCCTTGGTGACCGCCGACGCGTGCACGACAGTGTCGACGTTCATGTTTCTGATGACCTTGCCGATCAGTGGGTTCCTGATGTCGGCGAGAACGAATTCGGCGCGCCCCATGCGGCGGTGCATGTCTTTGGTGGGCGACTGGGTATCGACGGCGATGACGCGTTCGACGTCGGGGTTCTGAGCCAACCGGGTGACCAGGAAGCCACCGAGGAATCGGCTCGCACCCGTCACCAACACGACACGTGGAGGCGCGGTCGGTCGCCCATGTGAAGTCACAGCACCCCCTGCTTTGCAGAACACTCCGTCGTCGGTCCCACCTCGGCCTCAGGACGGTATGCGCTACAACAATACGGTGACATCGGCAACATCGCATGACACCTGGGTAAACGTCGAGTTGCCCGCTGTGCAGAGACGGCGAATGCCCGCCACCATGGGTGACGGGCATTCGCTCGGCAGTACTGCTACCGACAGTGGCTCACTTACCGATACCGGTAGAAGAGTCCTACTTGCCGAGTTTCCTACGCTGCACGCGAGTGCGGCGGAGCAGCTTGCGGTGCTTCTTCTTCGACATGCGCTTGCGGCGCTTCTTGATCACAGACCCCATGTGGGCATCCCTCGCGTTCTTATAGCGTTCCTGCGCACGCCGGTGACGTACGCCTTCTTCTGTCGGACGCTGGGCCCCGTGTTGACGAGTTCAGCGCCTCACGACACCGGCTGACCGGTACGACGAAATGCAATCGTACCGGTGCAGGAACGACCGGATGAAATCGAGGTCCGCTCCGTGCTTCGACAGCCCTTCCGAGTCGGGTTATCCGACGTCGAAATACGATGTCTCGAGATAGTCGTGAACCGCCTTTGCGTGCACGCGGAACGAGCGTCCGACGCGCACAGCGGGCAGTTCACCGCTGTGTACAAGTCTGTACACGGTCATCTTCGACACCCTCATCAACGACGCCACTTCGGCGACCGTCAGGAATTGGGTACCTGCGAGGACCGACTGTCCGTCTTGGGGTTGACCCTTCGACGGTGTATTTCCTGAAACCATTACACACCTCCGGCACGTCCGCGCCGCCGGCTTCCCCTCCGGCGGAACAGACACGCACGTGCTCATTCGAGCTTAGCGTGACGAATGGTTCCTGTGCGACGATGGCGGCCACCAATTTCACTTCCGCCACATTGCTGCGGCGTGTCGCGGGCGCAACGCCGACATGTTCGACTACTCGGAACGAGCGCCGAGCTGCACCGATCGCTGCCGTGCGGCCTCGAGCGCGTCGTAGAACGCCGTGCGAACGCCGCCCCGCTCGAATTCTTTGATCGCTGCAGCCGTCGTGCCCCCCGGCGACGTCACGGCCGCGCGCAGGTCCGCCGCGTTCTCCCCGGACTGCGCAAGCATCGCCGCAGAGCCGGTCATGGTCTGCACCACGAGATCCGTGGCGACTACACGGCTCAGCCCGAGCGCAACACCGGCGTCGATCATCGCCTCGGCGACGAGGAAGAAGTACGCGGGACCGGAGCCCGAGACCGCGGTGACCGCATCCATCTGGGTTTCGGGCACGACCGAGACGGTACCCACCGATCCGAGCATCTCGCGCACGAGACCGAGGTGTTCCCCCTTCGCGTGACGTCCTGCGGCAAGCACACTCGCGCCCTGCCCGACGAGCATCGGAGTATTGGGCATCACTCGGACGACAGGAGAGCCCGCGGGGAGCTTGTTCTCGTAATGGGCGGTCGTGACGCCCGCGACGAGCGAGACGACGATCTGCTCGGTGTCGCTGTCGATATCGGCCGAGGCCACGTCGGCGATCACCGTGTCGACATCGCCGGGCTTGACCGCGACGACGATCACGTCGGCGCCCTCGACCGCATCGGCCGTTCCGTCGGTGACGCGGATCGCATACGCGCGCGCCAGTTCGTCTGCTCGCTCGGGCAGCTTCTCGACCACCACGAGGTCCTTGGTCGCGTAGCCGTTCTGCAGCAGCCCCGAGATCAGTGCCTCACCGATCCTGCCGCCACCGATCACCGCAATTCTCGTCATGGGTGACAGCGTGCCACGGCTCCCGCTGTGGCACGCATCGCAGTCCCGTGGTCGATCGGGTCGCCGGCCGATCGGATCGTCAGCGCGGGATCATCGCGAGTTGACGCGACTGCACCACGACAGCTCCCGTCGAATCGACCACGGTGTGATCCGACTCGAACCAGGTCTGCCCGAGCACGATGCTCTCGTTCGTCAGGCGCAGCCAGCCCGGCGAGGGAAGCGCGCGCAGGTAGGCGGTCAGCTGCACGGTAGGCGCCCACCCGAACATGCCGCGATTCATCGTCACAGGCGCCGAGATGTCCCCCGCCATGAGCGCGAACAGTGCCACCGTGTCGAGGTCCGACTCGTCGGCGGGACGCAGTTTCGTCCACATCGCGATGCGCGGATCGCCCTCCTGGTCGCCGCGCAGGAATCCCGCGGTCGACTCGTCGACTCGCATGTCGACGGAGCCGCACAGGTTCACGATCTGCCCCATCGGGTGAGCAGGGGTGATCACCACCGCG
>BBEG01000204.1 GCA_001312645.1 Rhodococcus sp. JCM 9791
CGAGGAGTGCTGCTGATGTCGGATCCCGGGGATGCCGCTGGCGATGCTGGGGCCGAGCCCGCCCCGCAAGGCGGTGCTGTCGCGGCGGATCCGCTGGTTCGTGACGGCGACGATCAGCTACAACGTGATCGAGGCGATCATCGCGTTGACCGAGGGCACCCGGTGTCGTCGACGGCGTTGATCGGCTTCGGTCTGGATTCGGTGATCGAGGTGGCTTCGGCAGCGGCGGTGGCCTGGCAGTTCTCCGGCCGCGATCCCGCGGCACGGGAGAAGATCGCGCTGCGAATTATCGCGCTCTCGTTCTTCGCGCTGGCCGCCTACGTCACCATCGACGCCGTCCGCGGTCTGCTCGGCATCGGCGAGGCACAGCACTCGCCGATCGGGATCGGTGTGGCCGCCGCCAGTCTCGCGATCATGCCGGTCCTGTCCTACGTGCAACGGCGCGCCGGCCGCGAACTCGGCTCGCGGTCGGCGGTCGCCGACTCCAAACAGACCCTGCTATGCACTTACCTGTCGGCGGTCCTGCTGGTCGGGCTGCTCCTCAATAGCGTGTTCGGGTGGTCGTGGGCCGACCCGATCGCCGCTCTCGTCATCGCTGTGATCGCGGTGAAGGAGGGTAGGAACGCGTGGAAGGGCGATACCTGCTGCGCACCGCCACCGCTGAATACCACACAGGTGGCGGACATAGGTCACGACTGTTCCTGCTGCGACGACTGACCCCTACTCGACATCCACGGAAATGAAGGGTTGCCCCTCATGACGACCGCCGGTATCGGCATCACGCAGCTCTACCAGCTGAGATGGCGGCAGCGAAGCGCACCGCCGACCCGCGGCAGCGGTGGACGCATCCGGAACGCGCGCACATCGTGTCGCGGCCTTATCCGTGGCTGCACACCGACAACCTCGTCGAGCCGCACTCGCCGGCCTTGCACGGTATTCGTCACGGGAGTGCGTCGACCACTGTCGGTGGGGCAAAGAGGAGGGTGATCGAGTAGTCGATGGTGTCGAGTAATTCGTTGGCCGCACCTAGTTCGAAGGTGCGCCAGTCGATGTTCTTCTGCTGGTACCCCCACTGCCGCATCACTTCTGTTCTGAGCGGGCGGTGTGGTGGCCGTCGAGTTCATCGCCGGTAGGCCGGTGCTCGTGGGGGAGCGATGCTCAGGTCCTCACCGGGTCACGCAGGTCAGACTCACCTGCGCGTATTCGCCCGGGTGAGTCGTGTGGGATAAATGCTCGGCCCGGAGTGCAGGTGCCGTTCGGCCTGCGGCAATACCGCCGCGATCCGGTCGAGGATCGGGGCGAACAGCGGCGGGCTCTGGGTTCCTGCCGCACTCAAGCCGGGTCAAGCTCCGCGGACTCGTCCCGGTGTGGCAC
Organism: Rhodococcus sp. JCM 9791; assembly: GCA_001312645.1. GTDB lineage: Bacteria > Actinomycetota > Actinomycetes > Mycobacteriales > Mycobacteriaceae > Rhodococcus. The sequence goes on from BBEG01000204.1 coordinate 1,375, forward strand.
CGATGCACCGTGCCGGGTGCCGCTGTCCTGGTTCCACAGGACACTTCGGTGCCGCTCGCAGCCGCGGCCTCCCCGGCAGGTTCCTGGGCGACGATCACCCGCTGGACGGCGCGGCGGCCCCGTCGGGTCCGACCGGCAGCAGTCCCGTTCCGCGCACGATCGCGCAGGCATCGTCGGCGTTCAGGCCGACCACGTCGGGGACGTCGAGTTTCGCGTCGTTCTGGGCCATGGCCGTTTCTCCTTCGGACACTCGCTCGAGCGGGTCGCGGTGGCGTCTGAGCACGAGCTGAGTATTTCCAGGATGACACGGAGCCGCCGCTGGTCGCACTTGAGCGGTGGGCTCCGTGTGGAGCCGCAGGGCACGACGGCCACGGCCTGCGCAGCCGCGGCGTGAATCGCCCCGTATCCGTTTCGACAGCACCGGACCATCCCGCGGCAGTGCCACGCTGCGGTGGACCTTGTTCACCGACGACCCGATCCCGGACGACGACACGGTCGTTCACATGCGCACGCGGATCAATGAACTGATCAACGTCGAGTTGCGCTTCCCATTCGGGCAACAAGACGATGCGACCCATCAACATTCCAGTAGTGCCTCCGGTCGCGCGCCGAGGTGGAACGAACCCCGCAGCGACCCGCGCGGTGATCCATCCGACCGTCGAATGGTTCTCCCTGCTGTATGCCGGGATCAGTCGTTGCGTCGGGGACGGTGAGGGCGCAGTCTGGGACGACGCGCCCGAGACCGGGGACATGCCCGAAGAGCAGTTCACGGTGCTGGCGGCGGTGCTTGCCGAGCACACGGCACCCCGGAGGACTGCTGGTTCGGATTCGGGGACGGTCGTAGTGGACCTACATCGCTCCTCCGCCGACTGCGTCCGTGCACTACGTGCCTGCCCGTCCCCGGAGACCATCGACACTTCCGACACGAACTTGGTGACCTGGGACAGCGACGACGTCAACCCGCTCCCGCCGAACCCGTACAAGCGATCGCAACAGCCGTCGACAGGAGACACGCCATGATGAGGCACACGCTCGACTTCGGTAGCCCGCTGCCTCCGGGCTGGACCACACTCGACGACAAAAATCCGTACTGGGATCGGTTCACCGACCGGTTCGGGTTCCGGCCTGGGCTCACCGAGCCGGATTGGCCGGCGATCGCCGAACCGACACCGTCGATCACGTTCGACCTCACTGCGCCCGCCGACGTCCCGGGCGCGTGGGCGAGTCGGTTCGATCCGGGTCGGTTCGAGCGGATGAAACTGTGGTGGTCGCGTTTCTAGACAGAGTGCCTGCGAGCGAGAGCCACCATGTACTCAGCTGCCCCGCCAACCTCGTCGGCGAGGCCCGACCAGTCGTCAGGTATCTCACCGAGGTAGCTCGCACGGGCATGCCCGAGTATCAGCGCGTGCGGCTCAGGTAGATGGACTGCGACGTGGTCGACAGCCTCGTCCTTCGGGACGATCCGCCCGGTCTCGAGGGTCACGAGGATGCGGGCGAGCACCAGCAGCGTGTGTCTCTCCTCGCCCTCGTCTGCGGACAACCCCTCGAGGATGCCGGGTAACAGATCGAACATCGACTGACGCAGAACCGCATCCGGCACCGGAGCGATCAGATCGCCGAGGCCTGGACCGCGAAGTGGAAGGTGGCTCTCGATCGCGGTTGCCAACAGGATCGGAACATCCGGGTCCTCCGAAGGCTCCGGCAGCACACCATCGGCGAAATCGATACGTAACCATTCCCCATACTGAAAGTCTCGCCAGGCAGGTGGAGACCAGGGATGGTCGTTCGCGAGCACCAGTGACGTCAACTCGACGGGGCGTCGATCCGCTGACTCAGGGAACCGTACGGAATGCCCGGGCCAACCCGACAGTGACAGCAGTAATTTCACGAGCCCGCGCCTCTCCGACCTCGCCAACGTGCGTCGAGTCAGGAGGAGAAGATCCAGGTCGCTGTGCGGACGGAGTCCGCCTGCGGTGGCCGAGCCGTACAGGTAGAAGCCGACGACACCGCCCGGGTCGACGTGATCGAGGTGCGCCAGCAAGGGAGTGATCGCAGTATCCATCGGTGCCAAACGTACGCGAACTGCATACTCACCGGCCGGGCACAGGAATCGGCCGCGTGGCTCGGCTGGATCTGCGTAATGCCAACCGCTGAGCGACCACGACTACGACCAGCTCGCAGGGTCGGACTTCCCTGATGAAGATGATCTGCGGTATCCGTAACCTCGCACATATGACTACGCGTCCCCTGATTCGTGTGTTGGAGCCGCAGACTGCTCGTTCGTTCACTCAAATGACGGCGTACATCGTTTGGCCGCTGGTGGTGATGGTGGTCCTACAACGAATCTGGTGGTCGCTCGCCGATCCGACCCCCGGCCGGTTCCTCGACCTCTACGACGCATCGTTCCGTTTCCTCAACCCGCACACCGTATCTGCTGTCAGCGAATCGCTCAGCTCCGGCGCCGTCATTCTGACCGCTCCATGGGCAATCCTCGATCCAGACCAGGCGCGGTGGGTGCAACTCGGCCTGAGCGTGCTGGCGCTACTGGGCGCGTGGGTGTTGTTGCTACGTCTGCTGCAGATCCGATGCGGTCGGTCTTGGCGCCGGTGTTTCTGCTCGCAGGGTTCTATTGCGGTCCGGTGACAGACACTCTGCTCATGGGCGATCTCGGTGCATTCGTGCTGCTCGCGTTGGTGGCATGGTTGTACCTGACGGTGCACGGGCATCGGGTCGCTGCTGGCGTCGCGCTCGGGATCGTCGTGGCGTTGATGCCGGTCTTCGCGGCGCTGCTGGTGGTTCCGCTGCTTCAGCGCCGGTGGCGCGAGGTGGTTCTCGCGGCCGTGATCGCGAGCACGGCCATCGCGCTGGTGTGGGTGCGCCTCGACGGTGTTGACGGCGTGGGTATTTCGGCGCTCGGCGGCGTCGACGCCGCCGAGCGTTCGTTCTTTGCTCTGGCCGAGTACCTGCACTTTCCTGCATGGTTGACCGTGGGGTTGGCGCTGGTGATCGCGGTCGCTGCCATTGCCGCAGTGACGCTGGCCTATTCCCGGCAGCACGGTAGCGAGGTGCTGTTCCTGCTCACGGCCAGTGGTGTCCTCGTTCTCGCGTGTTGTCTGCTCGCCCCTGGCAGCCACGAGAACCATTCGATCGCGCTGCTACCGCTGGTCGGTAGCGTCGTACTCGTGGGTTCTGCTGTGCGGGTGTGGCCGGCGTGGCTGGCCATCTATGCCCTCGCCGCGGACGAGAACTGGTACTCGACATATGTCGGTGGGCTCGGGGCGCACACCGAGGTACTCAGGGTGCCGGCGGGGTGGTCGCTGCTGTTGGCCACGATCTGCGTGGTGCTCACTGCGGCGGGTCCTCGTGCGCGTGCCGGTGTCGAGGAGGGGCAGAGTCGAAGTGAGGCCCCGGGGGACCGTCTTCTGTCACCGTTCATCGTCGCCCCTCCTGGCGCCCTGGCCTGATGGTGTTGCAGCTCTCGATGACGGCCGCTGCGACGAAGCCAACCGCTCTGCGACGTGCACACGATTCGTCTGATCGCGATGGGAGACACCGATGACCTTCCCTGACGTCGAGGTACCGCTGTTCCGGCTCGACTACAGCAATGAGCAGGCGTGGAACGACGTTGTGCACGCAGCCCTCGGCGATATGTCCGAACGTACAGATCCACTGACTATTGTCGACGACATCGAGTTCGACGGCAGGGACATCGACGAGCTCCTCGCTCGCCTCAACGAGGACGATCCTGGATACCAGTTCTTCGTCGTGGCCGATACGCGAACCCTCACCGAGACGGACCACCCGTTCACCATCGTCACCGCCACCAATCCTCCGCACAGGCTGCAGATCGCAGCGCACACGGTCTCAGATGTGGTGGCAAACCTGTGGATCCGCAACCTCGAGATCGAGGACTATCTCACCGCGGCCGACCCGATGAGGTCTACTGAGCAGCTTCTCCGCAGTACACCGAAAAACAGGAACGCACGGTCCGGGTCGACGAAATCTTCGAAGCGATGGGCGACGGTTCGTGGCCGGGATCGCTCGAGGAGTTCCGCCTGGGTCTGTTCGATTACCGCGCACGGGCGGGATTTCGGGTGTTCGCCACCCTCATCGATGCCCAACTCGCCTACAAGGACAGGTCCCGGCGTCCTCTCCCGGCGTACTTGAAATACTGGGATGTGTACGGGCACGAGGATTACCTCGCCGCGCTCAGCAAAGGGGGCCAAGTCCTGTCGTGTCAGTTCTCATTGATGAGCGGCGATCCGGATGATCACTGGCGGGCGATCCTCGATCCGGCCACCCTGCGGGTGCTCGCAGCGATGCGGTGGATCAAACGCTCAACCTGAGCGGCGAGGTTTGTCAGGGTCTCCGAAGTCGGCAGGCGCCGATCGGGAGCTGCATCTAGGAGAGTGGCTACCGGTCCCACCCCACTCTCCACCGCTGGCGAGCTGTCACGCTCCTGGAGGACTGCGGAAGCAGTTCGGAGCCAGAAGAACAGACCCACCGCGACGAGGACCTGACCACCGATCAGCGCCATCGGTAGGGCGAGTAGTTCCCATCCGGTCGTGCCGAAGTTCAACGACCACAAGACTATTGCTGCACCCAAAACGAGGGTGGTCAGCTGACCGGCAGTCATGAGGACCGATGCCACTGTGCGCGTGCGACGCTGTAAGACACACGCAGTGCCGACGATAGAGGCGGTGAATGCGCACGGCAAGCCGATCAGCGTCGGCCACATCACCATCAAGCCGAACCCGTTGGAGACCTCCACGACACCGGACAGAAGAAGCGGCGGCACGACGAACAACAGGATCGTCACCGTACACAGCGCCGAGATGATCGACGCGACCCGCAGCATCTTCATCCCGTCAAGGTAGCGGGGGAAATGATCTACGGGATGCGACGACGGCACGGGAAACTCCGGCGAATCTCACCGAGACACTGCTGGCAGGTCCGCGCGATCGTCGACTTCTCCTCGAAACACGCGAAGGTCGTCGACGATACTGTGCTATCCCGATGATTCGGCCGATAAAGACCACAGCGGTGATTGGAGCGAGTTCACTCAGCTGCTAACACGGTGTCCGATAAGTGGTTCGAGTTGCGGGTAGCGCATATGTGGTGGGGTGTGCCCCGACCATCGCCAGCAGACAGAGCCCCGAACTCCACTGCTTCGTTCTTCCACTGTGGTGTGAGCCGGGTGATCGAGGAAGCCGGCAGGCCGGCGCCGGTACCGAGGAACTGCTCCGAAGCCGGGCCGAAGTCGCTGTTTGAGAGGCCGTGCAGGTACAGCAGTGGCGGCATCTCGGATGCCTGCTCCGACTTGCGTGCCCACGTGGGCAGGATCGCCGACGAGAAGCGTCTGCACTCACTGGTGTCGGGGGTCGGCGTGCTTGTCGTTCACGGGGGGCCTTCACGGTCATCGCCCGGCGGCAGTCACGACCTCGCGTTCGTCGTGGTAGCTGTTGTGGACCACCAGTCGGTGCCCGTTCTCGTCGACCTCGGCGTGCAACGCCGACTGGTATGGCGGTGTGGAAGCACTGGTACGCGATGTCATCCGCTCCCGAAGCGGCGTGGTCAGCAACTCACGGGCGAACAGCGCGCCTGTTCCGGACACGGTCGGCGGTTGCATAAATGTAACGTGTTCTAGTGTTGTGGGATGGACGTGACTTACGAGGGGACGAAGAGGGCGATCGCCACCGATAAGGGGGTGCTGCGATACCACGAGGCGGGACAGGGACCGCCATTGCTCTTGCTACACGGTTCCGGCATCGGAGTCAGCGGGTGGCGTAACTACCGAGGAAATCTGGACGTGTTCGCGGAGCACTTCCGTTGCTACGTCCTCGAGTTCCCCGGATTCGGTCTGAGTGATCCCGTCGATGGTCATCCGGTGCTGACGGCGGGGTCGTCGGTGATCCGTTTCATGGACGTCCTCGGCATCGAATCCGCCGCGATGATCGGCAATTCGATGGGCGGAGTCGTCGGTGTCAACGTGGCGATGAAGAGCCCCGAGCGGGTGAACAAGCTCGTCACGATCGGCGGGGTGGGTCCGAATATCTTCAGCCAGAACCCGAGTGAGGGAACGCGTCTGCTGCAGGACTTTGCCGACGGACCGAGCCGCGAGAAGCTGGTCCGCTGGCTCGAGTGCATGGTTTACGACCGGTCCGTGGTCACCGAGGAGCGGATCGAGGAACGTTGGGAGTCGGCAAACGATCCGGAGTCGCACAAGACGTTGGCCGCAATGTACGGCTCCGAGGCTTTCGAGGCGCAGCAGCAGGCGATGGCCAGCCCCGGCCGACCGCCCTATTGGTCGATGATGGGCAAGGTGCAGTGCCCGACTCTGTTGACCTGGGGTCGCGACGACCGGCAGTGCCCGCCGGACATGCCGATGATCCCGATGCGCTTGATCCCGAACGCCGAGTTGCACGTCTTCCCGAACTGCGGGCACTGGGTGATGGTCGAAGCCAAGGATGCGTTCGAGCGGATCACCCTCGAGTTCCTGCTGCGATGAGTTGACGACGAACTGCCGGCAGATGCGAGGCGGTGGAGGTAGCCGTCCCTCGGTCTCCGGGTCGGCCGATTCCCACAGCATCGACAATCCCGGTGGCAGCATCGTTCGACTGTAACCAGACGCGTCGGCGCCGTCCGTGCGGGGAACGATCTACTCGAAGTCCGCGCCGCAGGCCCATCAACAAGAGACTGCGATCCGCTCCACGTTTGCGACCGCATCCGGTGCAGTCGGAAATCGGCGGCAGCCAGGACGGGTCATCAGCGCAGATCAACACCCCTAAACTCTCGCCGGCTCTCCTGATCCGTCGGTGGCCACGGCTATCGTTCGTGGTGTACCTGCGACGACGGAGGTCCGATTGTGTGTGGCCGCTATGCAAGCACCAGTACCCGAGCTGATCTGCTCGCCGCCTACGACGCCGTCGAGGCGGTGGGGGAGGAGTTGCCGCCGTCCTACAACATCGCCCCGACGCAGCAGGTGAACGTGGTGCTCGAACGCGCGCCGCGCACCGAACCGGACGCTGATCCGGTGCGGATGGTGTCATCACAGGTCAAATGGGGTTTGGTGCCGTCGTGGGCAAAGGATCCGAAGATCGGATCGCGGTTGATCAACGCGCGCTCGGAGACGATCACGAGCAAGCCGGCGTTCAAAGCGGCCGCGGGGCGCCGCCGCTGCGTGTTGCCGGCGGACGGCTACTTCGAGTGGATGAAGGACGAGGGCGGCAAGAAGATCCCCTTCTTCCTTCACGCCGAGGGGCCGGTGTCGATGGCCGGCCTCTACGAATTGTGGCCGAATCCGAGTCTGCCCGACGATGATCCGGACCGATGGCTATGGACGTGCACCGTGCTCACGCGGCCGGCGACCGACGCGGCCGGACAGATCCACGACCGGTCACCGGTGATCCTTCCGGATGCGTTCATCGATCCGTGGCTCGATCCTGCACTGACCGACCGCGACGACGTGGACGCACTGCTGAACTCTGTACCGGAACCGCATCTGGATCTGTATGAGGTGAGTACGGCGGTGAACTCGCCGCGCAACAACACCCCGGATCTGCTGCGCCCTATCGAGGGGTGAGCGCGAAGGGACGTGTCCTCTGACCCGCTCACATCCATGTTCCGTGAACGCGCCGCTGCTACCGTTCGCCGGGATCGATCCGTCGTACCAGGCCGGTACGGTGCCGAGGAATGGAACACGCCGAGATCGACCCGACCGAGCACCCCGACTATCTGACGTTGTCGGAGGCCGGGACGGAATGCGGCGTGAGCTCGAATGCGGCGTGAGGGCCGCCGGTCGATGACGAGGTACTGGCCTCGTGTCCCCCGCGCACAGCGTGAACATCAACTTCTTCGGCGCGTTCGAGGTCGACATCGATGCCGAGCTGGCCCATCTCGGCCCGACCGGGCACCGGCCCTGCGTATGCGCGACACACTGTTCTGATATCTGACGTCACCGGTCCTGCTTGGCATCCGGCGAGTAACTGTCAATGCCTGTGGATCGGTTGACGCTGTTCGGGCCGCTGCCGGAGAAGTTCGGAGAATCGGTCCAGGGCGCGGTCGGTGCGGTGGCGGTCGCCGGTGGCAGTGAGATCGAGCATCAGGCCCCGGATGACGGCCATGACGAGCGTGGGAGTAACGGTGTCATCAGGCCGGTGGCGATGTCGCAGAACGTGGCGCCGAGCGTGTGGAACCAGTCCGTGATCGCTTCGGCCTGGTCTGGATAGTTCTCGGGGTTCGCGAGAGCGGCGGCGTGCACTTCGAAGATCAGCCGGACGTACGGGGCGCGCTCCGGTGCGCTGAACCAGGCCAGATTCCGCGCAGTCGCTCCTCGGGAGAGGCTGCCTCCGGCGGG
>BBEG01000205.1 GCA_001312645.1 Rhodococcus sp. JCM 9791
CGCGGCGGTGCTGCAGGCCGGCGCGGCCCCGTGCCGCCGAGGATCCCGAGTTCACGGCGCGTGCGCTGCGCGCCATCGAAGAAACCGGCCGTGCCGCGCTCGACGACCTCGATCGAGTCCTCCTCGTGCTGCGCGATTCCACAGGGCCTGGTCAGCGTCCCGCTCTCGCCGATGCTCATCGTCTGGTGGAGTCCGCACGATCCGCGGGTGCCGAGGTCGACGTCGTGGTCACCGGCCCTCTCGATCGTGTGCCCGGGCCTCTCTCTCGAGAGGGCTACCGCATCGTGCAGGAGTCGCTGACCAACGCGTTGCGTCATGCCGGTCCCGGCCCGGTCCTCGTCCGAGCACAGGTGGATGCCGATCGGCTCGAACTGGAGGTGACGAGCGCACTACCTGTCGGCGTGTCCCACACCGATCGTGGGAGCGGGTTGCGCGGTATCCACGAACGCACGGAACTTCTCGGTGGCCGCGCGGTCACGGACCGGCCGACGGCGTCTGGCAGGTCCACGTCACGCTCCCGTTCGACGGAACGCGGTGATACGCATGACGATCACCGTGCTCCTCGTCGACGACGAACCACTTGCCCGCGCGGGACTGCGCGCGATCCTCGACGCTCAGCCGGACATCGTGGTCGTGGGCGAGGCCGGAGACGGTGCCGCCGTCGTCCCGCTTCTCCGGCGACTGCAGCCGACGGTGATCGCGATGGATGTGCGGATGCCGCTGATGGACGGGATCGACGCGACGCGCCTTGTCCTGCGGACCGTACCGTCACCGCCGAAGATCCTGATCGTCACGACCTTCGAGAACGACGAGTACGTCTACCGTGCCTTGCGTGCGGGTGCAAACGGATTCCTTCTCAAGCGTGCCCGCCCCGCCGAGATCGCCAATGCCGTCCGCACAGTGCCGAAGGGGATTCGCTCCTCTATCCCGCTACTGTCCGGACACTCGCGGCGGGCCACAGCAACGCGCCCGCGCGCGAACAACTCGATCGTGCGACGCTCACCGAACGGGAGTCGACCGTTCTGCGGTTGATGACCCGGGGCATGTCGAACGCCGAAATCGCCACGCATATGTTCGTCGGAGCCGAGACGGTCAAATCGCATGTCAGTGCGATTCTGGCCAAGCTCGGTGTGCGCGACCGGACTCAGGCGGTGATCGTGGCCTACGAGTCGGGGTTCGTCACGACGTGAGCGTGCCCGGATCGATGTTCGGCAACCCACGCATGTTTCGCGAGCAGCGTCCGGTGCCGCCGAACACGATCGGTCTCATGCGACGCGGCTCCTCACCCGGGCGGCAGGTGTGCCCGCCCAGATACTGAGCCCAGGAACGTGAGCAATGAGCGCCAGCGGCTTCACGACGGCCCAGTAGATCGGAGCCGGCAGCCCTGCCCGCCGACGGATCGGTCTGTTCCACTCGACACCGTCGACCATCCAGGCGACGAAGCGGACGGATTCCCATACGGTGTACCCGTCGATCCACGCGCGTTGCTCGAAGTCGTTCCAGTCCCGGTGGCTGAGCACTCGGGACACGATCTCCATGGCCTCGTCTTCTTCGTGTGCGAGATGTTCGATCAGTGGTTTTGCCAGCGTCTTCACTGCGTCCATCACGTCGCGAGGCTCCGTCCGCCCGGCGACAAGTCCGCGCGCGTGAGCTTCGAGGGCAAGCACCGGCCCGTCGATCGCGTGGTGCTCGGCCTGCATCGCGTCGAGTACCGCCGAGCTTCCGGGTTCGCGCTCGAGGAGCAGCGGCCAGAGGTGATGGTCTTCCCCTTCGTGATGCCATCGAAGTGTGTGCATCATCCACTGGAGGTGACGACCCAGGCGCCGACTGCGACGGGGCGACAGGTTCTCGGGAGATCCCAGGAGAATCTCGATCGCTCGAGGTCGCGGCGAAGTGCGTTGTGGAACACGGACATGGTCAACGTGTCGGCCGCGAGCCACGGCAATCCGTCCGCCACTCCGGTCTCCGGATTCGTCATGGCACCCTTCCTTGTCTTGTGCATCCCAGTCTCTCCGTCGTTTATCGATTAATCAAACCGATAGATTCGATCAGTAGCATCGAAAATTATGATGGATGTATTGAAGCTCCAAGCGTTTGTCGCCGTGGCCGAGGAAGAGTCCTTCGGGGCCGCCGCCGACCGGCTCGGGATCGCGCAATCGACGATCAGCTCACGGATCAAAGAACTCGAATCGATTCTCGGGCAACGACTGTTCACCCGCACGAGCCGTCAGGTGCGGCTTTCGCATCCGGGCGAGGCGGCTCTACCGAGGGCGCGGGCCGCACTTACCGCACTCGACGGCGTGCAACAGGCAGTCGACGACGTTGCAGGGATTCGTCGCGGACGGGTACGACTGGGTCTCGTGACGGGCGCCGAAATCCCTGAACTGGGCGACACTCTGGCGACCTTCGCATCCGAGTTCCCCGGTGTCGAACTCGTCATCACCTCCGCGTCGAGCAACGACCTGGTGCAGTCGGTGTCCGACGGAGCACTCGACATCGCGATTGTGGTGCGCACCGATCCGACGCACCTGCGGTGGGTGGAACTGATGCGCGACCCGCTCATAGTGGTCGGCCTTCCGGCCACGACACGCACTGTCGCGATCACCGATCTGAGTAGCGAACCTCTTGTGGTCCTCGATGCCGGCGCTGGCGCACGCGACGCCCTCGAATCGGCGGCGCGGCGAGCCCGGACCCGTCTCGAAATCGCCGTCCAGGTCTCGACACCCGGCATGGCATGGGACCTGCACACACGGGGGATGGGTCTACTTGTCATCCCGCGTAGCCTCGCCGCCGGCGGTGGGGCCCTGCTCGTCGATGCCGACGAGGCAGAGACCAGTGTCATGGTCGGCCTCGTCGGTCACCCCGAAATACGGACGCCCGCCACCGAGCTACTCCTCGAACGACTCACGCTTCACATGGCCCCTGTCTCGGACCCGATCGCCGACGGAACGTCCTCAGATGTTCGACGGGCGAACTACGAACACCGATGACGCCCGCTTACCCTTCTCCTGGAGCAACGCCACTGCTCGCCCTTGTGGATCGATCGTGGCGTACACACCCGGCATTCCGATCGGGTCGAGCCAGCGGCCGTGCGAGAGCACCACGGCCTCGTCGTCCGTCACGGAGCGTGTGGGGAATGCCGTGAGGATTGCCGCGTCGAGGTCGAGGCTCGGGACCGGATCGTCCGCCAACTGCTCGAGGGTGCGTGCATGCTCGAGCCCGAACGGGCCCACCGTCGTGCGGCGCAGTGCAGTGAGGTGGCCGCCGACATCCAGTGCGACACCGAGGTCCCGGGCCAGCGCCCGGATGTACGTCCCGGACGAGCAGTCGACCTCGACATCGAGATCGACGAACGCCTCCTCCGCGAGGTCGCGGCGAGCAATGGTTTCGAAACGCGACACGGTGACCGTACGCGCGGGGATCTCCACGGCTTCGCCTTCGCGCATCCGCGCGTATGCGCGCTTACCATCGATCTTGATCGCGCTGACGCTGGCGGGGACCTGTTCGATTTCTCCGGTGAGAGCGGCGATTTCCGCGGCGATCCTGTCGTCGGTCACCGTCGAGGCGTCAACGGTGTCGAGGACCTCGCCTTCCGCGTCATCGGTGACTGTGCTCTGACCGAGGCGAATCGTGGCGGTGTACGACTTGGTGGTCAGTGCCAGCAGCCCCAGCAGCTTGGTGGCCCGTTCGACGCCGAGCACCAGAACCCCGGTTGCCATCGGGTCGAGGGTGCCGGCATGGCCGATCTTGCGGGTGCCCATCAGTTTTCGACACCGAGCGACGACATCGTGGCTGGTCATGCCCGCCGGTTTGTCGACGACGAGCAGTCCGGCGCGGGTGAGGGCGGGGTTTTCGGAGGCGGATTCGGTCAAGGGTCAGCGCACCGTGATCGCGGTGAGCACCAGGCCGTCGTCCACCAGCCAACGACCGTCGAAACCGGTCAGCGGCGGTCCGTCCGAGGTGTCGCCCGGGACCAGCAGCTTCGACCGGAATGTGCCCGAGGTCGCGCCCGACTCGTCGCGTTCGAAAGTGATGTGGGCGTCTTCGAAACCGAGCCACCGGCCGGTGAGCGGGAACCACGCCTTGTAGGTGGCTTCCTTGGCGCAGAACAGCACCCGATCCCAATGCAGGTCGGTGTCGGTGGCCGAGGCGAGCCATGTGCGTTCGACGTCGAGACTGACGGCGTCGAGGACACCGTCCGGGAGGCGGTCGTGCGGCTCGGCGTCGATCCCGAGCGAACGGACCTGCAGCGAGTAGCCGAGGACGGCTCCGCGGTAGCCGTCGCAGTGTGTGAGACTGCGACCACTCCGCGTGGCCAGACCGGTGCACCCTTGTCGCCCTTGAGGATCGGGGCCGGTTCGACGCCGAGCCGGCTCATCGCCTGACGCGCACAATGTCGCGCGCCGATGAACTCGCGGCGACGCTTCTCGACCGCTCTGGCGATGAGGGGTTCCTCCTGAGGGTGGGCCACCAGGCCCGGTGGGTCGGAGAACAGTTCCGCGGCAGCGACGCCGTCCGGAACGATCCGCGCGATCAGACCGCCTCGTGCACCGACCTGGGATTCGGTCGTCGACTCCGTCACCGCAGTTCCTTCTCTCGTTCCGCCCGAAACTTCTCGGCTTCGGCTTCCATCTCGGGGTCACCGTGAAGTGACCGCCCCACTTGTTGAGCGTGCCCGGCGGGTAGTCCGGGACGGGCAGGATCTGGCGCAGCACATTGTCCGGGAGGCCACGTCGCTGCCATTCGCGCGGATATCCGACCGACACCTCCTCGAAGCGCACCCCGTCGTAGTAGGTGGTGCGCGGGATGTGGAGGTGCCCGTACACACTGCACATCGCCCGGTACCGCACGTGCCAGTCGGCTGTCTCCGTGGTGCCACACCACAGCGCGAACTCGGGATAGAACAGCATGCGAGTGGGTTCACGGACGAGCGGGAAGTGATTGATCAGTACGGTCGCAGTTCGGGATCGAGCGCGTCGAGCCGCGCGCGAGTCTGCTCGAGGCGCGCCCGGCACCACGTGTCGCGGGTGATGTACGGATCGGGCTTCAGCAGGAATTCGTCGGTCGCGACCACATTGCGCTCCCGCGCCAACGCGAGGCCGTCCGCCTTCGTGGTGGTGCCGTCCGGCAGAAACGAGTAGTCGTACAGCAGGAACATCGGCACCAACGTGACCGGCCCGTCGTCACCCTCCCAGACCGGATACGGGTCCTCCGGGGTGATCACGCCGAGTTCGCGGCACATCGTCACGAGGTAGTCGTAGCGAGCAACCCCGTGCATCTGTACGGGATCTTTCGCTGTGGTCCACAGTTCGTGATTGCCGGGAACCCAGATCACCTTCGCGAAGCGTTCACCGAGTAGTTTCAGCGCCCAACGAATGTCATCGGTCTTTTCCGAGACATCGCCGGCGACAATGAGCCAGTCGTCCGGCGATTCGGGGAACAGATCCTCGGTGACCGGCCGGTTGCCCCGGTGTGCCACATGGATGTCACTGACCGCCCACAGTTTCGCTGCCACCGGTTCCTACCCTCCCGTTCCGTTGTCCGCGCGGACTGCCGGTCCGCACCCGTCACTGCCCAGCGTCCCGTCCGGGTGCGCCACACGACGGCAATCATCCGAAACACGATGAACACCGTAAGCCCCGTCCAAATTCCCGCAAGCCCCCAGTCGAAGGCGAGCGAGCCCCAGATCAACGGCAGGAACCCCAGTAGCGCGGCCGCGAGTGTGGCAGTGCGGAGGAACGCTGCGTCGCCCGCGCCGAGCAGCACTCCGTCCAACGCGAACACCACTCCTGCCAGCGGCATGATCGCGATGAAGAACCACCATGCGACATCGATCTGGCCGAGTACGGCGTCATCGGTGGTGAAGAGGCCGGGGATGATTGTGCGACCGACGAGGAAGAACAGCGCAAGGCACGCCCCGAACAGGGCCGACCAGGCCGTCACCCGCCAGGCGATCCGGTTCGCGAGGCGCGTGTCCTTCGCTCCGAGGGCAGAACCGACGAGCGCTTGTGCTGCGATGGCGAGCGAGTCGAGGGCGAGCGTGACGAAGTTCCACAATTGGAGAACCACCTGGTGCCCGGCGACGGCAGCGGCACCGAACCGCGCGCCACCGCGGCCGCAGAGAGGAAGCACACCTGGAACGCCAGGCTCCGGGCGATCAGATCGCGGCCGAGGCGCAATTGCGCGACGATCACCGCACGACGCGGCCGATACGACACACCCGACCGCAACAGTGCCACGATGAACAGCGCAGCAGCGACGAACTGCCCCACGACGTTGGCGACCGCCGAACCGACGAGTTCCCACCGTGGAGCTCCGAGCAGGCCGTGCACCAGGATCGGGCACAACACCGCCGAGAGACCCAACCCCAGCACCACATATCGCAGTGGTCGTGCGGTGTCCTGTACGCCGCGCATCCACCCGTTGCCGGCAAGGCTGATGAGGATCAGCGGCGCACCGAACAGCGCGACACGCAGCCAGGACACGGCGGCGGTCGCGATCTCGTCGTCACCGGCGATCAGGCTCGCGACAGGTGCCGCGAGCAGCTGCCCGATCACGACGATCACGGCACCGACACATAGCGCCAGCCAGGTGGCCTGGATTCCTTCCGTGACGGCGTCGTCGTGCCGGTCGGCGCCGTGGAACCGCGCGGCACGGGCGGTCGTCCCGTACGACAAGAAGGTCAGCTGCGTCGTGACCTGGGCGAGGACGAGACCGCCGATGGCCAGCCCGGCGAGCGGCAGCGCGCCGAGTCGTCCCACGACAGCGATGTCGAACAGCAGGTAGAGGGGCTCAGCGGCAAGCACTCCGAGCGCCGGCAGCGCGAGCCCGAGGATTCGCCGACCGGATACGTCGAGTGGGATCGCCGCGGGTTCTGCCGACCCCATCATCCGAGCGCGGCGCGCAGGGCAGCGACGATCTCCTCGGAGTCGCCGTGTGCGGTGTAGCCGGACGCGAATCGGTGCCCGCCACCTCCGAGGGCGGTCGCCACGAGTGAGACGTCCACGTCGCGCTTGGAGCGCAACGACACCGTCCATTCCTGCGGACCGACCTCCTTGAACACCGCAGCGACCTCGGCTTCCACCGTGGTACGCACTATGTCGATGACGCTCTCGATCTCTTCGGCACCGAGGTGTGCGGAGTCCGCGCGACGCACCAATGCGTATACCAGTCCACGATCGCTCGCGGCCTCCGGTACCAGCGTCGCGGACGCCAGGACCGACGAGAGCATCGGCAACCAGCCGAACGGGTGTGTGTCGAGAAGTGTGCGGGTGATGTTCGCACCGTCGATACCGGTCGCGAGCAAACGCTCCGCGAGCGTGTGGGTACCCGGTCGCACCCACCGGAACGACCCGGTGTCGGTGGCGAGCCCGGCGAACAGGCAGTGAGCGATGTCGGTATCGATCTCGATACCCCAGGTGTCGAAGACGTCCGCGAGCACTGTCGCGGTGGCCTCGGCGCCCGCGTCGATGAGATTGTGGGTTCCGAATCTCGTGTTGGATCGGTGGTGGTCGATGACCAGCGAGTTCCGGGCGCCCTCGAGTCTGGTCCGCAACCCGCCGAGACGACCGGCCGTGCCGCAGTCCACCGCGACGAGCAGGTCCACTTCGTCCCGGACCTCATCCGCCGCAGCGATCAGATGGACGCCCGGCAGGCCTCGCATCGACAAGGGCACCGCGTCGGGCGTCGCGAACGCCACCTGCACGGGGATCCCTCGTCGTTCGAGGACCATGCCTAGCGCCAGCCCGCTGCCGAGGGTGTCGGCATCGGGCTGGACGTGGCACAGCACGGTCACCGTCTCCGCAGCGGAGAGCAGCGCGACGGCACCGTCGAGATCGACTGCGCTGTCGTGGCCGGGCGACGATTCGAAGTCGGACATGATGTCGTTATTCGTCGTCGTCACGTTCGCGAGGTTCCTTGTACGGATCGGAGTCGCCTGCCGGGACCGCGCCCTCACGTGCCCGTGCCACCTCGTCGTCCGCCGCGCGTGCCCGCTCGAGGAGTTCTTCCATGTGACGAGCGGTTTCAGGAACGGTGTCGGTCGCGAACGTCAACGTCGGGGTGAATCGGACACCGGTTGCGGCACCGACCTTCGATCGCAGGATTCCCTTGGCCTTCTCGAGCCCGGCGGCTGCCGACTCGAGGTCGGCCTCGGTGTCCAGATCTGCGCCGCGCACGGTGTAGTAGACCGTCGCGTCGTGCAGGTCGGCGGTGACCTTCGCGTCGGTGATGGTGATGAATTCGAGCCGTGGGTCCTTGATCTCATGGTCGATCGCGGTGGCCACGATGGTAGAGATGCGCTTCGCGAGGCGGCGCGCGCGTGCTGGATCGGCCATGTCGTTCGTTCCTCCTCGGTCGCCGGTCTGCGGCGACCACTCTCTGTGTTCTGTCGGTCCGTCAGTCTTCCGGGCCGAACACTCTTCGTCTGGTGGAGAGCAGTTCCAGTTCGGGACGGTCCGCGGCGAGATTCTCACACTTGTCGAGTATCTCGCGTACGTGCGCGAGGTCGGGTGCGGCCACTGCCACACCGAGCTTCGTGCGTCGATGCAGATCCTGGTCTCCGGTCTCCGATGCCGATACACCCAGACGACGCAACTCAGCGAGAACCGGCCTGATCAGCGATCGCTTCCCCTTGAGCGAATGGACGTCGCCCAGGAGGATGTCCAGCTCGAGCGCTCCCAGATACATCGTCGGCCCTTCCCCGTCGGATCCGGATCTCTCGACACGCCCGTGGCGGCGGACGACATGGTCGTCCACCGCCACCGGTCGAGATGTGTCAGTCGCGCGGCTTCTCGCGCAACTCGTACGCCTCGATCACATCGCCGACCTTGATGTCGGAGTAGGTGACCGTGAGACCACATTCGTAGCCTTCGCGCACCTCGACGACGTCGTCCTTCTCACGCCGCAGCGACGAGATCGTGACGGTCTCCGCAACCACGTTGTTGTCGCGGAGCAGACGTGCCTTGGCGTTGCGCTTGACGATTCCCGACTGCACGAGGCAACCGGCGATGTTGCCGACCTTCGACGACTTGAAGATCGCACGGATCTCGGCGCGGCCGAGCTCGACCTCCTCGTAGATCGGCTTGAGCATGCCCTTGAGAGCCTTCTCCACCTCGTCGATCGCCTGGTAGATGATCGAGTAGTAGCGGATGTCGACGCCCTCGCGGTTCGCCAGCTCCGTGGCCTTGCCTTCGGCGCGAACGTTGAAGCCGATGATCACGGCGTTCGACGCCGCAGCGAGGTTGACGTTGGTCTCGGTGACTCCACCGACACCGCGGTCGATGACCCGCAGACGCACCTCGTCGTCGATCTCGATACCCATGAGCGCCTCTTCGAGGGCCTCGACGGTACCCGAGTTGTCGCCCTTGAGGATGAGGTTGAGCTCGTTGTGCTCCTTGAGAGCTGCATCGAGATCCTCGAGGCTGATCCGCTTGCGGCTCTTCGCGGCCAGAGCGTTGCGCTTGCGCGCATTGCGCCGGTCGGCGATCTGCCGGGCGATGCGGTCTTCCTCGACGACGACCAGGTTGTCACCTGCACCGCACCGACGTGAAGCCGATGACCTGGACGGGCCGCGACGGAAGCGCCTCGTGCACGTCCTCACCGAACTCGTCGACCATGCGCCGCACGCGGCCGTACGCGTCGCCGGCGACGATGGAGTCGCCGACA
>BBEG01000206.1 GCA_001312645.1 Rhodococcus sp. JCM 9791
CGCCGGCTGACCCGGTCGCAGCTCGACCGCACCCTGCTGTTGTGGATCCTTCCGCTGATCGTCGCGCCGCCGATGTTCAGCAAGGATGTGTACTCCTATCTCGCACAGAGCGAGATCGCCGCACGCGGCATGGACCCGTACGGCATCGGCCCGGCAGGTGCGCTCGGCGTCGATCACGTCCTGACCAGGACGGTGCCGAATATCTGGCGCGACACCTCCGCACCGTACGGACCCGCTTTCATCTGGCTCGGCGAGAAGGTCACGTTCCTCACCGGCGAAAACATTGTCGCCGGCATCTTCGTGCACCGGCTGCTCGCCTTGCTCGGCGTCGCGCTGATCGTGTGGGCCCTGCCCCGCCTCGCGCGGAGGTGCGGTGTGGCATCGGTGAGCGCGCTGTGGCTCGGTGCCGCGAATCCGCTGCTGCTGTTCCACCTCGTGGCGGGGATCCACAACGAAGCGTTGATGCTCGGGCTCATGCTCGCCGGTGTCGAACTGGCGCTGCGCGGGGTCTACAGCGACACCGACTGCACGCCGCGGTGGCAGGTCGTCGCGTGGCTCGCGGCGGGCACGTCCGTGATCGCGTTGTCGTCGATGATCAAGGTGCCGTCACTGCTCGCGCTCGGCTTCGTCGGCATGGCGCTGGCTCGCAAACGGGGGCGGATCGGTGCGCTCGGTGCTCACGGCAGCGGCGGCGCTCGGTGTCGTCGCACTCGCGGTGATCGCCCTCATCAGCTGGGGCAGCGGCCTCGGCCTGGGCTGGACACACACTCTGGGCACCGCGACCGAGGTCCGCAGCTGGATGTCGATCCCGACCCTGCTCGGGGTGGGCACCGGTCTGGCCGGAGTCCTGCTCGGCCTCGGAGACCACACGACCGCGGTGTTGTCCATCACACGGCCTATCGCCGCACTGGTGGCGGCGTTCATCACTGTGCGCATGCTGCTGGCCGTCCTGACCGGTCGTTTGCACCCCGTCGGAGCACTCGGTGTCTCGCTGGGCGCGATCGTGCTGCTGTTCCCGGTGGTCCAGCCGTGTACCTGCTGTGGGCGGTGATTCCGCTGGCTGCGTGGGCGACCCGGCCGATCTTCCGCGTCCCGACGATCGTGTTCTCATCGGTGGTCAGCGTGATCCTGATGCCCAACGGTGGCGAATATCAACCGTTCATCATCGTGCAGGCGGCCATCGCCACGGTCGTGGTCGCCGGTCTCCTTATCATCGCGACCCGCAATCTACTGCCGTGGCGCGGCGAGGATCACGTACCAGCGCGACCCACAGAAAGCGTCGACGCCTACGCTGGAAACCCGTGACCTCGAAATCTGCCGCAGGTGCGGCTCCCGCTGTGCGTCTGGACGGCGTCGTCAAGAAGTTCGGGGGTGTGACCGCAGTCGACGGGCTCGACCTGACAGTCGAACCCGCTCAGGTACTCGCTCTGCTCGGCCCCAACGGTGCCGGTAAGACCACCACAGTGGAAATGTGCGAGGGGTTCGTCACCCCCGACGCGGGCACCGTCCGCGTTCTCGGGCTCGACCCGATCACCCAGTCCGACCTCCTGCGGCCACGGATCGGGGTCATGTTGCAGGGCGGCGGCGCTACCCGGGTTCCAAGGCCGGGGAGATGCTCGATCTTGTGGCGGCCTACTCCGCCGACCCTCTCGATCCGAATTGGCTGTTGCAGCGCCTCGGACTCGAGGACTCCCGCCGCACCCCGTACCGGCGACTCTCCGGTGGGCAACAGCAGCGCCTCGCGTTGGCGTGCGCGCTCGTCGGCCGCCCCGAACTTGTGTTCCTCGACGAACCCACCGCCGGATTGGACGCGCAGGCGAGGCTGCTGGTGTGGGAACTGATCGATGCCCTGCGCCGCGACGGGGTCAGCGTGTTGCTCACCACTCACCTGATGAACGAAGCGGAAGAACTCGCGGACGAGATCGTCATCATCGATCACGGCAAGGTCGTCGCCGCGGGCACTCCCGAGGAGGTCACCCGGATCGGCGCGGAAGGTCAGCTGTGGCTGTCGGCACCACCCGACCTCGACGTCGCTGCATTGCGGACTTCTCTCGCGGACCCCTACCGGTACGTGAAGCTCTGCCCGGTCGTTATCTCGTCGAAGGCGATATCGATCCGACCATAGTCGCCGCGGCGGCCGCGTGGTGCGCCGAGCAAGGTGTGCTCGCCACCGAGATCCGCGTCGATCAGCGCAGCCTCGAGGACGTGTTCCTCGAACTCACAGGACGGGAACTGAGAGGTTGAGTGTGACGCCCCGCGACCGCCTGGTCGACAATCGATTCACCCCCGGCACGTTCACGCCGGATCCGCGACCCAACGCGGCCGCGAAGATGCTCGTGGCACAGACCCGGATGGAGTTGACGCTGCTGCTGCGCAACGGCGAGCAGCTTCTGCTGACGATGTTCATCCCGATCACCTTGTTGATCGGACTCACTCTGCTGCCCATCGGCGACCTCGGCGACCCCCGCGTCGAGCGGTCCTGCCCGCGGTGATGATGGTGGCGGTGATGTCCACCGCGTTCACCGGACAGGCAATCGCCGTCGGATTCGACCGCAGATACGGTGCACTGAAAAGAATCGGTGCGACCGCCCTCCCGAAATGGGGAATCATCGCAGGTAAGAGCGCTGCGGTCGGGATCGTAGTGGTGATGCAATCAATTCTCCTGGGTGCTATCGGACTGGCGCTCGGCTGGCGCCCGAGTGTCGTGGGGTTGGTCATCGGAGCGGTGGTCATCGCGCTCGGCACGGTGATGTTCGCGACGCTCGGACTGCTTCTCGGCGGCACGATGCGCGCGGAGATCGTGCTGGCGCTCGCGAATATCGTGTGGTTCGTGCTTCTCGGGATCGGCAGTGTCGTCCTCCTCGACGAGGTGATCCCCGAGGCACTCGTGCACGTGGTGCGCCTGGTCCCGTCGGGCGCCTTGACCTTGGCGCTCGACTCCGCGATCGCGGGTGGGGTGGACTGGTTGTCTATCGTGGTGATGGCGGTGTGGGCCCTGATCGGTGGCGCGGCTGCCGCCCGCTGGTTCCGGTTCACCTGAGAGACGCCGAACTACCCAACTACAGGCTGTAGTGGACGGGGTCGTACTATCGTGTCCGTGCTGTATCGCGGCTATCTGAGTCTTGTCGACCGTCTGCCCCTGCCATCTCTTCGGACGCAGAAGATCATTGCGTTCCTGTCGATCGTGGTGCAGGGCGGCATCGCCGTCACCGGCTCGGTGGTACGCGTGACCGCGTCCGGGCTCGGGTGCCCGACATGGCCGCAGTGTTTCCCCGGGTCGCTGGTGCCGGTCGGGGTGTCCAGCGGCGTGAACACGCTGCACCAGATCGTCGAGTTCGGGAACCGGTTGCTCACCTTTGTCGTGGTGATCGTCGCGGCCGCGATCGTGCTCGCGGTGACGCGCGCGGGTCGCCGCCAGCGAGGTGATCGCCTGGGCGTGGCTGATGCCGGCGGGCACAGTGCTGCAGGCGATCATCGGTGGCATCACCGTCCTGACCGGTCTGCTGTGGTGGACCGTTGCGATCCATCTGTTGGTGTCGATGCTGATGGTCTGGCTCGCTACCGTGCTCTTCTCGAAGGTCAGCGAACCCGACGACGGTGTCGTAGTACGGACGCTCCCCCAGCCGCTGCGATGGCTGACCGCGCTCTCGGGTGTCACGCTCGCCGGGGTTCTGATCGCCGGCACAATGGTCACCGGAGCGGGTCCGCACGCCGGCGACAAGAGCCTCGACCGGCCTGTGCCTCGCCTGGATATCGACATCACCACACTCGTGCACCTGCATGCCGAACTGCTCGTCGCCTACCTGGCCCTGTTGGTCGGACTCACCTTCGCCGTGTACGCGGTGCACACCACCAACGCGGTGAAACTGCGTCTCAAGGTCGTGCTGGCACTCGTCGTTGCACAGTCCTCGATCGGTCTGGTCCAGTTCTGGACGGACGTGCCCGCCCTGCTCGTGGTGTTGCACGTCGCCGGCGCGGGTCTGTGCACCGCTGCCACCGCTGCTGTGTGGGCTGCAGGTCTGATCCGCACCAACGCGCCCGACCGCGAGCCTGTCACTGCCTGAGCCGCCTCCACAGATACGACTTCGGCCGCCCGATGATCTCGGGCGCCGAAGTGTCGGATCTACGCGGTGCACTCAGCGTTCGTTGCGGGCCTTCGGGAAGCGGGTCTGCTTCGCGACCCAGCCGGCCATCTTCTCCCAGTGTCCCCGGGCCGGTGTGGCGATGCTGGTGACCTCACGCTCCCATCCTGAGACGGTGACGTTCGGCAGCGCCTCGACCACCGCGTGGGCGGTCGGTAGATCGGCGACCACACGATCACCGAGAACGCCGTCCTCGGCGACGACGGTGATCCGCACACCGACGTACCCGATGGGCTGGATGACCGCGTGGCGGTCTTGCCGTGCTCGGCGACGAAGCTGCGGAGGGACGAGACGATGTCGGCCGGTGCCGGCGCGGTCTGGATTTCGACGCTCATGACTGCAGAATACTGTGGCTGTATGCGCGCAATACAAGTGGCACAGCACGGTGGCCCGGAAGTCCTCGTCCCGGCCGAACTCCCCGACCCCGAACCCGGCCCCGGCGACCTGCTCGTTCGGACGGACGCGATCGGCGTCAACTTCATCGACACCTACTTCCGGACCGGCCTGTACGGCACGGAACTGCCGCACGTCCCGGGCTCGGAAGGCACCGGAACGGTGGTGGCCGTCGGTTCCGACGTCGACGACGTCACCGTCGGTCAGCGTGTCGCGTGGTGTGCGGCGCCGGGCTCGTACGCCGAACTGGTCCGTGTCCCGGCCACCGTCGCAGTGCCCGTCCCCGACGCCGTTCCCGTCGAACAGGCCGCGGCGGTGCTGTTGCAGGGAATGACGGCGCACTATCTGATCGAATCGACTATCCTGCTCAGCCGGGCGACACCGTACTCGTGCACGCGGGAGCGGGTGGGGTCGGACTGCTCCTCACGCAGCTCGCCATCGCCAAAGGCGTCCGGGTGATCACCACGGTCTCGACGGACGAGAAGGAGACCTTGTCGCGGGAGGCCGGCGCCGCCGAGGTCCTGCGGTACGACGACGACCTCGCCGAGCAGGTCCGGGCACTTACCGGCGGCGATGGGGTCGCCGCGGTGTACGACGGGGTGGGTGCCTCGACGTTCGAGGCGTCGCTGGCATCGCTGCGCATCCGGGGCACCCTCGCGCTGTTCGGGGCCGCGAGCGGTCCGGTGCCCCCGTTCGATCTGCAGCGTCTCAACCGGCCGGGTCATTGTTCGTCACCCGTCCCACATTGGCGCACCACACGCTGACCCGTGAGGAGTTGCTGTGGCGCTCCGGTGACGTGTTCGCGGCGATCGCAGCGGGAACGCTGAACATTCGGGTCGGCGCGACATATCCCCTCGCCCACGCGGCCAGGGCACACACCGACCTCGAGTCGCGCCGCACGACCGGCTCGATCGTGCTGCTCCCGTAAAAGAACTTCCCGCGATGGTTCTTGTTTCCCGCGATGGTCGTTACCAGCGCGGGAAGCGAGAATCGTCGCGGGAAAGGTGTCAGAAGTACGACGCGATGGTCGGCAGATCCAGCACCGAATCGACGGCCAGGCCGAGGCATACGACGGCAAGGTAGTTGTTGGACTGCAGGAACAGCTTGAGTGGCTTGACCGACGCGCCGCCGCGAACGCTGTTGTAGAGCTGGTGTGCGACATACAGGAACCACGCCCCCGCCAGCACCGTGACCACTGCGTAGACGAGACCGGCCGCAGGAACGATGACCAGCGTCGCCAAGACCGTCGCCCACGTGTAGAACAGGATCTGCTTGGTGACGTGCTGTTCGGTGGCGATCACCGGGAGCATCGGCACCCCGGCCGCCTTGTAGTCCTCCTTGTAGCGCATCGCGAGCGCCCAGGTATGCGGCGGGGTCCAGAAGAAGATCACCAGGAACAACACGATCGGTTCCCAGCTCAGCGACCCGGTGACCGCGGCCCAGCCGACCATGACCGGCATGCACCCTGCGGCACCACCCCACACGACGTTCTGCCATGTGCGGCGCTTGAGCACCATCGTGTAGACGAGCACGTAGAACGCGATGGTCACGACGACCAACAGGCCGGCGAGGAGATTCGCGCGCCACCACAACCACAGGAAGGACGCGAGTCCCAACACCACACCGAACACGAAGCGTTGCGGGTCGGGACCGCTTGACGCGCAAGAGGCCGCAGCGCCGTGCGTTTCATCACCTTGTCGATGTCGGCGTCGACGACGCAGTTGAGTGCATTCGCGCTCGCAGCACCCATCCACCCACCGAACAGGGTGCTCAGGATCAGGACGATGTCGACGCTGCCGCGGTCGGCGAACAACATCGCGGGGATCGTCGCCACGAGCAGCAACTCGATCACTCGCGGCTTGGTCAACGCGATATAGGCGAGCACCCTGCCGGTGAAACGACCCCACGCGGTATCCGGTCGCGGTGTGGCGGGAACGTCCGGGGCGCCCAAGCCGTGACCGCCCGGTCGCCGCCCTGCTCGCACACTGTCTCCTTGCACCACGCGACTACGCACCTTCGCTCGCCCGCTCACGGTCGCCCGGTCTTTCGGACGCGCCACTACTACGGACGATGGTAGACCGCAGCCACCTGCGCACCGAATCGACCCACTCACCACCGGGCATTAGTCTGGAGGAGCGCGTGGGGCATTCACGCCCGTCGGCACCCCGTACACCCATGTCAGGAGACTTCTGCTCGTGTCGATCACAGACGAGATCCGCACCCTTACCCAGCCGGTCCATCCGACCGACTGGACCGACCTGGACACCAAGGCCGTCGACACCGCGCGGGTTCTTGCCGCGGACGCCGTGCAGAAGGTCGGCAACGGGCACCCGGGCACGCAATGAGCCTTGCTCCGCTGGCGTACACGCTGTATCAGCGTGTACTGCGACACGACCCGACCGACCCAGCGTGGGTCGGCCGCGACCGCTTCGTGCTCTCCTGCGGTCATTCCAGCCTGACGCTGTACGTGCAGCTGTACCTGTCCGGCTACGGCCTCGAACTCGCCGACCTCGAGTCGCTGCGCACCTGGGGTTCGCTCACGCCCGGACACCCCGAGGTCGGACACACCGCCGGTGTCGAGATGACCACCGGCCCGCTGGGTCAGGGACTCGCCTCCGCCGTGGGCATGGCAATGGCAGCCCGCCGCGAGCGTGGCCTGTTCGACCCCGAAGCCGCATCGGGCTCGAGCCCGTTCGACCACTACATCTATGTGGTGGCTTCCGACGGCGATATCGAGGAGGGCGTCACCTCTGAGGCGTCCTCGCTCGCCGGGGTGCAGGAACTCGGCAATCTGATCGTCTTCTACGACGACAACAAGATCTCCATCGAGCACGACACCGCGATCGCCTCGGTGAGGATGTTGCGAAGCGCTACGAGGCGTACGGCTGGCACGTGCAGACCGTCGAGGGGGGCGAGAACGTCTCCGCGCTGCTCGAGGCCGTGGAGAACGCGAAGGCCGTCACCGACCGTCCGTCGTTCATCTCTGTGCGCACCATCATCGGCTATCCCGCCCCCACCAAGATGAACAGTGGCGATGCGCACGGTGCCGCGCTCGGCGCCGACGAAGTCGCCGCGGTCAAGACCGCCCTCGGGTTCGACCCCGAGAAGAGCTTCGATGTCGCGGCCGACGTGATCGAACACACCCGTCGTGTCGTCGATCGCGGCGCCAAGGTCCGCGAGGCCTGGCAGGCAGACTTCGATGCGTGGGCCGCACGTGAGCCACAACGCAAGGAACTGTTCGATCGTCTGCACGAGGGCAGTTTCCCCGACGGCTGGGTCGATGCGCTTCCCACCTACGAGCCGGTCGAGAAGGGTCCTGCCACGCGTGCCGCGTCGGGTAAGGCACTCGCTGCTCTCGGCCCGATCCTGCCCGAACTGTGGGGCGGCTCCGCCGACCTCGCGGGCAGCAACAACACCACGATCTCCGGATCCGAGTCGTTCGGCCCGGCGTCCATCTCCACGAAGGACTGGACGGCTCAGCCGTACGGCCGCACCCTGCACTTCGGTGTCCGCGAGCACGCCATGGGTCGATCCTCAACGGCATCGCGCTGCACGGCCCCACCCGCCCCTACGGTGGCACCTTCCTCGTGTTCTCCGACTACATGCGTCCCGCGGTGCGTCTCGCTGCGCTGATGCAGACCCCGGCGATCTACGTGTGGACGCACGATTCGATCGGTCTCGGAGAGGACGGCCCGACCCACCAGCCGATCGAGCACCTCACCGCGCTGCGGGCAATCCCGAACCTCGCCGTGATCCGCCCCGCGGATGCCAACGAAACGTCGTTCGCGTGGAAGTCGGCGCTCGAGAACCGCACCGGCCCCACCGCACTCGCCCTGACCCGCCAGAACGTGCCGGTACTCGAGGGCACCCGCGAGAAGGCCGCCGAGGGCGTCGCCCGTGGTGCCTACGTCCTCACCGAGGCGTCCAACGGATCCCCCGAGGTCGTGCTGCTCGCGACCGGTTCCGAGGTCGAGCTGGCCATCGCCGCACGCGACACGCTCGAGGCCGACGGCGTCCCGACACGAGTGGTGTCGGTTCCTGTCCTCGACTGGTTCCTCGAGCAGGACCAGGCCTACCGCGACGAGGTACTGCCCCCGACGGTCAAGGCCCGCGTCTCGGTCGAGGCAGGCCTCGCAATGCCGTGGTACCGACTCCTCGGTGATGCCGGCGAGCCGGTCTCGCTCGAGCACTACGGCGCCTCCGCCGATTACAAGACCCTGTACCGCGAGTTCGGCATCACCGCCGAGGCCGTCGTCGACGCCGCCCGCCGCTCGCTCACCCGTGTGAAGGGATGACCCCGATGACCCAACAGACTTCCACCCAGAACGAGAAATTGGCACAGCTGTCCGCCGAAGGCGTGTCGGTATGGCTCGACGATCTGTCGCGAGAACGCATCGAGTCCGGCAACCTCGCCGAGCTCGTCGCCACCCGCAGCATCGTCGGCGTGACGACCAATCCGTCGATCTTCCAGGCTGCGCTGTCGAAGGGTCACGCCTACGACGCTCAGGTCCGGGAACTCGCCGCGTCGGGCACCGATGTCGACGCCACGATCCTCGCCGTCACCACTGACGATGTGCGCGCAGCGTGCGACGTGCTCGCCCCCGTATTCGAGGCGTCCGGTGGGCTCGACGGGCGCGTGTCCATCGAGGTCGATCCTCGGCTCGCGCACAAGACCGACGAGACCGTCGAGCAGGCGATCGAGCTGTGGAAGATCGTCGACCGCCCGAACCTGTTCATCAAGATCCCCGCAACGGTCGCCGGCCTGCCGGCCATCGCGCGGGTCATCGGTGAAGGTATCAGCGTGAACGTGACGCTGATCTTCTCGGTGGACCGGTACGAGCGGGTCATCGAGTCCTACCTCGACGGCCTCACCGCCGCCAAGGCCGCCGGTCACGACCTGTCCCAGATCCGTTCGGTGGCATCGTTCTTCGTCTCTCGCGTCGACACCGAGATCGATCCTCGCCTCGAGGAGATCGGCACCGACGCCGCACTCGCGCTGCGCGGCAAGGCCGCGTCGC
>BBEG01000207.1 GCA_001312645.1 Rhodococcus sp. JCM 9791
CCGGATCGTATTGCCTGGGGCGAGCTGTCCGATCTTCCAGCGGTCGGCGGACGCCACCGTCACCGGGCACACGAAGCCGCCGAGGCTCGGCCCGTCGGGTCCGAGGAGGATCGGGGTGTCACCGGTGAAGTCGAGAGCACCGACGGAGTACGCGTTGTCGTGGATGTTCGAGGGGTGCAGTCCGGCCTCGCCGCCGTCGGTGCGGGCCCATTCCGGTACCGGTCCGACGAGGCGGACGCCGGTGCGGTCGGAGTTGAAGTGCACCTCGTAGTCGGTGGCGTACAGGGTGTCGATGTCCGCGCGGGTGAAGAATTCGGGCGCACCGTGCGGACCTTCGGTCACCGCGATCTGCCAGTGCGTGCACAGGGCGGGGATATGTTCGGAGGGCACTGCAGCACTTCGGTCGGTGTCGTCGTCGCCGACAACGAGGACATCGCCTTCGCGGAGCGTGCGCCCCTCGTGACCACCGAAGGCTCCGAGGGTGAAGGTGGCTGTACTGCCTAGGAATTCAGAGACGTCGAGGCCACCGGCGACCAGCACGTACACGCGCAGGCCAGGTCCGGTGAGCGCCCCGACATCGAGCAGGCCGCCCGCTGGAACGGTGACCGGTCGCCACTGCGGCACGATCGTACCGTCGACACGCACTGTGACCGGGGCTCCCGTCACGCACACCTCGGTGTCCTCGGTGAATCGCAGGGACGGTCCGACCATGGCGGATTCGAGTCCGGGTACTCCCTCGTCGTTTCCGAGTGCGGTGTTGCCGAGGCGGAACGACAGGTCGTCCATGGGTCCGGACGGCGGGACACCGATCTGCCAGTATCCGGCACGTCCCGGATAATCCTGGACGGTGGTGAGCATTCCGGGGCGTTCGACGGCGATCTTCGTGGTCATGGCGAGCTCACACCTCCTGTGGACGCGTGACGATCATCCGCACGGGTGTCGGATCGAAACCGTTGCACGGGTTGTTGATCTGCGGACAGTTGGAGACGAGCACCAGCACATCGCGGTCCGCCCGGATCGCGAGGCGCTTGCCGGGCGCAGAGAGTCCGTCGACAATGCCGAGGGTGCCGTCCGCCTCGACGGGCACGTTCATGAAGAAGTTGATGTTGGAGACCAGATCTCGCTTGCCGAGGCCCCACTTGGCGCCTTCGATGAGGAAGTTCTCGACACATGCGTGCTGATGCTTGGTGTGGTGCCCGTAGCGGAGGGTGTTGGACTCCTGCGAGCAGGCGCCGCCGACGGTGTCGTGGTTGCCGACCTCGTCGCCGACGAGCGTCATGAGAGGTTCGCCGTCGGCATCGCGCAGTACCGATCCGGTAGTGAGGAACAGGTTCCCCTGTCCCGCAACGGTTGCGGGGGCGCTGTAGCGGGAAGCAGTGTCGTGGGCGTCGTAGATCAGGGTGTCGACGGCCTGGTTGCCGTGCAGGTCGATGATGGTCAGGACGTCGCCGGCGGCGACGATCGCCGACCAGGGTCCGCGAAGCGCGACGCTCTCGTCGAGCACAACGGTTCCGGGGACGAGTGCAGCAGTATCGAGGGTGGCGGTCACAGGTCAGTTCTCCATTCCGGGTTCGGCAGCAGCCCAGGCGTCTTCGGTGTTGAGTACCGCGCGGTGGTATTCGGGTTCGGTGGTGTCGATCGAGTCGAGGCCGCCGGCGGCGCGCCACGCCGTCACTTCGAGTGTGGTGGTGGCGAAGTCGGGGTTCGGGTCGAGAGGGTGCGCAGTGTTGGCGATGAGCACGACGACCGGGAGGTGGATGAGCAGTTCGACGTACGCACCGGCGCCGGCGGTTCCGGTGCTGGCGAGCGTGCCGTCGTCTTCGACGCGGACGCCGTGGAAGAACGACAGTGATGGCGGCAGGTCGCGGGGCTGCAGATCATGCTTGGCTGCAGCAACCTTGAAGAGTTCGCGGCCCGAGGGCGACTGCGAGTGCAGCGCGCCGGCTCCGTAGCGGGCCGTGTTCCCGGCCGCATGAGTTGTGCCGCACAGGGCATCGTGGTGGCCGGAGGTGTCGGCGACGATGGTTGCGAGCACCCGGCCCTGATCGGACAGCAGCGGATGCCCGGCGCGAGGTAGGCCTGCCACGGCACCTTCACGGTGTCGGCGACGTTGAGTCGCTCGTGCGGGGCATCGGAGCGGAACAGAAGGAGGTTCGCGCACGCGGCGCCGTCGAGGTCGCGCAGACGCAGACGAGTGCCGCGTGCGAGGACCTTGCTGGTGTAGCGGCCACCCGGCACGGTCTCGGCCCAGGTCATCGACGCATGCAACCGTCGGGAGGGGTCGGCCATGCGGATGCAGGCACAGTCGGCATCGCGTCGGAGACGGTGCCGGCCTGAGCCCGTGCATGACTTCGTGCGGCGTGGGTTGTGGCTGTCGCGAGTGTCTCGGTCATGGCGCTCCGATTCGTGGCGGACGGGGAAACTGTCGATTGACAGTTTTCAGAGCGCGCATCTTCGGAGGATGTCCCCCGCGTAACGAGTGTGTGGCCGATGTTTCCAATTGATGACGGAACGCTCACACATCGATCTGACTGGGTAGCAACATAACTCGCTGTGTCATGGTGGTGCTGTGACCAGAGTCGGACCAGGCCGCCCACGCCTGACAAGCCCTCGACGCCCCGGCGACACCGCCCGCGCGGAGATCCTCGATGCCGCCGCAGAATTGTTCAGCACACGCGGTTTCGCGACCACGACGACGCGACAGATCGCCGACGCGTCGGCATCCGCCAGGCGTCGCTCTACAACCATTTTGCGACGAAGAACGACATCCTCGTCACCCTGCTCCATGACACAGTCACTCCGACCGTCGAGTTCGACGAAAGCCTCGACGATGCCGAACCGGCCGACGTACGGCTGTGCGCCCTGACATGGTTCGATGCGGCACAACTGTGCGCGGGACGGTGGAACCTCGGCGCACTGTACCTGCTGCCGGAGATCCGCACCGAGCCGTTCGACACGTTCCGGCTCGGCCGGCTACGCCTGGCCCGCC
This sequence comes from Rhodococcus sp. JCM 9791, assembly GCA_001312645.1. Lineage (GTDB taxonomy): Bacteria > Actinomycetota > Actinomycetes > Mycobacteriales > Mycobacteriaceae > Rhodococcus. The sequence goes on from BBEG01000207.1 coordinate 2,990, forward strand.
GCTACCACGACCTCGCCGTCGAGGTACTCGGCGGTGGGACACTCGCAGGCGGCGATCCACGCGCCGACCTGCCGTTCCGTCTCGTGGAGTCGGTCATCGACATCCGTGCCGACCGGCAGATGGACGGGCAGACGATCGACGCACAGCTTCCCGAGACCCTGGCGACTGCGGCACTGACCGTTCTCGGACGAACCGATGTCGGCATCGTCGACCGGGCGCGGGCACTGCTCGTCGGAGTCTCGGTCGACTCCCTCAGTGCTGTTCGCGCGCGCGAGTGAGGGTCAGTGCCGGTCGTACGACGTGTCGGGTGGGATGCGGTCGGCGCCCTCGACCACTGTCACATTGTGCTTCTGTGAACCCGGACCGACGTGGGATTCGGCGCGCATCCGAGCCGACATGTGCGGGTAGTGCAGTTCGAACGCCGGGCGTTCCGAGCGGATCCGTGGAAGCTCGGTGAAGTTGTGGCGCGGCGGTGGGCATGTGGTGGCCCACTCGAGTGAATTGCCGTAGCCCCACGGATCGTCGACGGTGACGACCTGCCCATAGCGGTAACTCTTGAACACGTTCCACACGAACGGCAGAGTCGACGCGCCCAGGACGAATGCCCCGATCGTGGAGACCGTGTTGAGGGTGGTGAAGCCGTCGGACGGCAGGTAGTCGGCGTAGCGGCGCGGCATACCCTCGTTACCGAGCCAGTGCTGCACCAGGAACGTGGTGTGGAAGCCGATGAAGGTCAGCCAGAAATGCCACTTGCCGAGACGCTCGTCGAGCATGCGGCCCGTCATCTTCGGGAACCAGAAGTAGATGCCGGAGTAGGTCGCGAAGACGATCGTGCCGAACAGAACGTAGTGGAAGTGGGCCACCACGAAGTAGGTGTCGTGGACGTGGAAGTCCAGCGGCGGGCTCGCGAGGATGACACCGGTCAGACCGCCGAACAGGAAGGTGATGAGGAAACCGAGGGCGAACAGCATCGGTGTCTCGAACGTGATCTGACCTCGCCACAACGTGCCGATCCAGTTGAAGAATTTCACCCCGGTCGGCACCGCAATGAGGAAGGTCATGAACGAGAAGAACGGCAGCAGCACCGCACCGGTTGCGTACATGTGGTGGGCCCACACGGCGACCGACAGAGCGGCGATCGCGATGGTTGCGTAGACCAGACCCGAGTACCCGAAGATCGGTTTTCGGCTGAACACCGGGAACACCTCGGTGACGATGCCGAAGAACGGCAAGGCGACGACGTAGACCTCGGGATGCCCGAAGAACCAGAACAGATGCTGGTAGAGCAACACGCCACCGGTCGCCGGATCGTACACATGTGCACCGAGCAGCCGATCGGCCAGGGCACCCATGAAGGCCGCGGTGAGGAGCGGAAACACCAGCAGGACCAGGATCATGGTGATGAAGACGTTCCAGGTGAAGATCGGCATCCGGAACATCGTCATGCCGGGCGCACGCATGCACACCACGGTGGTGATCATGTTGACACCCCCGAGGATGGTGCCCAGGCCGGTGACCGCCAGCCCCGCGAACCACAGGCTCGCGCCCACCCCGGGCGCGTGGATCGCATTGGCGAGCGGCATGTAGGAGGTCCAGCCGAAGTCGGCGCCGCCGCCGGGTGTGATCAGACCGAACAGGACGACCAGCGCACCGAACAAGAACAACCAGTAGCTGAACGCATTCAATCGCGGGAAGCGACGTCGGGCGCACCGATCTGCAGGGGAAGGATGTAATTGGCGAAGCCGAACACGATGGGTGTCGCGTAGAGCAGCAGCATGATGCCGCCGTGCATGGTGAACAATTGGTTGTACTGCTCGTTCGACAGGAACTGCAATCCCGGCACCGCGAGCTCGGTACGCATCAGCATCGCCATCAACCCGCCCACCAGGAAGAAGGCGAAGGCGGTGACGATGTACATGATCCCGAGCGTTTTCGGGTCGGTCGTCGTGATGAGTTTGTAGAGCACCGCTCCCTTGCGGGCGCGTCTTTCCGGATAGGGCCTTGTTGCTCGGGCCTCCACCACCACCGGATTCATGGACGAACCTCCCGGACGACCGCGGCGCCGACATGCGGCATTCCACCGGCACCTGCCCCCCTGCATGCCTGACTCTCCCGGAACAGGCCGGCAGCCCCGAGCGTAGACCTCGTCCCATCGGGTGGCGGTGGATTGCCTGAATCAGGCACACGCGCAGCTACCGACGTAAGCGTCAGAAATGCTGGTTGGTGTATCGAAATATCGAACACATACCGTCATTTCCGCCTTCTACGGGACCTCGCTCGCTCGAAGCGTCGGACAACGACTCGCCGACACTTTCACTCCGCGCGTCCAGGAAACCTACGACTGCTCGTGCACGTCCGACACCGTGTAATCCCATCGCAGCATCGACGACGGACGGCAGTGCCGACGCAGCGTCGGGGTCGATGCGCAGCAGCGCATCGCCGATGGCGACTGCGTGCGGCTTCGGTACCGAGCGCGCGAGGTCCGCGATCGTCCGGGCCACCGACGTCACCGGTACGCCGTCGACGATCGTGAGGTCTGCTTCCGCCCACTGTGCAACATGAGTGTGTATCCACGCTCTTCGGCGCGCCTCCTCGCCTGCTCCCCGCGACACGTGCACGCGCACCAGCGGAATGTTCCAGACGGGCGCCCCGTGCAGGATCGACGCCGAGACGTGACTCAGGGCATTCCCCGGCCCCAGCGTGGAACCGATGTGGCGGGCGAGGACCCGGTGCCGCCCGATCTCGTCGAGTGCATCGAAGTCGCCACGATGCAGGTACCGGCCGTGTGCGATCCGGACCAGGCCGCCGCGCTGCAGCTCGCGTGCTATCTCGAACGCGGACGTCCCCGCCTCGATCAGTTGTGTGCGCGTCACCACCTGTGGATCTCCCATGGCGGCGATCCTGCCGCACGACGGAGTGGCTCCGGCCCGGCCACGACCGAATTGGGTGGTTCTGTGGATGAACCGTCGCCTGTGGACAACTCGGCGGCTGACGTAGAGGTCGGAAATGCTGGTTGGTGTCCGATATTTCGGTACACCAACCAGCATTTCCGGCACCGATGTCAGGCGCTCTCGAAACCTGGCAGGCGCGACGGGGTCTCGACCACCGAGTACTCCGACGCGTCCCCCTGCACAACGCGGCTCTCGGTGCCGTCGATCCCGACCGGAAGGTCGCCCGCGAGCGTGATTCGGTGCAGGCGACGGGTATGGTCGCCGAAGTCGGCGATTCCGTAGTGCTGGGTGGCGCGGTTGTCCCAGATCGCGACATCACCGGGCGACCATGCCCAGCGGAAGGTGTTCTCGAGCTTGATGACCCGCGCCTGCAGGAGCTGCAGGAGCGCGGTCGTCTCGGACGACTTCAATCCCAAGAACTCCTTGACGAAATGCCCGAGGAGCAAGGTGCGTTCCCCCGTCTGCGGATGGACGCGGACGACAGGATGGATCGTCTCGTAGGTATTGCGGCGGAACTCGTCCTGATACCGCTTGCGCTCCTCGGTGAGAGTCGAGCTTCCGGCATCGAGTTTCTCCGCGTAGTCGTAGAGGTTCGTGTGCAGTGCCCACAGGTTGTCGACCAACGACCTGAGCGCTCCGGTAGCTGGTTGTAGGCCGCGGTCGTGGACGCCCACGTGGTTGCGCCGCCGTACGGCGGGATGGTCACGGCTCGCAGGATCGATGACTTCGGTATGCGGTCGACGAAGCTGACGTCGGTGTGCCAACTGTTCGCGGCACCCTCGATCGGCAGGAGCCGCTTTCCCTTCGAATGGACCGTCGGGTGCGACTGCGTCTGCCGGCCGAGCAGCCCGGCGAATGCCCACTGCGACTCGTCGTCGAGATGGTCTTGGTCCTGGAAGACGATCGCCTTGTTCGCGGCCAGCGCGTAGCGGATGGCCTCGACCGTCTCGGATGACAGATCGCCGGACAACTTCACTCCGTCGATGCGAGCCCCGATATTCTCACCGAGCTTCGTGACCACGATTCCGCCGGCGCGGTAGATGTCGTCCGCTGTGGCTGCCGGGCGGTCGAGTTCGCTGAGTGTCATGTGAGGCTCCTGGGTCGTTGTCGAATGCCTGTGCACAGACTTCCAACACGACTGCGACAGGTCGACGGTTCCGCTCACACAGATCCGAACCCGGTACCCTCGATGCCCATGCGAACCTCGGCAGAAGTTCTTCTCGCAACAGCGGCGATCGTCCTGGCTACTACAGGCACCGCAGCGGCAGCACCCGCACCGATCGTGGACGGCAACGGGACCATCGTCGCCCCGAGTTCCACCCAGATCTCGTTCGCACACACCCCGTCTGGCGCGCGCGCCGGAACCGCGAACGAGCACGAGTCACGAGCCGGGGTCTCCATCGTCAAGTTGTATCTGGCCGAATACGTAGTTCGGCACGGTGATCCGGCCGACCAGGCGGACGCCGTCGAGATGATCCGCTCGTCGAACGATGCCATCGCCGATCGGCTGTACGCGAAGTATCCACAGGCGATTTCCACGACGGTCGCCGAGTTCGGTCTCGTCGACACTCACGTGCCCGGTTACTGGGGTTTCGGAACCACGTCGACGCACGACATGGTGACCTACCTCGAAGCGAAGAAGCGCACCGACCCGGGCTCCCCCGTCCTCGCCGCGATGGCGTCCGCCCACGAAACCGCCGCCGACGGCTACCCGCAGAACTTCGGTACCGCATTGCTCGCCGGGGTGATCGGCACCAAGTGGGGTTGGAGCGACGACCGCGCGTTCCACGCATCTGCATCGTTCGGAACCGATTTCTCCGTCGCCGCGTCGGCATACGGGTCGGCCGACCAACTGACGGAGACGTCCTGGGCGCGTTCACCGAGGGTGAGCCCTCTCCCGCCGAACACGGCTATCTACTCGCGGACTGCCCGGCCGTCGCGTGGCTCGCCGGCGATTCGGCCCTGGCTGCACCCGCGCAAGCGCTGCTCGACGCTGTTCCCCCACAGCAGGCCGCCGTATTCTGCGGAGTGTGACCCGTTGCCCGTCGACGTACGCACGTACCGTGGAGAACATGAGCACCACATGGCAGAATCCCGACTCCGTGTCCCTCATGCTCGACGACTGCGCAACATGGGCAGTGGTCGGCCTGTCGGGCGACCCCAACCGGACCGCATACCGCATCGCGAAGCTACTCCGCGAGCGGGGGAAACGGGTTGTGCCCATCCACCGAACGCTCCGACCGTCTTCGGTGAGCAGGGCTACGCGACCCTCGCCGATGTACCGTTCCCCATCGACGTCGTCGATGTGTTCCGCCGGTCCGACGCAGCCGGCGAGTTCGCCGATCAGGCCGTCGACATCGGCGCGAAAGGCGTGTGGTTTCAGCTCGGTGTGATCGACGAGGACGCCTTCGCGCGGACGACCGGCGCCGGGGTCGCAATGGTAATGGACACCTGCCCCGCCATCGAATGGGGAATGCAGGAAAAAAACTGAGCTTCCTTTATCCGCTGTGCGACAGGCTCTTTCCGAGGGGTTCACCCGACTGATCGTCGAGGCGCCAGAAGGTCCAGCCGTCATATTCGGCGTCGTCGTCGCTGACGAACTTCGTGACGGCGTTCGCCGCGGTGGTGGGATGCTGAATCGGCGGCCTTCCATCGGGCCACGGGTGATCTCGACGTTGCTGTTCTCCGGATCGAAGCGCGCCTGGATCCGATATCCGCCGAAGTCCGACACGATCGCCGTTCTGGGATCGACGAATTCGGGTTCGGCCGCGGGCTTGATCGCCTTCGCGGGCTGGGTTCGCGGCCGCGACACTTCCTTACGATGACGAGAATCGCGAACTCGGTTGAGGTTGAGCAGATCCCACCGATCGTGTCCGTGCGCGACACTGCTCATCGGGATGGGATGACTGCCGGTGGGTACACGACCAGGACGCTCGGCGAGCCACAGTTCGACGTCTGCCGCGATCCCTGATTCCACCTCGTCGGATTCGACCATGTAGAACTCCGGGGACTCCTTGGCGAGGTCCACGAACACCCAGTACGACGACCCCGTGGGATCACTGCCCGGTGTGCCGTCCTGCCGGCGTGCCATCCACTGATCTCGGGTCGTCGATCGCACCCGGACCACGCAACTGCGTCCGTCCACCCCCTTGACCCGCACAGAACGAGAGCCCTTCAGCTGTGTAGCGCTTCCGCCTCGCTGAACGACATCGGTGACGAACGCCCGGACGCCCCTGTCGGCTGACTCTTCCATGGGCCAACCATACGGTTACATACCGGATGTCGGAAAGCCCCCGTACCGGTCACCGAAAGGCATCGCCCTTGGTGGACAACGCCTTGACACGATCGACGATGCGTTCCTGCAGCTTGGACGGGGTGCGCCAGCGCATCGCGAGTTTGTCGTAGTCCATCGCATGCTCGGCGATGATGTCTTTCAACCGATCGACATCGAGCGGCTCGAGCCTGTCGCGCAGACCAGCTTCGCCCCCGTCACGGAACACTTCGAACGGGTCGAACGGGCCGGCTGCACGCTTGGCGCGCCGAACCGGGTCTTTCCTGGCCGGAGCTTGTCCGGTAGACGGCGCC
>BBEG01000208.1 GCA_001312645.1 Rhodococcus sp. JCM 9791
CACGGCCGCGCGGTCGCCGAGCAGCACCGCCTCGTCGACGTCGTGGGTGACGAAGACGACGGTGGTCGGGTGGGTGCGCCATGTGTCGATGAGCAGGCGCTGCATGGCGCCGCGTGTCTGGCTGTCGAGGGCTCCGAACGGTTCGTCCATCATCACCGCGCGTGGCGCTCCGGCGAGCCCCGTGCGAGTTGGACGCGTTGACGCATACCGCCGGACAACGATTTCGGTAGGTAGTCACCGAATCCGGTGAGGCCGACTTCCTCGATCCACCGGTCGGCTGCCTCGCGTCGGCCCGCTCGCGGTTCGCCACGCAGCGACAGTGCGAGGCCGATGTTGCTGCGGACGGTACGCCACGGCAGCAGCGCGTTGTCCTGGAATACGACGGCACGGTCGCGGTCGGTTCCGGTGACGGGCTTTCCGTCCGCGCGCACTTCTCCGGAGTCCGGGACGAGCAGACCTGCGAGTGCACGCAGGACCGTCGATTTGCCGCAGCCGGACGCTCCGGTGAGCACGAGGATCTCGCCGGGCCGCACGTCGAGGGACAGCCGCCGGACGACGGGGGTGCCCGTGTAGGAGAGGGTGACGTCGTCCAGGTCGAGGGTCATTCCGCTGATCACACTGTTGACGTCCTCCCGGCCGTGAACGACCGGGATTCCTACTGCAGCACGCCGTGCCGCTTCGGTGGGTTCCTGTTTCACAGAGCCGCGCTCCTCGCTAAGCGGGGAGACTTACCGTCTCTCCGCAGGCGTTTCGCCTCTCCGCCCGTCCGGCGGCGAGGATGTTCCGTGCTGCATTCAGGTCGCGATCGTGGACCACACCACACCCCAGGCAGGTCCACACCCGCACCGACAACGGCTTCCGGCCATCCCGCACCCCACACACCGAGCACAGTTGCGACGACGGAAACCAGCGATCCACCTTCACGAACGTCCGCCCATACCGGGCAGCTTTCTCCTCCAACAGCCGGGTGAACATCGCCCACCCGGCATCGTGCACCGACTTCGCCAACCGCGTCCGCGCCAAACCCGCGACACACAAATCCTCGACGAACACCGCTTGATTCTCGCGGATGATCATCGTGGACTGTGTGTGCGCCCACTCGCTGCGGGCATCGGCCACCCTCGCGTGAGCTCTCGCAACCTTGATTCGGGCTTTGGCCCGATTGTTGGAGCCCTTCTCCTTGCGGGACAGATTCTGCTGGGCCTTTCGCAGTTTCCGTTCGGCGCGTCGAAAGAACTTCGGGGACTCGATCACCTTTCCATCCGAGAGCACCGCAAATGTCGTGAGCCCGAGGTCGATCCCCACCTCGGAGTCGAGTTCGGGCATCGGCTCGTCGGTGGTCTCCACCACGAACGACGCGAAATAGCGGCCCGCCGAATCCTTGATGACCGTGACGCTGCTCGGCTCGGACGGCAACTCCCGCGACCAGGCGACTTTCAGCTCGCCGACCTTCGCGATATACAGTGTCCGGTTGTCCCGGACACTGAACCCGTTCCGAGTGAGCCGGATCGATTGCCGAGTGTCCTTGCGAGATCGGAACCGCGGAGCCCCCACCCTGCGACCCTTCCGCTTCCCGGACAGCGACTCGAACCAATTCCGATACGCGCGACGCGCGTCCTGACAGGCCTGCACCAGCACCACCGACGACACCTCGCCCAGCCACACCCGCGCCGGGGTGCGTTTGGCCTCGGTGACCACCTGTTTCTGCACGGCGGTGTCCGACAGCCGCACCCCCGCCGCGTACGCGTCTTGTCGGGCGCGCAGTGCATCGTTGAACACCACCCGTGCGCATCCGAACGACCGGACCAGCATGTCTTGCTGGCCGGGCGTCGGATACACGCGGTAGCGGTATCGAAGTTGCACGCCCGCACCATACAAGCGACCACCGACACACACCGCTCGAGGGATCGGTTATCCCGGCCGTGAACGACCGGGTTTGCGCCGAAGATAGTGCGGTCATCGCTGTTCTCCTCGTGGCAGCCACCGGGTGACTCGGCGACCGAGCAGTTCGACCGCGCCGGAGGTGGCGAAGCCGAGCACTCCGATGGTGATCATCCCGACGAACACTCCGGGGTAGTCGACGATCGTGTACGCCTGCCACGTGCGGTAGCCGACGCCGAGACGTCCGGAGATCATCTCTGCGGAGATCACGCAGATCCACGCCACTCCGAGTCCCACGGACAATCCGGAGAACACCCCCGGGAGGATTCCGGGAAGCACCACACGTGCCAGCACATCCCACCGGCTTCCGCCGAGTGTGCGCACCGAGTCCTCCCACAGGGTGGGCAGTGCACGAACCGCATGCCGGGTGCTGACCATGATCGGGAAGAACGCGGCGACGAAGGTGATGAACACGATGCCGGCCTCGTCACTGGGAAAAAGCAGGATCGCGACGGGCACCACCGCGATCGCCGGGATCGGGCGGGCCAACTCCGCGAGCGGTCCGATGGTGTCCGCGGCCATGGACGAACGTCCCAGCGCCACACCGACGATCACTCCGATCACGGCGGCGAGACCGAATCCTGTGAGGATGCGGAGGAGTGATTGAGCGAGATCGAGGTAGAACAGGTCGCCGCGCAGTTGCGCGCCGAAGGCTGCGAGGACATCGGTGACGGTCGGCAACGTATCGAACCGCAGCCAGATGCGGACGTCGTGTGCGGTGAGGAGCTGCCACAATCCGACCGCGGCCAGCACGGATATGCCGCGCAGCAGGCGTGAGCGCCATCGTCTGGTGGTCGGTGTGTCGGCAGCCTCCTCCTCGGCGAGGCCGACGGATTTATCGACGACAGCGGTCAAGGTCGCACCTCGTTCACGGCGGTGTCGTAATCGACGATGGTGGCGGTCGGGTCGGTCGCGAGATACCGATCGACCGCGGCGTGCGTGATGAACGGCAAGTATGTGTCTCCGTCGCGGACCCACAGCGCTTTGTCGGCAAACCAGCGGGTGCCCAGTTCCGCGTCCGGAACGTATGCGGCGCGGATCGTCTCACCGGCTGCTCGCGCGTGCTTGACCGCACGCAGCAGGCACGTCGGGTCGGCCGCGACCTGGGTCGTGTCGGCGCCGTCGAACCAGATCTCTCCTGCCAAGCCGGGTCGGTCGCATCGGAACCGCACACCGGGTCCGCGCCGGTGACCTCGGCGGGATTACCCGTCTGCGCGAGGGTGACGTCGTAGTCGAGCCCTTCGGCCTCGAATGCGGTGCGCAACGGGCCGTCGTCGACGAATCCGTCGATCGACAGTTCCTCGAAGTCGCCGATCGACTTCAGGTACGGCACATCGCCTTTCAGTGCGTCGACCAGATGCGGCTTGAGGGTGGTGTCGAACGACGTGCCGCCCGGGCCGTTGTACAGGTACACGACTTCCTGCGGCAGACCGGAGTCCTCGGCGACGATCCGTGAGGCTTCCAGCGGTTCCTTCTGGATGAACCGGGTCGCGTCGAGCTGTGCGCGCAGGAAGGCATCGAGCACTTCGGGATGGTCGGCTGCGTAGGATTCGCGCACCACCACACCGTGCAGCGTCGGGACGTTCAACTCTGCTCCGTCGTACAACAGCTGAGCTTTGTCCTGGAACACCAGAAGACCGGGCCAGGCCACGAACTGAGACAACGCCGCCACCTGCCCGGATTCGAGCGCTGACGAACCGACCTGGGGCTGCTGATTGAGAACCTCGACGTCGGTGTCGGAATCGACTCCTGCCCTGTCGAGTGCTTGTACCAGTGTGCCGTGGCCCGCAGACCCGACGCTGGCCGAGATCTTCTGCCCGGCCAGGTCGGTGAGGCTTCGCGCGGGCGACTCCGGTGGCACCACCACCATGTTGAGGGCGCCCTTCGGGTTGTATCCGGTGACCGAGACGATTTCGGTTTCCGCGTTCGGGTTCGATTGTGTCCGAGACCCGTTGATGAGCATCGGATAGTCGCCCATCGACCCGATGTCGATCTTCTCGGCGACCATCTGCGCGGTGATGGGTGCGCCGGTGTCGTAGTCCTGCCATTCCACCGAATATTCGACACCGGTCGAGTCCGTGAGCGTCTGCAGTCGCTGTTCGAGATAGCCCTGGGCGCGCAGCAATGTGCCGGCGGTGACGGTGTTGATGGTCTTCGACTGGTATCCGACGACGACGCGGACGGTGTCGTCGGATGAACCTGCGCCTTCGAGGGAGCAGGCGGCGGTTGACGAGACGGCGGCAACGAGCGCGAACGCCGTGACAGTGCGCTTCATGTGGTTCATCCGTTTCGGGTCAGCGGAGGAGATAGGGCATGTTCACGGTGACCGCGCCGGTGGGGCAGCGCGCGGCGCACGGACCGCAGTACCAGCACTCGTCGACGTGCATGAATGCCTTCCCGTTCTCCGGGTTGATGGCGAGTGAGTCGAGAGGGCAGATCTCGACGCACAGCGTGCATCCTGTGATGCACAGTGACTCGTCGATGGTGACGGGTACGTCGGCGCGCTGATTGATCAAACTCATGTGGTGATCTCCCACCCTGTCGGTTCCGGCCTGCGGGCAAGACTGCCGCGCATCGTGATTCGATCTCCGCGCATGCGGATGTACTCGAGGTCTACGGGACGCCCGTCGTCCAGCGCTGTGAGGCGTTCGAGCAGCAGGAGCGCCGCGTGCTCGGAGGTCTGCAGGAGCGCAGCGGAATGGGCATCCGCGGTGACCGCTTCGAGCCCGAGGTCCGCTCCCCCGAGTGGCCGGTCGCAGATCTCCTCGATGAGCGCGAACACGTCATTGCATTCGAGGTCGCGTTCGAGCAGTTCGGTTCCGATCTCGGGCTCGAGGTAGGTCTGGTCGAGACTCAGGGCAGATCACCGAGATAGCGGAGTCGTTCGACGTAGACGACGGGACTGCCCGGGTCCAGTTGCAGGCGACGGGCAACAGCCGGGGGCGCGGTGATGACCGATGCGGCCCTCACCTCGTTGCGGACCTCACCGTAGCCGCGCAACGTCTCCTTCAGACCGAGCAGTGCGTCGAGCCCGTGTTCGTACTTGCGCCCGACGACGTGGGTTCCCACTTTCGGCGCCCGATCGATCAGACCCTCGTCCTTGAGCAGGGACAGTGCGGCGCGGATTGTGTTGCGGGATGCCCCGAACTCGTGCGCGAGGTCCTGTTCGCCAGGCAATGCCGATTCGTACGCGCCGCCGTGGATCTGCCGGCGCAACACGTCGGACACCTGTCGCGCCCGGTCGGAGCGTGGTTGGCGCAGCCGCGCGACGTCACTCATAATCTGTTCCCCCGAGAAGTTCGATTCGGACGAAACAGGACGATATCGCCGACGGCATCGAGCCCGGATCCGACGGCAAGTGACCGTATCGAGCCGCGGGACATTGCGCCGGTAAGGGTTCCGGATCGATAGAGGTACCCGGACTCACAGTCCGGTATTACGCCACCTCGCCATGCATTCCGCGAGTTCGAATCACGCTGATCCGAATTCGTCGAGTGCCGAGAGAGATCGCCCCCACTTCCGGAACGAGAGGTTTTTCGATCCGTAGCACGCGGGAAACCACTGTGGCCGTAGTTCGAATCGTCACGATTTCAACTGTGGACCTCGGTAGCCGACCTGCCCGAGGATGGTGCGGTTGAACATCTCGAAGGTACGGCCCGGATCGTCCGGCCAGGAGGTTCCGGTATGAGTTTCACCGCGCAGACGCCTGTGCAGGAAACGGACAAGGTGACGCCCGACATGGGCGACGCACCTCAGCATCGCCGATCCGGGCAACTACGCCGTATCGGCGGGCGTGTGCTCGCGCTGGTCGTGTTCCTGCTCGCATGGTGGGCAGTCACTGCCGCCGGCCTGATCAAACCCCTGTTCCTGCCCTCCCCGGGCGCGGTGTGGGACGCATTCGTCCAGGCCAACACATGGCACCGGGTCGCGCCGGGGGTCGATCGCCTCGTGCAAGGCGAGCAGGGCTACTTCCTGTGGGAACACCTACTCGCAAGCTGTCAGCGCATTTTCGCCGGTGTAGGTGCAGCCATCATCGTCGGCCCGCTCCTCGGGTTCGCGATGGGCATGTGGCGGCCACTGAATACGCTGCTCGAGCCCTATCTGAACTTCCTGCGCGCACTGCCGCCGCTCGGCTATATCGGCCTGCTGATCGTGTGGTTCGGCATCGGCGACACATCGAAGATCTGGTTGCTGTTCCTCGCAGCATTCCCCGCGATCACGATCGCGACCATCAACGGAGTCCATTCGGTCCCCCGCGATTACATCAATGCGGTTCGGTCACTCGGCGCCAACCGGCTCCAGGTCCTCGCCCACGTCGTGCTCCCGTCGACCGCGCCGGAGGTTCTCACCGGGATCCGCATCGCCGTCGGGTTCGCGTGGACCACCGTGGTCGCAGCCGAACTGAACAACGGAATCCCCGGTATCGGTGGTCTCGCCTATCTTTCCGGTACACAGCTCGACACGCCACTGACGATCGCGTGCATCGTCGTCATCGGCATCACCGCTCTGGTTCTCGACGCACTCATCAAATGGATCGGCGTGCTGGCCGTGCCGTGGAAAGGAAAATCGTGAAACGCACAGTCCTGTACGTCTCAGCGGCCATCGCGGCCACTGCCCTCCTGTCGGGTTGCGTATCATCCGATCGTGAGACCTCGCCCAGCGGCGACACGTCCTCCGACTCGCAGGCCTGCCCGTTCGAGGTCGACGAATCCGTCACCACCGACGCGCGCATCGCGTTCCAGGACATCCCCAACGGCGACCTGCTCGTCAAGGATGCCGGCATTCTCGAGGCCTGCCTCCCTAACGCCACGATTTCGTGGAACCGTTTCGCATCGGGCGGCGACGTGGTGCAGGCGTTCGGTTCGGGCAGTGTCGATCTCGGGCTGCTCGGGTCCAGTCCCGCCACGAAGGCATTGTCGGCGCCGCTGAACATCGGCATGCAGGTCATCTGGATCCACGACGTGATCGGCGCCGCCGAATCATTGGTCGTCCGCGACCCCGCGATCACCTCGGTCGAACAGCTCGCCGGTAAGACGATCGCGACGCCGTTCGCGTCGACCGCGCACTACAGTCTTCTCGCCGCTCTGGATCGGGCGGGCATCACCGACCAGGTCACGCTCGTCAATCTCGCCCCGGATGCGACGGTCGCAGCGTGGCAGAGCGGGGAGATCGACGGCACCTGGATCTGGGAGCCCACCCTGTCGCAGCTCACCGACGGACACGTGCTGCTCACCAGCGCCGACACCGCCGCCGAGGGTGTTCCCACCTTCGACCTCGCCGGTGCGACCCGCGATTTCATCGAGAGCAACCCCGAGTTCATGGAGACCTGGACGCGCGCGCAGGACTGGGCCGTCGAGCAGCTGCTCACCGATCCCCAGGAAGCGTCCGTCGCACTCGCGGTGCAGCTGGGCATCACCCCCGACGAGGCAACTCAGCAGCTCGAGGGGCTCGAGTTCCTTCGCGCCTCCGACCAGGCTTCACCCGAGTACCTCGGCGGCGCGATGGCAACCAACCTGCAGTCCACCGCGGAGTTCCTGCTCAGCCAGGGCGAGATCACCGAGGTCAGCGCACCCGAGACATACAGCAACGGTGTGTACGTCGACGCAGTGAACGCGGTCGCGGAACAGTGACCGGCACACGGACGGCCCCCGGCCGAGTCGAATTCTCCGGGGTCTCGAAGGCGTACGGCGACGGAGCCACCGCGGTGCGCGCGGTCGACACCACCGACCTGACGATCGAGCCCGGCGAATTCGTGTGTCTGGTCGGGCCGTCCGGGTGCGGAAAGACGACCGTGCTCCAGATGCTCGCCGGTTTCGAGCAGCCCACGAGCGGATCGATCCGCATCGGTGACGACGTCGTCACCGGCCCCGGACCCGAACGTGGGGTCGTGTTCCAGAAACCCAATCTCTTCCCGTGGAAGTCCTTGCGCGCCAACGTCGAACTCGGACCGCGCCTGCGCGGGGCGTCGAAGGAGGATCGTCGCGCGCGGGCCGAGGACATTCTCGAGATGGTCGGGCTGGCCGATTTCGCCGATCGCCGCACCTACGAACTGTCGGGCGGTATGCAGCAACGCGCCCAGATTGCACGGGTGCTCGTCAACGATCCCCGCATCATCCTGATGGACGAGCCGTTCGGCGCGCTCGACGCGTTGACCCGCGAGAAACTGCAGCTCGAGCTGCTCAGCATCTGGCGCGAGCACCACCGCACGGTCCTGTTCGTGACGCACAGCGTCGACGAGGCCGTGCTTCTCGGCACCCGGTGCTCGTGATGAGCGCCCGCCCCGGCCGGATCATGCAGGACATCCCGATCGAACTTCCCGAGGACTCCACGGACGAGCGACGGTCGGCCACCGTGCGCACATCCACGGAGTTCGCCGCATACAAGGAGACGATCGCAAGCGCGATCTACCACGCGCACAGCTGATCACACCACGAAACCCGGCCGCGTCCTCGCTCGAGGACACGGCCGGGTTCGAGTCTCGATCAGAGGGCGAACGCAGGCTTGCGGTCGGCACCGACTCGATCCGGATGCGTCCACAGTCCTCTGCTCTCGAGGATCGGCAGCACACCTTCGCCGAACCAATATGCCTCTTCGAGATGCGGCACGCCCGACAGCACGAATTCGTCGACGCCCGCCGCCCGGTATTCCTCGATCAGCGACGCCACCTCGGTGTGGCTGCCGACCAGTGAGGTCCCGGCGCCACCGCGCACCAATCCGACTCCGCTCCACAGACCCGGGTGGATCTCGAGGGTGCGGGCACCACCGTCGTGGCGTCGTGCGCTGCCGTGCAGTTCGCTCATGCGACGCTGGCCTTCGGATTCACTGGCCGCGAGGCCGGCCTGTGCGAGCGCGATGTCGTCGGGGTTCATGTCGTCGAGCAATCGTTGAGCTTCGTCCCACGCCTGCTCGGAGGTGTCGCGGCTGATCGTGTGCAGGCGGACGCCGAAACGCAGCGTACGGCCGAACTCGGCTGCCGCGGCCCTGACCCGTGCGATCTTCTCCGCAACCTGGGCCGGTGGCTCACCCCACGTCAGGTATACATCGGCGTGCCGGCCGGCCACCGGAAGCGCCGCGGGCGACGACCCCCCGAAGTACACGGTCGGTGTCACGGCCGGGGTCTTGTCGAGCCGTGCGCCCTCGACGTGAACGTGCTTGCCCTCCAACGACACCAGATCGCCGCGCCACAGCCCCCTCACCACGCTGAGGAACTCGTCGGTGCGCCGATACCGTTCGTTCTTCGGCTGGAAATCGCCGTACGCACCCTGTTCGCTGCTCTCACCACCGGTGACGATGTTGATCAGCAGTCGCCCGTCGGAGTGCTCCTGGTATGTCGTCGCCATCTGCGCGGCCAGCGTCGGCGACAACGCGTCGGGACGGAACGCCACGAGGAACTTCAGTCGCCGGGTCTGCGGCACCAGCATCGCCGTGGTGACCCACGCATCCACGCACTGCAGGCCCGTCGGGGTCAGCGCGGCCTCGAATCCGAGCTGCTCGGCGGTACGGGCGACCTGGCCGAGATAGTCGAGGGTCGCGGGACGGTCGCCGG
>BBEG01000209.1 GCA_001312645.1 Rhodococcus sp. JCM 9791
AGGACCGAACAGCACGAACGACTGTGACGCCCTGCACCCGCGGGTGCAGGGTTCCGGCAGGGGAGTAAGGATAGGAGCATGAGCGACTCGGCTGTTCCGACCATCACTGCTGCTGCCTTCACCGCCACCGCTGCAGATGCCCCGCTGACGAAGACCACGATCGAGCGCCGCCCGTTGGGTCCGAGCGACGTGCTGATCGAGATCGAATTCGCGGGCATCTGTCACTCGGACATCCACGTGGCCCGCAACGAGTGGGGCGGTACGAAGTACCCGGTCGTGCCCGGTCACGAGATCGTCGGACGCGTCGCCGCCGTCGGCGCCGAGGTCACGAAGCACGTCGTCGGCGACCGGGTCGGTGTGGGGTGCTTCGTCGATTCGTGCGGTGAGTGCGATCCGTGCACCACCGGATTCGAGCAGCACTGCGTCAACAGGGTCACCGCGACGTACAACTCCGTCGGCCGCGACGGCCAGGTCACTCAGGGTGGCTACTCGACGCACATCGTCGTCACCGAACACTTCGTGCTGCAGGTGCCGGACGGGCTCGATCCCGCCGCGGCGACGCCGTTGCTGTGCGCCGGCATCACCCTGTACTCACCGTTGAAGCGATGGAAGGCAGGCCCCGGTACCAAGGTCGCGATCATCGGGATGGGCGGTCTCGGGCATGTCGGCGTCAAGATCGCCGCGGCGCTCGGCGCGGAGGTGACCGTGCTCAGCCATTCCCTGGCGAAGAAAGAGGACGGCCTGCGCTTCGGCGCCGTCGATTACCGCGCGACGACCGATGAGGCGATCTTCAAGGAACTTCGCGGCAAGTTCGATCTGATCCTCAACACCGTGTCGGTCAACCTCGACCTGGACCGGTACCTGTCGCTGCTGTCGTTGCAGGGTGTTCTCGTCGAACTGGGACTGCCCGAGAATCCGCTGACGCTGCGGGCGTTCTCACTCGGCAACAACGACCGGGCGATCGCGGGATCGAACGTCGGAGGGATCGCGTCGACCCAGGAGATGCTCGAGTTCTGTGCGGCGAACGGCATTGCCGCAGAGATCGAATTGATCTCCGCCGATCGCATCGACGAGGCCTACGACCGCGTCGTTGCGAGCGACGTGCGGTACCGATTCGTCATCGACGCCGCAACCTTCTGAGCCGGAACCGAGGGAACGGGCCGGGTCAGAAGTTGTCGCCGAGCTGATCCCGTAGCTGCGCGAGAGTCTTTGCCAGCAGACGCGAGACGTGCATCTGCGACACCCCGACTCGTTCGGCGATCTGCGTCTGGGTCATGTTGCCGAAGAATCGCAACATGACGATGGAGCGTTCGCGTTCCGGTAGCGCCTCGAGCAACGGACGCAGTGCTTCGTTGTTCTCGACCTCGTCGAGGGCCGCGTCGTACTCGCCGAGTGTCTCGGCCAGAGTCAGTCCGTCGTCGGTCTGTGGCGACGACCGATCCACGGAGATAGTGGTGTAGGCATTCCCCGCGACCAGACCCTGCAGTACTTCTTCCTGGTCGATACCCAGCTCCTGCGCGAGCTCGCTTGCCGAGGGCGCGCGCCCGAGGCGCTGCGACAGGTCGGCGGTTGCATGGCTCAACGACAGGTGCAGTTCCTTCATGCGACGGGGAACCCGCACCGCCCACGCGGTGTCGCGGAAGTGCCGGCGCACCTCACCCATGATGGTGGGTACCGCAAATGATACGAAGTCGGCCCCGCGATCCGGATCGAACCTGTCGACCGCGTTGACCAACCCGAGACGCGCGACCTGGACCAGGTCTTCGAATCCCTCGCCGCGCCCATCGAAGCGACGCGCGATGTGTTCGGCAAGAGGGAGACAACGTTCGACGACGTGCTCGCGGATCACAGAGCGTTCCGCATCCTTCACATCGAGAACAGCGATCCTTTTCAGATCGTCGAAGACGTCGGCATACTCGTCGTTCGTCCTCCTGTTGTTCTCTTTCACCGAGCGGCGCTACCTTCGGAGATCACAAGGTCGATGGTGCTCACAGTGTCACCGTGGTCGTCGATACCCGACGACACCGAAACCGAATCGGTGAGCGAATTGAGAACATGCCACCCGAACGAGCGGGGCTGCCGGGTGGGGGCATCCGTGCGGGTGGGTGCCGACAAGCTGATCTTCACTCCCGATGGGGAGACTTGGAAGCTACACAGAAGGGTGGACAGATCTGTGGAATTCACGATCAGTCGGGTTGCTGCCTCGTCGACTGCGAGTTTGATGTCCTCGACGGTGTCGAGATCGAAGTCGTGTTGCAATGCGATCGCTGCCGCGACCGCGCGCAGCACCGAAAGCTGGTCGGCATCGGCCCTGACCCGCAGCTCGACTGTGGGGGGTGCATCTTCGTGTGCCGAATCTACCGACGCGGAATTCGCCATGGGTGCCTGTTCTCCGTGACTGCATGTAACGGTGCTCAATGTTCTGCTTCCCTTTCAGGGGGAGACTACCCAGTCGGAGAGGTTTCAACCCAACGGTTCTTCCGCTGCCTCCATTACGGATGGAGATATCTCGATCCGGTTGAGCACGCGCCGGGTCTGCACTAGTGTTGGGGGCGGTTGAGCACACAGCCTGGAAGTCGAAGGTGCCGCATGATGGGCGGTATTCCGGCGGGCGATTCTGTGCCGCTGCGTCTGCGCCACTAGCGCCTTTGGAGTTTCTCAGACGTTGGGAAGTGCAATGACAGCTACCGAGAGCCCTGCCCCGCGGACCCTGCCCATGCGTCCTGGTCCGGCCGGTGCTGCGATCTACTGGGCGGCCGGCGCCCAATTCTGCGCGCAGCAGATCAGCTCCGCTCTGGTTCGTGTCGGAGTCGGCGGAGAAATCGACCTCCGTAACGCGGCTGCGCTGAGCGAGTATTCTTGTGCGCAGCTTCGGTCTTCGCCGCGGGTGATCCTGGACCTGTCCGAAGTGGGGTTCTTCGGGACGCCTGGCTGGCGGTGTTCGACGAGCTCGATGAGGTGAGTCGCCAGAACAGTGCACGTTGGGCTCTCGTCTGCGGAAGGCCGGTCCAGCGACTGCTGCGTGTTGCCGACCCCGAACAGCGTATTCCCAAGCACTTTTCCCTGGAGAGCGCGATGCGATCGCTGAGTCACGCGGCGTGATGCCATTCGAAGGACGCGGCAGACTGTAGTGGTCAGTATGTCGCGAAGCCGTTGCCGTGCAAGGTGAATGCTTGCACGCAACGGTGTTTTCGTCGATGCTTCATGCGATGCGATGCGATGTTGGTGTCCGTGTTGCTAAACGAGAGCGGATCATCGCGTTCTCACTCGACTGAGGCTTCCTCACGCGGCAGCGGGATGCACCGCTCGTACGCGCGGGCAGTGTCCGCAGCGGCGCGATCCCACGAGAATCGTGCGACGGCGCGGTCGCGTCCCGCGATCCCGTAGGTGTCGCGGGTGGTCGGGTCGCCGAGCAGTTTCCGTGCTGCCTTCGCGAGGGCTTCGGGGGACCGGGGTGGTACGAGATCACCGGTAACGCCGTCGACCACGATGTCGAGTACGCCGCCGACCGCGGATGCGATCACCGGTCGTCCACACGCCATGGCCTCGAGGGGCACGACGCCGAATGGCTCGTACCAGGGGTTGTTCACGACGATATCTGCCGAACGCAATAGAGCGGGCGTCTGCGAGTGCGCGATCCTGCCGGGCATCCGTACTCGGTCGTATACGCCGCACCGCCGTGCGACTCCGGCGAGCCGTGATGCTTCCGGATCGCCGGGTGGGCTGCCGCCGTCCGGTGGGTCTCCTGCCACCACGAGTTCGGTGTCGGGAAGTGCACTCAGGGCTGCGATCGTGACATCGAAACCCATTGGGGGAACGATCTTTCCGATGGACACGATGCGATACTTCGCTCTCCGGGGGAGGAGCGTGGGGCCAACAGGTTCGAATCGGTTCACATCGACGCCGCAGGGCACGACGGATGTGCGAGCCCGGGGTAGGCCCATGCGAGTGAGCTCGGACACTTCGTCGGTGCAGGCTGCTACCACTCTGGTGGCACCGCGAGCGACGAGTTTCTCCAGGCGGATCCGGTCCGATGGGGTGGCGTCGTCGTGCTCTGATGTCGACGCTCGACCACTCCCAACGTATGGAAGGTCTGCACAGTCGGAATTCCCAGTTCTCGTGCTGCCAACTGGGTCGCGATTCCCGACAGCCAGAAATGGGCGTGTGCGACGTCCGGACGTTCACGTGACCATTCGCTCTGGAGGAAGGAGCCGAACTCTCCTGTGAAGGTGAGCAGTTCATCCTCCGCCAGCTGCTCGGGCGGACCGGCAGGGACGTGCACCACCTCGTAATGCGCCTCGGTGCGCACTCGTTCGGGAAGGTCGGGGCTGTCGTAGCGTGTGTATATGACAACGCGGTGGCCTGCACGAGTGAGGGCTGCGGAGAGCTCAGCGACGTGAAAACCCCGTGCGTCGGCGTGGGAATCACCGGCAGTACAGAGCGGACTCGCGCCTGCGGACACGATCGCGATGTGCATCGGGTTCCCTCCTGGGCAAAGAGCAGCGGCTTCTTCGGAGAAACGGACTACGTCGCGGCCGTCGCCGAAATGCCGGCGTACATCACCATCAGAACGAAGAGGGCCCACCCGGTTCCGTGCCAGATAGGCCAACGGCCACCCTCCTTCCACACCAGATAGGCGCGGATGAACGCCCCGAGTCCTCCCAGAAGAAGTACGAGTACCGGTCCGAACATGAGAATCTGGCGAGCGGGATCGGTGCAGACGGCGAACTCTGCGTCCGCACAACTGTCACCGGACATTGCCGACCACACGATCACTCCGACCATGATCAGCAGTGCGATCGCAATGACGATGGCTGCATACCGGACGGCGCTACGGAACGCCTTGGGATCGCGCCAGCGTTTCTCCACATCTTGGGTCATGGCTGGTGGTCAGCTCCCGACACGATCGGTGAGCCGGTCTTGGCCGACTTGACGCGCGCAGTGGGCACAACAGAACATCACCCCGTTCGCCTCGACTCCGTGACCGAGGATTCTGCAGTGGCAATGGGCGCACTCCGGCGCCATCGCATCGACGGCGCACTCGAAACTGTCGTATGTGCCCGTGAAGCTCTCGCGAGTGACGGTGAAGGTCTTGTCGTAGTCGTTTCCGCATGTATCGCACGTGGCATGCCGAAGCTCCTTTCGTGTGAACTGCCGTGCCTCTCGGGTGCCCCGCCACGTGGCTGTGCAAACGTGCGGTTCGCGTGGCAAACGTGCGGTTCGCGAGACGGATTAGGAGCGGGCCGGGGATCGTCCCGGTTGATCGGGTTTCGATGGCGGGCGAATGGGCATCCAGTACAGGTCCGCCCGATAGCAGAAGTGCGGTTGCCGAGTTCGGTATTCGACCGACACGATGCGGAAACGAATCGAGGAGAGCACATGAGCGTCTCCGATCCTGAGCCTCACGGCAACACCGATCCGAGTCCTGACAGGACACCGGATCTGGATCCCGGCGGTGGAGTGCGCCCCGGATCGACACCGCCCGAATCATCGGGTACCTCGGGGCTGTCTGCGCCGGAGCCGCGTACGAGTTTCAGATTCCCTCCCACCGGGTGGATGACGATCGGCGCCGTGGTGGTGATCGTCCTGATCTTCGTGGCTGTGGCCGTCGGCTTGTTGTTCTAGAAGCAGCACACCGAATCGGGGTCGAAGCGATGGACGGGCGACCCGAGCATGTGAATCACGAGAAGGGATTATCGGAATGACAGACGACAAGAGCGGCCCCAGCGAGGGCATCAAGGGCGCCGTCGAAGGCGTGAAGGGCAAGGCCAAGGAAGCAGCCGGAGCCTTGGTAGGAAACGACGACCTCACGCGTGAGGGACGCGCCCAACAGGACAAGGCCGAGAGTCAGCGGGAAGCTGCGAAGAAGGAAGCCGAGGCCGAGAAGGCTCGCGGCGAAGCGAAGTGGACGAAGCACGGCAGCGTTCACAGCAGTAGTCCACAGCGGCAGCTGTTGGGGGTGCCCGAGGCCTTGATCAGGCGTCGGGCACTCGCTCGTGCAGTGTCATCAAGAGATGATCGAATTCCGTGCGCGCGATAGGCTGCGCGCCGGAACCGGATGTAGCCTCCGCGACAAGTTGTTCCGAGAGTACCCGCAGCTTGACATTGGTCTCCTGGGAACGCCAGGTCAGGACCTCGAAGGCGTGTTGGGCGGAAACTGCGTACACCACCATCAGGATGCCTTTGGCCTGTTCGATCACGGCGCGCGCTGCGGCGAGAGAGGAAACCGCCTCGTCCACGCCTTCCCGGATGTCCTCCTCGATTGCCTCGGACAGGTCCAGGTAGAACCGCTTGTGCCGAGCACCGTGCCGTTTCCGTCGACCAGGCGGTCGCCGATCACCGCCACACTCTTGATGTTGCCGGCGGTATCGATGATGCGATGTTTACTGCTGAACGGTTCTCCCGTGGTGCGGACCGCCTCGAGTAGTTCTGCAAGTTTCTTCTTGTCGTCGGGGTGCTTGTGCTGCAGTAGCAACTCGGTGGTCGGATGCACCGTGCCCGGCGCGTATCCGTGCATGGCCGCCACCGCGTCGGACCACTCCCACGTGTCGTCGGCAAGCAGGTATCGGAAGCTTCCGACATGCGGGGACGAGTTGCCGCCGAGGGGGCGGGCCGCAGCCGCGTCGGGAAGAGTGGCACGATCTTTCATAGGTCAGATTATGCGCCACTTCGCATCGGCTGGGTTCACCGGAAGGGTCGTGGCTCGAACGACACGGCATGCATGGACTACGCCGTGCGCAGATCGTCGAGGAAATGACGCGTCCACCGGTCGATGTCGTGAGTCATGACCTGACCGTGCATCGAACGCATCCTTCGGGTCAGGCCCGGATCGCCGAGTCGGACGGCGCTGAGTATCGCGTTCTTCACGGCCTCGAGATCGTGTGGGTTCACCAGCAGAGCACGACGCAACCCTGCGGCGGCCCCGGCGAATTCGCTGAGAACAAGCGCGCCCGTGCCATCGCTGTGGCAGGCCACGTACTCCTTCGCGACAAGGTTCATTCCGTCGCGCAACGGTGTCACGAGCATGACATCGGCGCCGGTGTACATCGCGACGAGCTCGTCGCGTGCGACCGGACGATGCAGGTAGTGCACGACCGGACCGCGCAGACGACCGAACTCGCCGTTGATTCCGCCCACTACCCGTTCGACCACATCTCGCAACGAGGAATAGGCTGCGAGACGCTCGCGGCTGGGGGTGGCGAGCTGCACCATCACGGTCTTGTCGGGATCGAGTGCTCCGTCCTGGAACAACTCCCGGAGGCTTCGATACGCAGCTCGATGCCCTTGGTGTAGTCGAGTCGATCCACGCCGAGCAGGAAGATCTCGGGATCACGAGCTCGGCCCTGATCTGCCCGGCGCGTAGTACGGTGCTCGGCTCCACCGAAGAGTCGCGCAGCCGAGCTGCGTCGATGGAGATCGGGTAGGCGCCCACGCGCACACGCCGTGTGCCGAACTCGATCAGCCACCCTCGGCTCGATGCGTACTGGGCAAGCCGAGAAGCCGTCGGGCCAGATACCGGAAGTTCTCGGCGCACCCGGAAGGTGGAACCCGACGAGGTCCGCGCCGAGCAGACCCTCGATGGTCGCCTTTCGCCACGGCAATTGCAGGAACAGTTCCGGCGGTGGGAACGGAATGTGCAGGAAGAACCCTATTCTCACATCCGGTCGCAACTCGCGGAGCATTTGCGGTACGAGTTGGAGTTGATAGTCGTGGACCCACACGGTGGCACCCGGCGCGGCGGCCAGAGATGCCGCCTCCGCGAAGCGGCGGTTGACCTGTTGGTAGGCGTGCCACCACTCCCGGCGGAAGGTGGGTGCCACGACTGCGTCGTGGTAGAGCGGCCAGATTGTCGAGTTGGCGAAGCCTTCGTAATATTCGGCAACCTCGTGTTCATCCAGTTGCACCGGATGAAGGGTCAGTCCGTTCTCGACGAACGGATCGTGGGCGGCATCAGCGGTGCCGGTCCATCCCACCCACGAGCCGTCCACGGATCGGAGAACCGGTTCGAGGGCCGTGACGAGCCCACCGGGACTGCGCTGCCACCTCGCGGGTCCATTGTCGGGCTGCTCGACGAGATCGATGGGAAGACGGTTCGCCACCACGACGAAATCGCGCGGCCCTGCTCCTTGCATCCGTCCTGCTCCAGCCGCTCGCATTCACTCCGCTCGCCGTGTGCCCGCGAACACGTCGACCACTGCCGAACAGAAAGCGGGCAGGTCGCCCGGGTTGCGGCTCGAGACCAGGTTCTGGTCGATGACCACTTCCTTGTCCACCACCGTGCCACCGGCATTCCGGATGTCGGTCCGGACACTCGGATACGAGGTCAGCGTTCGATCGCGGACCACGTCGGCTTCGACGAGCGTCCACGGTCCGTGACAGATGACGCCGACGGGCCGTCCCGAGGTGACGAAGTCTCTGACGAATGCGACCGCCTTCTCGTCCTGGCGGAGATGGTCGGGATTGGTTGTCCCGCCCGGCAGGAGAAGGCCGTCGTAGTCGTCCACCGACGCGTCTGCCACTACCTGGTCGACCGAGTACTTGCCCGCGGCATGCACGTCCTTCTGCATCGCCTGGATCTCTCCGTTCTCCAGCGACAGCAACCGCACGGTGGCGCCCTCCTGCTCCACCGCACGTCGGGGCTCGACGAGCTCCACCTCCTCGACACCATCGGTTGCAAGGATGGCAATGGTCCGGCCCGACAGGCGTCCACTGTCTGCTGTGCTCATGATGATCAACCCTTCTTCGAAGTATCGCCGACTCCCGCATACCCGTCTCGGCTGATTTCATGCTGCGGGATGTTCTGCTGCCCACTCCGTTTGCCTGCGGCGACCCGTTTGCCTTCCGAGACGGCGGGTACGCCGATGTGCATGTCTCGACGAGCGGAGGAAACGAGTGCTTCATGTGTGATCGTGGACTGCAGACCCAGTGCGAGACCACCCAGGTACGTGAGCAGGGAAGCGGCGCTGCGCTGTTCGGTTACTCGCAGCTGTACGGCAGTGTGCCCGGCGGCAGGCCCAGTACCTGCGTGTTCCCCATGCAGACTCCACCCACATCAAGGTCCCGCAGGGCCCGCCGACGAACGATTCGTGTGCCTGTCGGACGTCCTCCCGACCGCGTGGCAGGCGGTCGAATACGCCGAGATCCCGGACGGGGGCACGGTTACGGTTCTCGGGCTCGGCCCGATCGGCGACATGGCCGGCCGCATCGCCGGCATCGTGGAGCGCGGGTCATCGCGGTCGACCTGGTTCCGGAGCGGCTCGCGCGGGACTCGGCGAGAGGACGCACCGGCTGCCGTTGTCGGATGCCCCGCATGCGTACGACATCTTCCAACGAAAGCAGGACGCGCGGTGAAGATCGTCTTCACACCTTGACGTTCGGGAGGAGGTCGCAGGAGGAGTCACGCAAGCACAGGATCGAACGCCGGCCCGGCCGCCGACGGCTGGTTTCGGCGGCGCTCCACCCGCG
>BBEG01000210.1 GCA_001312645.1 Rhodococcus sp. JCM 9791
CCAGGCGCGGAGAAATGCAGGATCACCGGCTCACCGTCGCCGATACCGACCTTGCCGAGTTCGGGGTTCGCTGGGGCGGTATCGGTGGGGCGTTCCTTCAGGCGACCGGACTGTGCCCGCATCATCACTCCTGCAACGCACGCTGCGACGATCACGACGGCAAGGACGACGAATGCGATCACGAGGGGCGCTGCACTTCTGCGAGGTCGATGGTCACATTGCGTGCTTCGCCCTCGATGACGATCCGCGATCCGCGTGCCTCCACGGAGGTGGGGTAGACGCCGAACGGCAGATCCTGCGGCTCGATGGTGGTGGTGAACAGTCCCAGTACCAGGGGCTTCAACGGTTCGGGAACCGTGAAGTCGGCATGTCCTTCAGGGCCGAAGTACAGGTCGGACGCGACGATCTGTACCTGGTCGCCGTCCAGCACGAGGTCTGCCTGGACGCTGACCCGCGCCGAGAGCGGGCCGACGGGCACGGTGCCGGTGAGCACGACACCGCCGGCGGTGGTCGGACCGGATCCGCCGGATCCACCCGTGCCGTCGGATTTGCTGTCCGGCGGTGCCGAAATCTGCAGATCGGGAATGCCGAGCGCCTGGCCGAGCTCCGTGGCGTCGATCATGACGCGGCCGAACAGCAGGTCGACCGGAACAGACCGGATCGATCCGTCGAGGAGCTCCGACGCCTCTGCGTGGGCACCCACCAGGTTCGCCTCGACAGTGATGTCGCCGAGCATGTCGGTGGGGACCCGATCTGCGGTGATCTCGATGTTCTCGTAGTGCCCGTTGCGTGCCTGCAGGAGAAACGGGAACCCGTGGATCGTCACCGCGGGGTCGGATTCGAGGCTCCGCCCTCACGCAGCGCGCGTGACAGCCGGTACTCGGACCAGGCCGCAGCTCCGAAATCGGCAAGGAGAGCGACGCCGACGAGGACGACGAGGCCGTAGATGAGTTTGCGCACGCCGACCATTGTGACGGAACGTACCGCGCCGCGTTCTCGCCAGCTAACACGGCGGTAACAAATGGGGGGTTAATCTGTAGCACGTCGTTCATCCAGAACGATCCGCCCAGTCAGCGCGACGAAACGGAGGCCCGGTGGAGCTTCTCCTTCTGACCTCCGATCCGAATCCTGATGCCGTATTGCCGTCGCTGTCGTTGTTGGCGCATTCGGTACGGCCCGTCCCGACCGAGGTGTCGTCGTTGCTCGAGGCCGCGACCGCAGACATCGCGATCGTCGACGCCCGGACCGATCTCGCCGCAGCGCGCGGACTGTGTCGTCTGCTCGGGGGAGCAGGGTCGGCCATCCCCGTCATCGCAGTTCTCACCGAGGGTGGGCTCGTCGCGGTCAATCCCGAGTGGGCGCTCGACGACATCCTGCTCACGGGCACAGGGCCCGCGGAACTCGACGCCGCTTGCGGCTGCTCCTGGCTCGATCCGGTGGTGCGGTCGGCGCCGAGACGTCCGGGCGGATCACACTCGGCGAACTCACCATCGACGAGGACACCTACACGGCGAGGTTGCGCGGAAAACCGCTCGACCTGACGTACAAGGAATTCGAACTCCTCAAGTATCTCGCCCAGCACGCCGGTCGGGTCTTCACCCGCGCGCAGTTGCTGCAGGAAGTGTGGGGCTACGACTTCTTCGGCGGCACCCGCACGGTCGACGTCCACGTACGACGACTCCGCGCGAAGCTCGGCCCCGAACACGAAGCTCTCATCGGCACCGTCCGCAATGTCGGATACAAGGCGGTCCGGCCGAGCAGCCGCACCAAGGGCGGTCACACGGTCGGGCACCCCGAGGACGAATTCGTGGAGTAGTGGTTACCTCGGGTTCATGAAGACCGGGCCCAACGAGCGCGAAGAGCTCCCGTTGCATCAGCAGTTCGTCGATCGTCCGAGCGCGGAGCACGCCGCCGAAGTACAGGCACTTCTCGATCGCGCGACCGAGCACGACGGAACCGCTCCGGTATCGGAGCAGGCAGTTCATTCACTGACCCGTGACACCGATGCGCGGCACCTGATCGCCATCGTGGACGGTGCGGTCGCCGGGTATGCGAACCTCACGCCTGCGCACGGCGAGCACCCATCGATGTCCGAGGTCGTCGTGGATCCGGCTCATCGAGGGCGTGGCCTCGGTAGCGAGCTCGTAGGAGCGGCGCTGACCGAAGGCGGATCCGGGGCGCGGGTGTGGGCGCACGGAGACCTTGCCGCGGCCCGCGCTGTCGCCGCGAAACTCGATCTGAGGGGCGTGCGCGAACTGCTTCAACTGAGACGGTCGCTCGATCTCGCGCTCCCCGAGCTCGAGGTTCCCGATTCGGTCGAGTTGCGCACGTATCGAGGTCCCTCGGACGACCCGGAACTCGTCCGGGTCAATGCATCCGCCTTCGAATGGCATCCCGAGCAAGGGCGAATGACCCTGAGCGATGTGGCCGACCGTCGCGCCGAGTCGTGGTTCGACCCCGAGGGGCTCTTCCTCGCATTCGACGTCGCGGACCCGGATCGACTTCTGGGATTCCACTGGACGAAGGTGCACCCGGCGGGTCCGACGGAACCGTCGCTCGGCGAGGTCTACGTGGTCGGTATCGATCCCACGGCGCAGGGCCGGGGTCTCGGCCGGCTCCTCACTCTCGCCGGACTGCATCATCTGCGCGAGCGCGGACTGCCCACGGTTCTGCTCTATGTCGAGGGCGACAACACGGCGGCGCTCAACACCTATGGCAAGCTCGGGTTCGAGCGCTTCCATGTGGATGTCGCATACGCGAAGTGAACATCTCCCGACGACACGTTGTTGTCCGGTGAAGTTCGGGTGATCGTCGCAACACCACCAGCGCCTGTATCCGGCGTGTTCATCTCCCGTTAACCGGCGAGAGAGTATCCGTCCACCGGATCCGCCTACCTTCTGCATACGGGTCGGATGCTGTCGACTCGGCGCCGGGATCCTCCCGCGTCTCGAAGTCGCCACCCAGCCTTGTGTGGCGGAAGCGATATTCCCGAAGGAGTACAGGTGAACCTGAAGCGCAATGGTGCCCTGCTCGGCCTGTTTGCGGCCGGCACCCTCACGCTCGCGGCTTGTGGTAGCGACAACAACGCGGGTTCGGTCGAGGTCGACGCCGACGCGTCGGGCGCGACTTGCGAGGGCAAGGAGAACCTCTCCAGCGCGGGGTCGTCTGCGCAGAAGAACGCGATGGACAACTTCGTGTCGACCTACATCGCTGTCTGCAACGAGAAGGGCTCCACGGTCAACGTGGCGTACAACCCGTCGGGTTCCGGCGACGGCCGCACGCAATTCATCGCAAGCCAGATCGATTTCGCAGGCTCCGACTCTGCCATCAAGGACGAGCAGGCTGCGCTGGCCGCCGAGCGTTGCGCAGGCAACCCGGCATGGAACCTGCCGCTCGTGTTCGGCCCGGTCGCGCTCGCCTACAACCTCGAGGGCGTCGACAACCTCGTCGTCAACGGCGAGGTCGCCGCCAAGATCTTCAACGGCCAGATCGCGACGTGGAACGATCCGGCGATCGCCGCACTCAACGAGGGCGTCGAACTGCCCGATGCCCCGATCACGGCGATCGTCCGTTCGGATTCGTCGGGTACCACCGACAACTTCCAGCAGTACCTCGAAGCGTCGTCCAACGGTGCATGGACCACCGGTGCAGGATCCGACTTCACCGGCGGTATCGGTGAGGGCGCGAAGGGCTCTGCCGGTGTCGCCCAGGCTGTTTCGGGTGCGCCCGGATCGATCACCTACGTCGAGCAGTCGTTCGCCGAGCAGAACGGACTCAGCATCGCTTCGATCGACACCGGCAACGGCCCGGTCGAGCTGACCTCCGAGACCGCCGCTGCGGCCATCGACGGGGCCGAGTTCGCCAGCGCCGGCGGCGGCGACCTGACCCTCGATCTCACGTCGATCTTCGGCACGGACACCGAAGGTGCCTACCCGCTGGTGCTCGCCACCTACGAGATCGTCTGCTCGGGCGGCTACGACGCCGACACCTCGGCCGCGGTCAAGTCGTTCCTGACCAGCGCGGCCAACGAAGGCCAGGAAGGCCTGGAGGAAATCGGCTACGTTCCGCTTCCCGATTCCTTCAAGACGAAGCTGACCGAGTCGATCGACGCCATCGCCTGATCGTCTCTGCAGGCGGACCGCCCGTTCCTGAAATCCACAACGAGATAGATTGCGAGTTCACATGAGTGACGCGCCGAGCACCTCGGCTACTCGCGCCGCCGGTCCTGACCCGGCCGGGTCAGACCGGGCGGTCCGCACGGCAGGACACCGGAGGCCAAGATTACTTCCCCACAGACCAAGAAGAAGACCGTCGTCCGGCCAGGCGACCGGATCTTCAGTTCGTTGGCTTCCGGGTCCGCCGTCCTGGTCTCGGTGATCATCGCCGCGATCGCGGTGTTCCTCGTCTGGCGTGCTGTGCCGGCGCTGCAGCGCAATACCGTCAACTTCCTCACCAGCCGTGATTGGGTCACGCAGGACATCGAGGCGATGGCCTTCGGTGTCCTCGATCTCTTCCAGGTCACCGTCCTCGTGTCGGTGTTCGCGCTGGTGCTTGCGATGCCGGTGGCCCTCGGTATCGCGATCTTCCTCACCTCGTACTGCCCCGCGCGCATCAAGAATTCGCTTGCGTACGTGATCGACCTGCTCGCCGCGGTGCCGTCGATCGTCTACGGGTTGTGGGGCATGCTCGTCCTCGCGCCCTTCCTGCGTCCGGTCGCGGAGTTCCTCAACACCAGCCTCGGCTGGTTCCCGTTGTTCGCGACGGGCAGTGGTTCCATCATCGGCGGCGGAACGATCTTCACCGCGGGTATCGTGCTCGCGGTGATGATCCTGCCCACCATTGCTGCGGTCAGTCGTGAGGTGTTCGTCCAGACGCCCACCGCGCACATCGAGGCGGCGCTGGCGCTCGGCGCGACTCGATGGGAAGTCGTGAAGACCACGGTCATCCCGTTCGGAAAGTCCGGCTATGTCAGCGGTTCCATGCTCGGTCTCGGACGTGCACTCGGCGAGACCATGGCGCTCTACCTGATCCTGCGGACCACGTCCGAAGCGTTCTCCTGGTCGCTGTTCGACGGTGGCGCCACCATCGCATCGAAGATCGCCCTCGGTTACGCCGAGTTCAACAACAACATCCAGGCCGGTGCTTACATCGCGGCGGGTCTCGTGCTCTTCGTCCTGACCTTCATCGTCAACGCCGCAGCCCGCATGATCGTCGCTGGAAAGAAGGACTGAGGCCATGACGACGACAACCCTCACATCGCCGGTGAAAGCGCCGACATTCCAGCGGGTCAGCGGTGCACGCCGTACCAAGGACGTCGCGGCCACGGTGCTCGTCACGCTCTCGGTGCTCGTTGCTCTCGTACCGTTGGCCTGGGTGCTGATCACCGTGATCACCAAGGGCCTGCCCGCCCTGCTCTCGGCGACCTGGTTCACACACTCGTTGAGTGGACTGACTGCTTCGTCCATGGGCGGCGGTGTCTACCACGCGATCATCGGCACCCTGCTGCAGGGATTGGTGTGTGCAGTCATCTCGATCCCGCTCGGTGTGTTCGTTGCGATCTATCTCGTCGAGTACGCAGGCAAGTCGAAGCTAGGCCGCATCACGACATTCATGGTCGACATCCTCAGTGGTGTTCCGTCCATCGTGGCCGCGCTGTTCATCTACGCGCTGTGGGTCGCGACGTTCGGTATGCCGAAGTCGGCATTCGCGGTGTCCCTGGCGCTGGTGCTGCTCATGGTGCCGGTCGTGGTGCGTAGCACCGAGGAAATGCTGCGGATCGTTCCGCAGGATCTGCGAGAAGCGTCGTATGCGCTCGGTGTCCCGAAGTGGAAGACCATCGCTCGGATCGTGCTTCCGACCTCGCTCGCCGGCATCATCACCGGTGTCATGCTCGCGCTTGCCCGTGTGATGGGCGAGACCGCGCCGCTGCTGATCCTCGTGGGCTACGCGCCGTTCATCAACTTCAACCTGTTCGGCGGCGAGATGGCTACCCTGCCGGGCTTGATGGTGGCGGAGATGAACAACCCCACGGAAGCGGGCTCGATGCGTATCTGGGGTGCCGCCCTGACGTTGATTCTCATCATCGCGATTCTCAACATCGCGGCCAAGCTGATCGGCCGCCTGTCGCAGGTCGCTCCAAATAGTTCCGATCCGCCGATGACCCCATTCTTCTTGTTCGATACATCATTAGGGAGCCGGTAATGGCCAAGCGTCTGGACCTCAAGGACGTCAACATCTACTACGGGAAGTTCCACGCGGTGTCCGACGTGACGCTGTCGGTGCCGCCTCGCAACGTCACCGCGTTCATCGGCCCGTCCGGCTGCGGTAAGTCCACCGTGCTCCGCTCCCTCAACCGCATGCACGAGGTCACACCCGGCGCCTACGTCGAAGTCGGTGCTCCTCGACGGCGAGGACATCTACGACACGGTCGTCGACCCGGTGGGTGTTCGCAAGACCATCGGATGGTGTTCCAGCGGCCGAACCCCTTCCCGACGATGTCGATTCGTGACAACGTCGTGGCGGGTCTGAAGCTGCAGGGTATGCGCGACAAGAAGAAGCTCGACGAGGTCGCCGAGAAGTCGCTGCGTGGTGCGAACCTGTGGACGGAGGTCAAGGATCGTCTCGACAAGCCCGGCGGTGGTCTGTCCGGCGGCCAGCAGCAGCGTCTGTGCATCGCCCGCGCGATCGCGGTGCAGCCCGACGTGCTGCTCATGGACGAGCCGTGCTCCGCTCTCGACCCGATCTCGACGCTCGCGATCGAAGACCTGATCACCGAGCTGAAGCAGGAGTTCACGATCGTCATCGTCACTCACAACATGCAGCAGGCAGCGCGTGTGAGCGATCAGACCGCGTTCTTCAATCTCGAAGCCACCGGTAGGCCCGGCAAACTGATCGAGATCGACGACACCGAGAAGATCTTCTCGAACCCGACGGAGAAGGCCACCGAGGACTACATCTCGGGCCGTTTCGGCTGAGTCCTCCCCGGCAACAGTGCACATAGGAGAGCCCCGACCGGATCATCCGGTCGGGGCTCTGAGCGTGTGGCGCAGGCGAACTCAGGACTCGGGGTACACCGTGAGCTTGTCGACGCGCTGCTGCATCGTGTGGAAGTCCTCGAGGGTGGGCAGCTTGCCCGTCACCAGGAAGATCACGCGACGACCCACCTCTACGGCGTGGTCGGCGAACCGCTCGTAGAAGCGGCCCAGGAGGGTGACGTCGACGGCTGCGGCCACGCCGTGCTTCCATTCGCGGTCCATGAGCACAGTGAACAGGTGGCGGTGGAGATCGTCCATCGCCTCGTCCTCCTCGTGGAGGCGTGCTGCCCGCTCGGGGTCGCGGGTCTCGAGGATCTCGCGGGTCGCGGCGCCGAGGGACACAGCGATCCGGCCCATCTCCGCGAAGTATCCGCTGACCTCGTCGGGAAGCACGTGATTGGGGTGACGTCGGCGCGTGGCCTTCGCGATGTGCAATGCCAGCGCACCCATCCGGTCGATGTCCGCGACTATCTGGATGCCACTCACCACCGCGCGCAGGTCGCCCGCGACCGGGCCCTGTAGTGCGAGAAGCGCGAAGGCCTTCTCTTCACACACGGCACCGAGTTCGGTGATCTTGTCGTGCTCTTCTATCACCATCTCCGCGAGGGGGAGGTCGGCCTGGAGCAGGGCTTGGGTGGCCCGTTCCATTGCCGTTCCGGCAAGCCCGGCCATTTCACCGAGGAGCCCGGTGAGTTCATCCATCTGTTCGTTGTAAGCGACACGCATAATGCCACACCATACGGTGTCGAGCAGTACATATCACGATCAACAAGTGAACCGCAGGTGAACGTCCCCGCGGCGTTCAGCGCTCTCAGCTGCACAGATCGGCGCCGGCATTGGTGACGGCGAGGTCCTCCGGCAGCTGTGCGGCCCCCTCGTCGAGGGCTTCTTCGATCGCAATCGGCTCGAGGGCAGTTCCGGCCGGGGTGGGAAATGCGACGGTACCGTCGAAATCGGCTCCGAGAACGACCTCGACCACATTGCCGAGCGACGAGTCGGATGCCCGTTGCAGCACCGTACCGGGGAACGAGGACGCCACCGTCGCCGCCTCGGCTTCCATTCCGGCAGCAAACCGCACGACGGTCTGCGTGCTGGTGCCCGTGTAATTGCCCGTGTCATAGATCGGGAAGCCGTTGGCGGCGAGTTCCTCGCTGGTACGGGCCGCGAGGCCGGACTCGCCCGACGCGTTCGACACCTTCACCGACACCCACGACGGATCGACCGCGGTGAGTGCGAGGGTCGGGGCTGCGGCCGCGTCGGACTCTGCTTCGGGGGCGGGGCATCACGCTTCTCGCCGGGGAGTGGCTGGTCGTCGATGATCGCGGTGAAGATCGCCTTGATGTCGTCGAGCCGAGGGATCTCGTTGCCCCAGTCGTTGGTGCCGGCAGTGGGGACGGTCAGGAAGGAGACGGCGCCGGCGTCGACGTTCTGCAGCGATCGCCCGAGCTTCACCAGTGAATCGGCGTTGACGTTCTCGACGAACGTTGCGCGGGTGAAGGCACCGATGAGCCCGTTGAGCTTCCCCGGGTCGAGCAGAACCTTGTTCGACAACGCAGACCGCAGCAGCGACGACAGGAACTTCTGCTGGCGGTTGATCCGCGAATAGTCGCTGTTGATCTCGGACTCGACCTTGCGCGCACGAACGTAGTCGAGGGCTTGTCGGCCGTCGAGGAAATGGGTGCCCGCAGTGTCGATGATCGTGCCGAGCTCACCGTCCACCAACGGAGTCGGGGTGCAGACCTCGACACCGCCGACCTCGTCGACCATGGATTCGAAGCCGGCGAAGTCGATACCGACGAAATGGCCGATCTTCAGACCCGACATCTTCTGGATCGTCTTGACCAGGCATTTCGGGCCACCGAGTGCGTACACCGCGTTGAGTTTGTCGCCTTCGGCCGCGGAATGGACCTCGGAGCTGTAGTCGCCGGTCATGCTGTCCCACGCGAGACACACCGGCCGCTCCACGTCGAGATCTCGAGGGAACGACACCGCGACCACGCGACTGCGATCGGCAGGAATGTTGACGAGGATCGCGACGTCGGCGCGAGAACCCTCGGCGTCCTCGACGCTTCCGGCACCCACTGCACCGCTGGCGCCCGCACGAGTATCGGTACCGACGATGAGGTACGTCTCGTCGCCGGTCTGCCCGATGGGATCGACGATGTCCTCGGACTCGGTGTCGAGTGCTGCGATCTGTGAGAATCCGGCCTCGGTCGCCCGGAGATAACTCCAGACCGATCCCGTGCCGACGAGGGCGAGGACGGATGCGAGCGAGACCGCGACGCGTGCGGCGAGTCGCAGCTTGCGCTTCTTGCGTTTCTTGCTCAGTGCCAGCCGGCTGAGCCCGTCGCTGCCTACCGCCTGCGGTGCCGCCGTCGGCTCGTCGTCGAACTCGGTGTCGGGTCCCGCGGG
>BBEG01000211.1 GCA_001312645.1 Rhodococcus sp. JCM 9791
CGAGGACATGCTGGGCCTCGGGTTCGGGCACAGCCGGTACGGTTTCGAGCATGGTGCGTCCCCGCAGCGACCCGGCGAGCACGGCCGGTAGTGCCGGTTCGTCGAGTTGGACGACCGTCGAGACGCCGAGGCGCCGCCGGAGTTCGGCGGCGTGCCGTGCGAGACCTTCCGCGAGAGATTCCGACAGGTCGCGGACCGCACCGCGGTCGACGAGAGCGCGTTTGCCCGTCGCAAGCTCGGTATGCGCGGCGAGCGTCCACGGTCCGATCGACTGCACCTTGACGGTGCGATCGGACCCGGCTCCGGCGAGTTCCCACGCCTCCTCGAATGCGTCGAGGTCCTGCTTCAGCAGGTCCTCGGCGACACGTGCGACGGCACCGCGCCCGGCCCGCAGACGGTAGCCCGTGGTGGTGGCATCCAGATGCATGTCGACGAGCAGTGCGCTCGCGCGGCCGATCATGTCGGCTCCGAGCCCCCGTGCAGGGAGCTCGACCAGGTGAGGCAGCGCCGGAAGTTCTCCGATGATCACCGCGGCGGCCTCCCGGGCGTCGGTGCCCGGCCATGATCCGATTCCGGTGACCAGCCCCGCCCAGGGACTCGCACCGACCTGCTCTGTCGTCACTGTTCTCCGGCCGTGTCGGTGGTGGCGATCGTGCCGCTGCCGAGGACGATGTCGCCTGCCGGGTCGGGGCGGTAGAGAACCGCCGCCTGGCCTGCCGCAACACCGGTGAGCGGTTCGCGAAGCGAGATCTCGATGCCTCCGTCGCGGTTCACGACATCGTCGACGCTGCCGACAGCTTCGGCGACCGCCTCGGCGAGGCCTCCGTGCGCGCGGACCTGTACGACGCATTCGATCGGCCCGACCGGCGCGGAACCCGACGTCCACACGGCACGTTCTGCTCTGATCGACGACACCTGCAGACGTTCGGCGCCGCCCACCTTCACGGTGCCGGTCTCTGGTTCGATCTCCGTGACGTAGCGGGGGCGCGTCGGCGCCGGGCCCTGCAATCCCGAGGCCCTTGCGCTGCCCCGATCGTGAAGCCGTGCACACCTTCATGTTCGGCGAGAATCTCACCCGAGTCGGCGTCGACGACGGAGCCGGGCCGGACACCGATCCTGGCTCCGAGGAATGCGCGGGTGTCGCCCGACGGGATGAAGCAGATGTCGTGGCTGTCGGGCTTGTTCGCCACCGCCAGGCCACGCTCGGCGGCCTCTTCGCGGATCTGCTCCTTCGGGGTGTCGCCCACGGGGAACATCGCACGCGAGAGCTGTTCCGCGGTCAGCACTGCCAGCACATAGGACTGGTCCTTGTCTGCGTCGACCGCGCGCCGCAACACCCCGCCGTCGAGCCGCGCATAGTGGCCGGTCGCGACGGCGTCGAACCCGAGGGCGATGGCGCGATCCGCCAGCGCCGAGAACTTGATCTTCTCGTTGCAGCGCAGGCACGGGTTCGGGGTCTGCCCGGCAGCGTAGGACGCCACGAAATCGTCGATCACGTCTTCTTTGAAGCGGTCGGCGAAATCCCATACATAGAACGGAATTCCGAGTACGTCGGCGGCGCGGCGCGCATCGCCGGCGTCTTCCTTGGAACAACATCCACGCGATCCGGTGCGCAACGTACCCGGCGCCGTCGACAAGGCCAGATGCACACCGACCACCTCGTGGCCCGCATCGACGGCACGGGCCGCAGCAACCGCCGAGTCCACACCGCCGCTCATCGCCGCAAGAATCCTCATCCCCGGTCACCTCCTCGTCCGCCGACGCTCGCCATTCCGGCAGCGCGCGCTCTCTCCACCACCTGCGGCAACGCCGCAAGCAGAGCTTCGATATCCCCCCGGGTCGTGGTGTGCCCCAACGAAAATCGTAGGGATCCCCGAGACGTGGCCGGGTCGCATCCCATTGCGACCAGCACATGGCTCGCCCGTGCCACCCCCGCAGTGCATGCCGAACCCGTCGAACATTCGATCCCGGCAGCATCGAGCAACATGAGCAACGAATCGCCTTCGCACCCGGGGAATGTGAAATGTGCATTGCCCGGCAACCGATCGGCTCCGCGCAGCCCGTTGAG
Organism: Rhodococcus sp. JCM 9791; assembly: GCA_001312645.1. Taxonomy (GTDB): domain Bacteria; phylum Actinomycetota; class Actinomycetes; order Mycobacteriales; family Mycobacteriaceae; genus Rhodococcus. The sequence continues at coordinate 2,069 of BBEG01000211.1, forward strand.
CACCGCATCGGGCACGACCCGTTCGACGCCGGAGATCAGCGCATCGCGCAGCGTCCCGAGTTCGGCGGCCTGTTCCTGCAGTTCGGCGGTCGCGTGACGAAGAGCCGTCGCCATACCCACGATCGACGCGGTGTCCTGGGTCCCGGATCGCACGTCGCGTTCGTGGCCGCCGCCATGTGCCAGCGGAACACACGGCACCTGCCGGCCCAGCAGTAGCGCGCCCACGCCCTGAGGTCCGCCGAACTTGTGTGCGGCCACGGTGAGGGCAGACAGGCCGCTCGCCGCGAAGTCGACAGGAAGGTGCGCCACGGCCTGGACTGCGTCGCTGTGGATCGGAATGTCGAACTCTGCGGCCACTGCCGCGAGCGAGGCAATCGGCATCACGGTACCGACCTCGTTGTTCGCCCACATGACGGTCACGAGCGCGACCTCGTCGGCGTGCGCCTCGAGCTCCTCGCGCAACGTGCGCGGATCCACTCGCCCTGCCTCGTCCACGGGCAGCCACGTCACGTCCGCGCCCTCGTGCTCGCAGAGCCATTCGACGGCATCGAGCACAGCGTGGTGTTCCACCGCGCTCGCGATGATGCGGCGGCGGCGCGGATCCTGAGCGCGCCGACCCCAGTAGATGCCTTTGACAGCAAGGTTGTCGCCCTCGGTACCACCCGAGAGGAAGATCACCTCGGAGGGGCGTGCGCCGAGATCGGCCGCGATCGACTCACGGGCCTCTTCGATCCGGCGTCGGGCAGCCCGACCGGAACCGTGCAGGGACGACGCGTTTCCGACTGTCGCGAATACTTGCGTCATCGCCTCGATCGCCGCAGGCAGCATAGGCGTGGTCGCGGCGTGGTCGAGGTAGACGGTCTTCGGGGTGCCGGACGGACCGGCGGCGGGCAAGGTCATGACCGATCCAGGATAGCCGGTCCGGTCGAGTGAGCGCTGCGGTCACCCCGGTGACGGTGCGCTCACTTCCGCAGGTGTTGTCGGCACGCCCCGGGAGCTGTTGTCCGCACCACGTGCGGGACGGCAATCCGTTCGGTCGGCCGTACCGCCCGCTCGCACCGGGCAGCGAGGTCGCGGCGATCGGTACCCGGCCACTCGAGCGGTGCGAGAGTCACCGACGCGACCAGCCCCCGCGAGCGCACGAGCCGGGCGATCGACGCTCCGATCGTCTCCTCACCCACGAATGCCGGACCGGTGGTCCGGACCCCCGTGTGATCGAGGTAGACGAACCCGATGGGCTGTACCGGGCATTCTGCGTCGATGGCCGCCTCGAACAGTGCCGAGCGGAAACCCCCGTACGCGCGACCACACCAGGTCGTCCCCTCCGGGAAGACCGCGACGCGCTCGCCGCTGTCCAACCGTGACCGCACGATGTCGACGACACCGGGTAGAGCACGCAGCGTTCGCGCTCGATCGGGATCACCCGCATCCGCCGCGCCAGCGACCCGAGCGCACCCCACTCGAGCAGGTCTGCGCGCGCCACGAACCCGGCTGGGCCACAGCCATGACCACCAGCACGTCGGTCCACGACACGTGTGGTGCCACGACGAGGAGCCCTCCGTCGTATCCACGCCGGTCGCGGAGGTCGGTGACGAGACCCGCATTCCCACGCATCGCAGCAGGCCGCGGGCACCCGCGCGCAGGAGTGTTTCTCGTGCAGAGACCGGGACGAGGCGGGCCACCACGAGGATCGGCGCACAGGCGAGGACTGCTATGAACGTGAAGGCGCGCGTGACGACGGTCGGCCACGAGACTCGGGGCGACGTCGAGGGAAGGCAGCCGTCGCCGCACGGGCTCGCGGGCATCCACGCGTGCGCGCGCCGGGTCATCCTTCGCTGCTCTCAGCGGCGGCTCGAAGGCGTTCGAGGTAGCGGATGTTCGCGTCGTGCAGGCTCAGCATGGCGACGAAGTCCGCCACGCCGAAATCCGGATCGTGTGCGGGATCACCACAGATCTGCGCGCCCAGTCGCAAATATCCGCGCATGAGCGGGGGAACGACGACCCGTGCAGGCCCGTCGATCTCGTCGAGGAATCGGCCGTCGACCAGCACCGGCTTCAGGGGGCGGGCCCGACGCTCCGGCTCGATGCCGTGGCGTTCGAGCACCATGTCCCGCACGCCGCGCACGTTTGCTCCCACAGCATCGCCGGGATGGAGCTGCATCGGCACCGAGACGCATCCGATGACCCGGTCGTGGCCCGTCAGTTCGAGGTAGCGCAGGATCCCGGCCCACATGAGTGTCAGGACGGATCCGGAGCGGTGCGCCGCATCGACGCATGCTCGGCCCATCTCGACGGCACGCAGGCGGTAGGGGTCGAGCGCAGAGAGGTCGAATTCGGTGGCCGTGTAGTAACCGCCGGCCTCGCGCGCGGCGAGGGGCTGCATCATCCGGTAGCAGCCGACGAGTTCGCCGGTGCTGATCTCGTGCGCGAGCAGGTGGTCGCAGAATTCGTCGAACGGATCGACGTCGAGGTCACTTCCGTCCGCTGGGAGTGTGAAACCTGGTTCGGTGGCGAACACCCGGCGCCGCAGCCGCTGCGCCGCTTCCCGGTGGTGTGACTCGGTGGAGATACTCAGGGAGTACCGCGGCCCGGACAGCACCGGAACCGTGAATTCTCGTGTGTGCGACAGCACCGCTGATGTGGTCATGTTGCAGGTGTAGCGCGGCGGTGCGGCACGACGGCAGCGCGGCGGTGTCTCGTTCGTGAACAAGGCGGAACAACCGCGCGGCCCCATCCCGGAAGTCCGGGATGGGGCCGCGCGGAACTACTACGTGGAGACCGATCAGCCCTTGTGCTTCTTGACGGCCTCGGTCAACTGCGGCGCGACGTTGAACAGGTCGCCCACGACGCCGTAGTCCGCGATCTCGAAGATCGGAGCCTCTTCGTCCTTGTTGACCGCGACGATGGTCTTCGACGTCTGCATGCCGGCGCGGTGCTGGATGGCTCCGGAAATGCCGAGCGCGACGTACAGCTGCGGCGAGACGGTCTTGCCCGTCTGACCGACCTGGAACTGGCCCGGGTAGTAGCCGGAGTCGACTGCGGCGCGGGAGGCACCGACTGCGGCGCCGAGCGAATCGGCGAGATCCTCGACGACCGAGAACTTGTCGGCGCTACCGACGCCGCGGCCACCGGAGACCACGATCGTTGCCTCGGTGAGCTCGGGACGGTCGCCACCGACGACGGGCTCACGCGAGGTGACCTTGACAGCGTTCTCTTCCTGCGCCGGAACCTCGACGTCGACGCGCTCTGCGGCACCGGCCTGCGGAGCGGACTCGATGGCACCCGGGCGCACCGAGATGACCGGAACCTCGCCGTTGGCCTTGGCATCGACGGTGAACGCGCCACCGAAGATCGAGTGGACGGCCGAGCCGTCGCCCTTGACGTCGACGACATCGACGAGCAGGCCCGAACCTATACGCGCGGCGAGACGGCCCGACACCTCCTTGCCCTCGACCGAGGCTGCGGTGAGAACCGCTGCGGGGCTGGTGGATTCGACGAGGGCAGCGAGGATGTCGACCTTCGGGGTCACCAGGTAGCCGTCGACGATGTCGGACTCGGCGGCGTAGACCTTGGCGGCACCGGCCGCGGCGAGGGCTTCCTGCAGCTTGTCTGCGGTGCCGGCAGGACCGGCGACGACGGCGGACGGCTCACCGAGCGCACGTGCGGCGGTGATGAGCTCGACGCTGACCTTCTTCAGTGCACCCTCGGCGTGCTCGACGAGCACAAGTACTTCTGCCATTGCTTGCTTCTCTCCCTAGATATGTCTGCTGTGTGCCGTGGGGCGCGATCAGATGATCTTCTGGCCGACCAGGTACGTGGCGATCAGGTTGCCGCCCTCGCCCTCGTCCGCGACGCGCTCACCTGCGGTACGCGGGGGCTTCGGGGTGACGCCGGTGACGGTGGTGGCAGCGTTGGTGACACCGAAGATTTCCGGGTCGAGACCGATCTCGGCGAGCGTGAGGGTCTGCACTTCCTTCTTCTTCGCGGCCATGATGCCCTTGAAGGACGGGAAGCGCGGCTCGTTGATCTTCTCGGTGACCGAGATGATGGCCGGCAGCGGAGCCTCGATGCTGAAGAGGCCCTCGTCGGTCTCGCGCTCGCCGGAAGCCTTGCCGTCGGCGACGGTCAGCTTGCGCAGGTGGGTGAGGTGGGGAAGACCCAGGTACTCGGCGATGATCGCCGGCACAGCACCTGCGCGACCGTCGGTGGCCTCGTTACCTGCGATGACCAGCTCGACACCCTCGATCTGACCGAGCGCAGCAGCAAGCGCGTACGAGGTCTGGATGGCGTCCGAGCCGTGGAGAGCAGGATCGTTGAGGTGGATGGCCTTGTCAGCACCCATCGACAGCGCCTTGCGGATCGCATCGGTGGCGCGGTCGGGACCGGCCGTGAGAACGGTCACCTCGCCGCCGTCGCGCTCCTTGATGAGCAGGGCCTCTTCTACGGCCCGCTCGTTGATCTCGTCGAGCACGGCATCGGCTGCTTCACGGTCGAGAGTGAAGTCGCCGTCGGTGAGCTTGCGCTCGGACCACGTGTCGGGGACCTGCTTGATCAAAACGACGATGTTCGTCATGGGTCTACGTCGACCTCCTGTGTGTAGCTGCTTCGGATCGGAGCGGCGATGCCTGAACCGAGTACTCGTGCCTGTCGCACGGCGTGTGCGTCAGATTACCAAACGCTAAGTTACCCAGTGGTAACTTAGCGGAATTCCCGGTTCACCATAACCGCAGACGAGGAGCGAGATGGCTGTGATCTGGACCACCGAGTCCGACACCACAGACGGTGGGTCTACTCTCGGGGCGGTGAGTGACTCCACCGTCCGCGCCGACGGCGCGCAGCAGCTGCCACTGACCGGCGAACGGACAGTCCCCGGCATCGCCGAAGAGAACTATTGGTTCCGCCGCCACGAAGTCGTCTACCGCGACCTGCTGCACCGATGCGCCGATCGCGCCGTCCTCGAGGCCGGCGCCGGCGAGGGTTACGGGGCCGACATGATCGCCGACGTCGCCACGCGCGTCATCGGACTCGACTACGACGAGAGCGCCGTCGCGCACATCCGCGCCCGCTACCCGCGCGTCGACATCCGCCAGGGAAACCTCGCCGCACTCCCCCTCGACGACGCATCCGTCGACACGGTCGTGAATTTCCAAGTCATCGAACACCTCTGGGACCAAGCGCAATTCCTTCGGGAATGCCACCGTGTGCTGACGCCCGGGGGCGAACTGCTCATCAGCACCCCCAACCGCATCACCTTCTCCCCCGGACGCGACACACCGCTCAACCCGTTCCACACTCGTGAACTCGACGCCGCCGAACTCACCGAACTCCTCGAGGAAGCAGGTTTCCGCGTCGAACTGGTCACCGGCGTCCACCACGGCACCACCCTGCGTGCACTCGACGCCAAGTACGGCGGCTCCTTCATCGATGCGCAGATCGAGCGCGCACTCGCGGGTGAACCGTGGCCCGACGCCCTGACCACCGACGTCGCGGCCATCACCTCGGACGACTTCGCGCTCTACCCCGAGAACATCGACGACAGCCTCGACCTGGTGGCAATTGCGGTGAAGGATCCCGCTCCGTGAGACCCGAACCGACACGCGAACCAGGAATGTTCGCCCTGGTCCTCCACTCCCACCTCCCATGGCTCGCGAACCACGGACGGTGGCCGGTCGGCGAAGAATGGCTGTATCAGTCCTGGGCCGCGACCTATCTGCCCGTCGTCGACGTCCTACGCCGCCTCACCGACGAGGGGCACACACGGCTATTGACCCTCGGAATCACACCCGTGCTGGCCGCACAGCTCGACGATCCGCACAGCCTCACCGGGATGCACCACTGGCTCGGCAACTGGAAGCTGCGCGCGCACGAGGCCGCCGGGATGGCCGAACCGTCCTATCGCGCACTCGGCGCCCGCGAGCATCGCGCCGCCGACTGGGCACTCGAGTCGTTCGAAACCCGGTGGCGGCACGGCGGATCACCCGTGATCCGCGAACTCATCGACGCCGACACCATCGAACTGCTCGGCGGACCGCTCGCCCATCCCTTCCAGCCGTTGCTCGATCCTCGCCTGCGGGCCTTCTCGCTGTCCGAAGGGCTCGAGGACGCGCACCAGCGATGGCACCACACCCCCCGCGGAATCTGGGGACCGAATGCGGATTCACGCCGGGCATGGAGAAGGGTTACGCCGCAGCGGGTGTCGAGCACTTCATGGTCGACGGACCGGCGCTGCACGGCGACACCGCACTCGGGCGCACGGTCCGCGAGTCCGACGTCGTGTGTTTCGGCCGCGATCTGCAGGTCTCATACAGGGTGTGGTCTCCGAAGTCCGGATACCCCGGACATTCGGCATACCGCGACTTCCACACCTATTGCCACGACACGGGTCTCAAGCCCTCACGCGTCACCGGACGTACCGTCGCATCGGAGGACAAGGCCCCGTACGACCCCGACCTCGCGTCGGCGGCTCTCGATCGGCACGTCGAGGACTTCGTCGACACCGTCCGGAAGCGACTACGCAACGAATCGGCCCGCATCGGGCGCGACGCCCTCGTCGTTGCGGCGTTCGACACCGAACTGTTCGGGCACTGGTGTACGAGGGACCGATCTTCCTCGAACGACTGCTGCGTGCACTGCCCGAAGCCGGGATCGAGGTCGGCACGCTCTCCGACGCACGCGATCGCGGATACGTCGGCGGACCGGTGGACCTCGAGGACTCGTCCTGGGGATCGGGGAAGGACTGGCGGGTGTGGGCCGGTGACCAGTCTCCGATCTGGTCCAGCTCAACGACGAGGTGGTCGCCACCGCTCTCGACACCATCGACAAGTCCCGCGACACGCTCGGGTCGAACGCCGCGGACCTACGCAACCGGGTGCACGACCAGATTCTGCGTGAAGCACTGATGACCGTCTCGAGCGACTGGGCGTTCATGGTCAGCAAGGACACCGCGGCAGGCTACGCACGCGAGCGTGCCCACAAGCACGCCCATGCGACGCGGGAGATCGCAGCCGCCGTCGCCGAAGGTCGCGATTCCGCGGCGGCACGACTCGCCGACGCGTGGAACCGCGCCGACAATCTGTTCCCCGGACTCGACGCGCGGCGTCTTCCCGGACGACACGGAGGTCCCCTGTGACATCGACGAGTGCGCCGCGCTGAAGATCCTCCTGGTGTCCTGGGAATACCCCCCGGTCGTGGTGGGTGGGCTCGGCAGACACGTCCACCATCTGGCGACCGAACTCGCCGCGGTCGGGCACGAGGTGGTGGTGCTGTCGCGGCGCCCCACCGGCACCGATGCGTCGACCCACCCGACGATCACCCACATCTCCGAAGGTGTCCTCGTCGTCGCG
>BBEG01000212.1 GCA_001312645.1 Rhodococcus sp. JCM 9791
CGAAGCGCGCGCAGCGGTCGCAGCCACCGCCACCATGTACGCCGGTATGCCGAACTATCAGCGTGTCCTCGAGGTCGGGGGAGCGAGTACCCCCGCCGACGTCGCGATCGTCGGTAACGAAGCCTCCGTCCAGGCTCAACTCCAGGGCCTGCTCGACGCCGGCGCCACCGACATCTGGGCCGCGATCTTCCCCGTCGGCGACGACGTGCGCGGCTCGGTGCAGCGCACGCGGAGCTTCTTGAGTTCGATCACTACCCGGTAGGCGCTTCCCGCGCGGAAATTGGTTCCCCACACCCGTAACGAGGCTGTCGGAAGCGAATTGCGTCGCGGGAGTTATCCACAACTGCCGGAACCATCCACAGATCTGTCGCTTCCACCGAATCCGGCACGTTGCGTGCGTACTGCGATGCCACTCTCGGCGTCATGACCTCACCGAAACCCTTCCGCCGCAGCGACGCTCTCAGCTCAGGTCTGAGCGATTCCGAGATCCGTCGTGGGCTCCGGACCGGCGAACTGGAGCGCCTCGCTCCCGGAATCTATCTGGATGGCCCAACCGCCGAGGGCCTCGACGCGACCGAACGACATCGAATCCGGGCGCGAACCACGGGGGAAGCACTGCCTGACGGGACCGCGATCAGCCATGTGTCTGCCGCAGTTCTGCACGGACTGGCATTGGGGCGCCCGACCTGAGCCGTGTCCACGTGAGCCGTGACGGAACATCCGGTGGCCGACGCAGCATCGGACGGCATCTGCATGTGGTCCAGCTCGGCGACGACGTCGTCCAGGTCGACGGAGTGCCGTGTACGTCCCTCGCGCGGACCGTCGCGGACCTTTCCTGCACCGCACCGGTCGACGAGGTCGTGATTGCCGGGGATTCGGCGTTGGCGAGAAACCCGTCGCTGCGGGCGGCACTGGCGGAAGCCCTCGAGTCCCGCGGCCGACGGCAAGGTATCGCCGCGGCGCGACGGATCATCGCGTTTCTCGACGGACGTAGCGAAAGCCCCGGTGAGTCGCTCAGCCGGCTGAGGATGGAACAGATCGGGCTGCCTGCCCCGTCGTTGCAGGAGGTTGTGCACACCCCGGAGGGGGAGTTCGTTGCCCGCACCGACTTCTACTGGAAGGAGCATCGGATCGTCGGCGAATTCGACGGTATGGGCAAGTACGGCGGTGACGGCCCCGACGTTCTTCGTCGGGAGAAGCTTCGGAGCGATCATTCCTCCTTCCCGCGCGCGGCCCAGCTTCCCGCTTCGGCGATTGCTGTTGTCCGAGACTGGCAGCGCGCGGGAAAGAGTGCGGCGTAGACGACGCCGTGCCCTCACATGGTTGACCGCCAATGCCGTGAACACCACCGTGCTGGCACCTGCGGAGAGTCCCAGCGCCAGGGTGATGCCGGTGTCGGTGGGATTGAGATCCGCGGCGAGGTACGAGGCCAGCACCGAACCCGACAGCGCACTACCGAACGCGCCGCCGACGGTGCGCAGGACCTGGTTGAAGCTGACCGCACTGCCGAGTTCCGTGTCGGCGACCGACCTGGCGATGAGGCCGGGCATCGACGCATACGTCGTTCCCATTCCCACACCGAACAGCATCATTCCGACCAGGATCTCCCAGAGCTGGTCGTGGACCTGCCAGAGGAGGATCGCTCCGATGGCCGTCATTCCGGCGCCCAACGGCAGCAGGGTCGGCAGGTTGATCCGACCCGACAACTTCCGCACGACGCGGTTCGCGGTGAAGCTGCCGACCGACAGTGGGAGCATCACGAAACCCGCCCAGAACAGTGGCAGCCCGATGCCGTACGCCGTCGTCCCGGGTGCCTGAGCGATGATGCTGGCGACGGACAGGCCCATGTACATGGCAGCGCCCAGACCGATCGCGGTGCAGTTCGCGAGCAGGACATCCTTGTGGCGGATGACGCGCAGATTGATCAGCGGATTGGACACCCGCAGTTCGACGCGCACCCAGGTGGCCAGGATCGCCGCCGCGGCGAGGAAGAACCCGAGGGTGGCGACCGAGCCCCAACCCCAGTTCGACCCTTCGCTGACGGCGACCAGCAGCGCGGTCAGGCCGAGGCCCAACAGTGCGGCGCCGAGAACGTCGAACCGGTTTCGTGGGGCGCGGTCGTCGGGGCCGTCCGGGACGACGCGCCAGACCACGATGATCGCTGTCACCAGGAAGACGACGGCGAATGCGAACGCGACGCGGAATCCGAAGCCGCTGGCGAGCATCCCGGTGAGCGGGTAGCCGACGCCGAGTCCGGTCGATACCGTCACCGACAGGCTCGAGATCCCGGGCCGTACCTGCACTTCCGGCAGGTAGCGCCGAGCGAGGGCGATCGTCACCGGGACGATGCCGTACGAAAGGCCCTGCAGCGCACGCCCGATGAGGAAGACGGTGAAGTTGGGGGCGCACGCCGCCATGATCGATCCGACCATGATGATCGCCAACGACGTCAGAAGCAGGCGCTTCTTGTAGGGGCCGTCGCTGAGGCGGCCCATGATCGGTGTGGCCACCGCACCGACGAGCAGGTTGACGGTGAGCATCCACTGGGCGGTGCTGACCGAGACGTCCAGTTCGTGCGAGAGTGTCGGCACCAGCAGCATGCCGAGGGAACTGACGATGGCACTGGTCAGTGCCGTGTAGACGAGGATGGGCAGTAGCGACAGGCGTGAGGTGACGACGCTCATCGGTTCGAGTCCCGGATCGCTTGTGCCAGTGCGGGAAGTGCGACCATCACCGCGTCACGCTCCGCCTCGGACATCTGATCGAGGAGTTGCTGCAGCGCTTCGGACCGCTGGCCTCGTCGTTGTCCGATCACGTCGCGACCAAGGGCGGTGCTCTCGACGAGGACTCTGCGCCCGTCGCTGCTGTCGGGGGCGCGACGGACCAGCCCCGATTTCTCCAGCCGGGTGATGAGCTGAGTCATGTTGGGTTGGGAGGCGTGTTCGGCGCGGGCGAGCGCTGTGATCGACTGCGGACTCCCGGACCAGCCGGCTGAGCGCGGACGATGCCGAACTGCTCAGGTCTCCGGCCGTGGAGCGGGAACGTACGAATCGAACCAGTTGTTCGACGGCGAGCACCAGATCGTCACCGGTCTCCAGGGGGTGGGCGACATTCGAGGCTCGTTTTTGCATAAGCAAATTATGTAATTGTGGGGATGCCTCGTCAAGCGAGGGCGGTGCTCGCCGGGCTACCGCGGGGGACGCTGAAGGGTGATCGTCAGCAGCGTGAGCAGCTTGTCGTCCGCGCCGGAATCGACGAGTGCGACCTTGATCACCGAGTGGTCGTCAGCGTCGCGGACGACCGTGCCGTGCGACCGCGCCGGGCCCTTCTTCACCTGCGCCAGGTAATGGACCTGGATGTCGGTGGCAACGAGGTCCGGGCGCATCGCGTGTGCGGCGGCCTCGCCGAGCAGAGCCTGCGCGCCGCCCTGGATGGTGCCGATGGAATTGGCGACGAAACTGGTGAGATCGAGCTCGAACTCCCCGTTGGCGGCGTCGACCTCGCGAAGGTTCAGGCGCGAGAAGACGTCATCGTCGATGGCGACGGGCGGGTATTCACGGAGGGTCCCGACCCACTGTTCGGGTGTGTAGGACGCGACGTCGCCGTGGATCGCGGCGGAGCGGGGTAGGCGCACGAACGTCACGAGACCGCGCGCGGCGAGAGTGAGGCCGCCCGTGCCCGGGGTGTCGATCGAGTTCGCGATCTCACGGAGATCGGTGACGCCGTGCGTGTCGTACACGTCGGTCTCCACCAGGATCGTCTTCTTGCCGACGCGGATCAGCTTGGCGTCGACCGCGATCGGGCCCGGTCGCAGGAAACCTGCGGCGTGGATCGACAGGTCCTGCGTCGCGGTCCAGTCGGGGGAACCCACGACGAGGGCGGGGGACGACGCGACGATGTCGACCAGTGTTGTGAGGAACCCGAGTGACGCCGTGCCGCACGGGTTGCACAGCTTCTCGGTGACGATCGCACCCATGATCGCGCGGTCCCTCGAAACCTGCAGCGACTTGATGCCGAAATCCGAGGTGAAAGTGTTGTCTGCGGACACGGTCATCCCTCCCTGTGTGGAAATGTCATTCTCAATCATGGAAATGACTCTTCCATAAAAGTGCGCAGAGCGGGAGAGCCAGGTTCAGCCGCGGTGACCGGCCCCGTCCGTCGTCAACCGGATGTAGAGGAGCTTGTCGCGCGCAGCCAGGGCACTGACCTCGGGCGATCCCACCCGGAACAGGCTTCCGTTGCGCTCGACCCCGAGCACGATCTGACCCAGATGACGGGGGTCCTGACCGACCTCCTCGAGGTCCACATCGCGCTCGGCGATGGTGAAACCCTCCTCCGGAGTGAGGATGTCCTCGATCATGTCGACCGCGCGAGGTGAGCTCCGCGCGGCACCGAGGAGGCGTCCGGCGGTCTCCGACGAGACCACCACCGAGTCGGCGCCGGAGCGACGCAGCAGATGCGCATTCTCGGATTCGCGGATCGAGACGACGATCTTCGCGTTCGGATTGATCTCGCGGGCGGCGAGGGTGATGAGCACGGCGGTGTCGTCGCGGTTCGCGGCGACGATGACCGACGCCGCGCGCTGCACCCCCGCGACACGCAACACGTCCTGTTTGGTCGCCGAACCGTGCACGGTCACCAGGCCCTGTCCGGCCGCGCTCTCGAGGACGACGGGATCGGTATCGACCACCACGATCTGTGACGGTGGGACCTCGTCGCCGAGCATGGCGTCGACGGCCGAGCGGCCCTTGGTGCCGTACCCGAGGACGACGGTGTGGTCGCGGACCCGGCGTCGCCAACTCTGGATACGGAACGTCTGACGTGACGTCTCGGTCAATGCACCCAGCGTCGTACCGACCAGCACGATGAGGAAGAAGACGCGCAGCGGCGTGATGACGAGGACGTTCATCAGTCGCGCGGACGGGGTGATCGGGGTGATGTCGCCGTAGCCGGTGGTCGAGAGCGACACCGACGCGTAGTAGAAGCAGTCGAGCAGCGACAGCTCGTTGTCCTGCGCATCCCGGTAGCCGTCGCGGTCGATGTAGACGAGCGCCACCATCACCAGCAGGGCTGCCAGGGCGTAGCCGATGCGACGCACGATCGCGCGCGCCGGACTCGTCGACGTCTGGGGGACTCTCAGCACACCGACGAGAGCGAAGTCGGGGCGCTCCGTGAGCTGATCGGACCGGCTGAACCGGGCTCGCAACCTATCGGGCATTACGTCACTCTTACACGCGAGTGGCCGCTCCGTCGAAGTATCAGGTGACGACGACCTTGCGGAGATCGGTGCGGGTGGTGCGATAGATCTCCACGAGGTCGGCGTCGTCGCCGCGTTCGATGTGCCGGACCCAGGTGTCGAACGCGATGCGTGAGGCCACACCGGCCGATTCGACGAGTAGTCGCGCGAACGATTCGGAGCGGAGTCCGCGCAGGCGCTCGGCGACGCTGGTGCTGATCCGGCACATGGCGAGGGCGTCGGCGGCGAACGCGGCGGCACGCAAGTGGTCGTCGGACGTGATGAGCCGGCGGGTGCGCAGGATGCGATCGCGCGTGTCCTCGGAGCTCGTCACGAGTCGCTGCAGGGAACGCTCGTAGAAGGCTTCGATACCGGTGAGGTTGATGTCTTCCGGCGGAACCGACTCGAGCCACTCGACGATTTCGGTTTCGAGTTCGCGGTCCGGACCCCACACGGAGTCCTCTTTGGTGGTGAAGCACCGGAAGAACGTGCTCGAGGACACACCGGCCGCACGGGCGATCTCGTCGACGGTCGTCGTGGCGAATCCCTGGAGTTCGAACAGCTCCAGGGCGACCCTCGAAATCTCGAGACGCGTCTCCTGCCTGCGTCGTTCCCGCAGTCGGGGACACGTGGCTGGGTTTTCTGGGTCATCGGTGGGGTTCCTTTCACCTCGGACCGCAACGTTGAGAGTCCGCGCCAATCTAACAGTAGAAATCAAGTTGACAGTGACTTCCAGATCGGGCGAGACTTTCAGGGTTGTCGCATTCGCGATCGATATACCCCTTCAGGAAGTAACCGGATATGCAGTCACCTCAGTTGGAAGGCCAGACCGACGTCGTCCCCAGGCCGATCTGGAACCGGGTAGCAAGGTGCTGATCGGTGTCCTCGTCGTCGCGGCATTCGTGATGATCCTGAACGAGACGATCATGAGCGTCGCGTTGCCGCCGTTGATGGTCGATCTCGACATCACCGCGAGCACCGCCCAGTGGCTCACCACCGGCTTCATGCTCACCATGGCCGTCGTCATCCCGATCACCGGCTATCTCTTCGAGCGGTTCACGCTCCGTCAGGTGTTCATCGCGTCGATGAGCGTGTTCAGCCTCGGCACGTTGCTCGCGGCGTCCGCGCCGGGATTCGAGATGCTCCTCGCCGGTCGCGTGACGCAGGCCGCAGGCACCGCCATCATGCTTCCGTTGCTGATGACGACGGTGCTGCGCGTGGTGCCCGCCCACAAGCGCGGCGGCATGATGGGCATCATCTCGATCGTCATCTCCGTGGCACCTGCCATCGGGCCCACGATCTCCGGCATCATCCTCGACGCCCTCGACTGGCGCTGGATGTTCTGGATCGTCCTGCCCGTCGCGCTCATCGCGTTCGCCATCGGTGTCGTGCTGGTCAAGAACCTCACCGAGCCGAAGAAGGTCCCGCTCGACGTCCTGTCGGTCATCCTGTCCGTCTTCGCGTTCGGCGGCATCGTCTACGGCCTGAGCAGCATCGGTCATTCGGCGGAGGAGTCGAGCATCCCGGTGTGGGTGCCGCTCGTCGTCGGTGTGGTGGCGTTGGCCGTGTTCGTGATGCGTCAGCTGTCGCGGCAGAAGGACGGACGCGCCCTGCTCGACATGCGCCCGTTCGGGTACCCGGTGTTCAGCATCGGCCTGAGCATGGTGGTCGTCAGCATGATGGCGATGTTCGGCGCGTTGATCCTGCTGCCGCTGTACCTGCAGAACGTGCGCGGCCTCGACACCCTCGAGACCGGTCTGCTGATGCTCCCGGGCGGTCTGGCGATGGGTCTGCTGTCGCCGTTCGTCGGACGCTTCTACGACCGTATCGGTGCGCGACCTCTCGTCATCCCGGGGGCGATCGTCGTCAGTGCGGCGCTGTGGTTGATGACGCTCCTCGACGCGGAGTCGCCGACGCCGCTGATCGTCTGCATCCACATGATGTTGATGCTCGGCCTCGCATCGGTGATGACGCCGCTGATGACGTCGTCGCTGGGAGCGGTGCCGGCCGAGCTGTACTCCTACGGCAGCGCGATCTTCAACACCGTCCAGCAGCTGGCCGGTGCAGCAGGTACCGCGCTGTTCATCACGGTCATGACCGTGACCGCGACGTCTGCCGCATCCGACGGTGCGAGCGAGCTCGCGGCGAATCAGGACGGCATCCACATGGCGTTCTTGTGCGGTGGCATCGTGTCGCTGCTGGCTGTGGTCGCGGCGTTCTTCATCCGGAAGCCCGCGACGACGCTCGCCGAAGCGCAGTAAGCAGGGCAGAGGTAAACCTCGCAGGGCTGGTGGCTTCCCACTGGCCCTGCGAGGTTCTTGTGTGTGCTGCTCACTTGCCTCAGATGTCGAGGAAGACGGTCTCGCGTCCGCCGTCGGGGGTGTCCTGCAACCGGATATCCAAGGTGTAGACGGGCTTTCCGTCGCGCTCGCTGCGCTTGGCGACCAGCGTATCGCGGCGGACTTCCCACTCGATCGAACTCAGCAGAGGGTCGGCGGCGTTGGCGTCGGTCTCGTCGTCGAAGTAGAGCCGCGTATGCAGGCCGACGTTGATGCCGCGCGCGAACAACACCATCAGCACGTGCGGGGCCTGGGTCTTGCCGTTGTTTCCGGGCACAGCGCCGGGCTTGATGGTCTCGAACGTGTAGACGCCCGTGTCGAAGTCGCCGCCTGTACGACCCCACCCGCGGAACGACGGATCGACGTCCTTGTCCTGGGTGTCGCCGGGGTGGGCGTACTTGCCGTCGGCATTGGCCTGCCAGATCTCGATGAGCACGTCGCGGACCGCGGTGCCGGAACCGTCGAATACCCTTCCCTCGAGCGTGATTCGCTCGCCGCGCGTGTCGTCGGTGACGAGCACGTTGCCGAAGTTGTTCTCGAAGATGTCGAATCCGGCCTGCTGCGGCGCGAGACCGATGTGCACGTACGGCCCACCCGTCTGCGAGGGGGTCTCGGGGCGACGCTGCACCATGGGCAGCGGTGTGAGCGGCTGGTTCATGGTGGCTCCCTATGCGTTCTCGAAGAAAGTGGCGCGGCGGCCCCGCAGCGTGATGTCGAACCGGTAGGCGCGGGCGTCGAACGGGGCGTCGTTCGCGGTGTCGGCCTGGGCGATCAGGCTGCGCACCTGGTCGCGGGAGGGGATGGTCGCGGCGATGGGGCACTGCTCGATCAGCGGGTCGCCCTCGAAGTACGACTGCGTGATCAGACGTTGCGCCCAGCCGTCGCCCATGATCGAGAAGTGAATGTGCGCGGGACGCCAGGCGTTGGCGCTGTTGCCCCACGGGTACGGGCCCGGTTTGATGGTGCGGAAGAAGTAGTAGCCGTTGTCGTCGGTGATCATCCGGCCGCAACCGCCGAAGTTCGGGTCGATCGGCGCGAGATGGTACGAGTCCTTCTTGTGCCGGTAGCGGCCCCCGGCGTTGGCCTGCCATGCTTCGACGAACGCGCTTCACGGGTTTTCCGAACTCGTCGCGGACGTAGCCGTGCATGATGATCCGCTCGCCGATCGGCAGACCGCCGTGCGCGAAGTTGAGGATCAGGTCGTTGTCGAGTTCGCCGAGCTCGCTTGCGGTGATCAGCGGAGCGGTCTTCTCCGACACCGTGTTCCGCGGTGAGATGAGCGCATTGCGCGGGGAACGCAGGACCGACGTGCGGTAACCCGGCGTGAGCGCCGGGGGATGCTGCGTGTGGTCGCGCTCGACGAACTCGCCGTATGCGCTTCTTCCAGCGATGCTCATGAAGCGGCTCCTGTCGTGGGCTGTGGGTTACATCTACGCTATGTGCGCCGAACTCTCATGTAAATTGACGATTCGGGCCAAGTTGCATAACTTCTGGTAATGGATCTTCACGGTCGTATCCGGTTACGGCACCTGAGCTGCTTCGTTGCGGTAGCGCACGAACGCCACGTCGGTCGTGCCGCCGAACGGCTGCACCTGAGCCAGCCCGCCGTCACCAAGACCATCAACGAACTCGAGCTCCTCGCCGGGATGAAACTGCTGGACAGAGGCCGTCACGGCGCCGTCCCCACCGCCGCGGGTGAACGCTTTCTCGACCACGCCGAACGCGTCGTCCAGGCCTTCGACACCGCGATCGCGGATTGGCGG
>BBEG01000213.1 GCA_001312645.1 Rhodococcus sp. JCM 9791
CGAGCAGATGCGCGACCCCCGACGCCGCACCGGTGAACAGGAGACGCACGAACAATCCGACCGCGCCCACGATCACGGCCATCCAGACGCGACCGTGGTCGATGGGGCCGGGAGCCAGGAGCGCTCGGCCCAGTTCGACGACTGCCAACAGCGGCACGAGACCCGCGACGGCACCGATGACCTGGAGGAGGACGACGGCCGCAAAACGACCTCGATACGGGCGCAGTAGCGTTGCGACGGACCGTTCTGCCATGCGCCCCTCACCTTCCGAGGGAGTCGATTCTCGCTGCGTCCGAGCCAGATCGGTGGCGGTCATGCGAATGCACCTCGGAGGAATTCGCAGATCTCTGCACGTGCCGCCTTCGCGTGCGGCACCACACCCGGCATGCTGAGGAACGCGTGCGTTGCACCGGAATACTCGGTGAGGCGCACAGAAGTCCCGGCAATCCCGAGACGCTCCGCGTACCGCGACCGTGGTCGGCCACCGGTCGATGGTCGGCACCACAATAAGGGCAGGCGCGAGCCCACTCAGGTCGTCGGTGTACACGGGCGAGAGCTCACGAGGGTCCATTCCCGGCGGGATGGCGAACCGCAACAGCAGCTGCATCTGCTGCCGAGTGAGGGTCGGACTGTCGGCGTGGCGGTGCATCGAGGCGTACTCGAGTCCTGCAGGTGTCAGATCGACTGCCGGGTTGACCAGCACCTGCCCCCGCAGCGTCCGACCGGCTTCCCTCGCGCGAATCGCGGCGAGAGCGACAATCAATGCGCCGGTGCTCTCTCCGACAACTGCGACACGGTCCGGGTCGATACCCCAGTCCGCATGGTTGGCTGCCACATGCCGCAACGCATCCCAGCCGTCGTCGACGGCAGCGGACAGTGCAGTGTGGTGGGAGAGCAGGCGGTGTTCGACCGAGACGACAACCGCAGGCACCTGTGCCGCGAAGTAACTGTTCGACCAGTCGCATTGCGCCGCGGTACCCACGAATCCGCCGCCATGCACGTGGAGCACGAGCGGCAGATCGGACAAACTGCCGGTGCTACCGGCGGGTTCTCGTGAGGGCCGGTACACCCGGACACGCAGCGCACGGTCCGGCAGTTCCCCCTCATGCCACCGAATGTCGACGCTGCGATCGGGAAATCCGGTGATGAGCCGCGCCACACGAGACGACCGCTTCTTGTTCACCGCAGCTTGCAGCGCAGCCAGTTCTTCGAATGTGATCGTCGACAGATCCGGATCGCCGCCCAGGGCGTTCAACACTCGAATCCCCAACGGCGGGCGAGCTGTTTCGATGAGCTCGTTCATGCTTCCTCCTGGAGCGAGTCAATTTCGATACCCCAAGTATCGATACTGATAGTAGCGTAATTGGTATCGTGCACACATGCTCCCGCTAACGAATCACCCCGAGCGCCCGGCCGCCCTCGGGCCGGCGTCAACGCCGCAGTATTTGCCGCAACGCTGACGTGTGTCGACCAGCTCGGCTACGCCCGTGCCACCGTCGACCGGATCGCCATCGAGGCAGGTATCGCGAAAACGACGATCTACCGTCGATGGCCCTCGAAGGGCGCACTCATCGTGGATTGCCTCCTGGATGCGTTCGGACCGGCACCACTCGAGGGTGCAGACCGAGCCGAAGTCATGTCGTCATCCATCCACTGGATTGCCCACAAGATTGCCGAACCCGGGGTCGGCGATGCGTTCGCCGGCGTGTTCAGCGATGCCGTCAGCGACCCTGACCTACGCAAGATTCTGTCTACGAAATTTCAGGACCCCTACCGGGTCGCACTACAGGAGGCCCTCGGCGAGCCGGAGGAGCGCGTCCTGTTCTACATCGACACGGTCGTCGGGACACTGCTCCACCGACTGGGCATGACCGGGCGGCCGATGGACGGCGCAGACGTCACCGCGCTGATCGACATGGTTCTGGCACACTTCACCGCAGAGGCGCCTTGACCCACGCGGCAAGGAGCGCGGTGACTCCAGGGAACAGCGGAATGACCAACAGCGCCGATCCCAGCCACAGCGGGACAATCCGGTCGTAGGCCTCTCCGGACGCTCCCGCATCGATGGCCAGCACACTCATACCGAGGACGAACAGGGTCGTCACGCTCGCTCGCACCCAACGTTCCCGCTTCGCGCACCACAGCGCACCCAGCCAGCCCACCAGGCCCAGCACGCCGACGACTACCAGGTAAACGACGATCGCATTGCGGTCGAGCCGCACGTCGTCCGCACCCCACTCGGGATACGCGCTCTCCACATTCCGAGCAATGGACCGAACACCCACAGATCCAGCAACGGCAACGCGATGCACACCAACTGAAGGCCGACACCGATCACAGTGCCTGCATCACATTCGTCCAGCGATTCTCCCTACGAACCTCGGTCGTGGTACTCATCCAACCCCTCCCTTACGGTGTATGACTTACGCGACGGTAGTCTTACGCCGTAAGAGGAGTCAAGAGGACGCCCCTGTCGAGAACCGATGGGGGCCGGCCGGCGATCCCCGTTGGGCAGAACACGACGCCTACCTCAACTCTGAGGGTGTAGGCGGCAAGGCTCTCTACCTCACGAGCCGCGAGCGAGTCGTTCACCACACCCAGATCGTGGCCGGCGGAGCATCGAGGCAGCGGCCCAGATCTGCACCACTCAGTTGGTGGATCACCTCGACCGGCCGGGCATCCCGGTGACCGCAGATCTCGGATCTTCCGGCACGCACTCCTGGAGGTACTGGAGGATGACCTCCGCAACTCATGGCCGACGCTCGCCGCATCGATGGGTCTCGAAATCAGACACCGATCAGGAACCACGAGCACTGCCAGCGCAGCATCACCCGGACCGACGCGATAGCCTTGCGCCGTCAGTGAAGTCGAGGAGGATGCGGTGAGCGAACCCCGCGCGCAGGGCAAACACGCAGGATTGACCCGGGAGCAGGTGCTACGCGCGGCTGTGGGCTTGGTCGACCGGCACGGCGCCGCCGCACTGTCGATGCGCAAGCTGGCAAGCGAACTCGACGTCGAAGCCATGACGCTGTACCACCATGTGAAGAACAAGCAGGCCCTCGAAGATGCCCTCGTCGAGCACGTCCTGACGGAATCGCTGTCCCACACGGCGACCTTCACTTCATGGCACGAGGCGCTTCGCAGCTACGCCTGCAACCTGCACCGCGGGCTCGAGGCACATCCCGGCACGGTCATCCTGTTCGCATCGAGACCCGGTCTGACCGAGCAGAATTCGGCGGCCATCGAACGGCTGTTGCAGATGCTGGTGGACGCCGGATTCGACCCCGACGTCGGACTGCGGATCATCTACGCAGTCGCAAGCATGATCATCGGGCAGCATCTAGCACGCCCGGTCGACGAAATCGGCGAACTCGACGACCACCTCCCGGCCGGCGAATTCCCCCGCTTCAGGGAGGCACTCCGATCCGGCGTCCCGAGCATCGAGTCACGCGTGTCGCTCGCGGTGGATGCGCTGATCATCGGCTTCGACGCGATACGCCGAACCTGACCGACGAACGACCAGTTACTTGACCGCGATCGGATTGAGCGGAGACCCGACTCCGCCCGGGATGTTGAGCGGGCACGCGACGAACATGCACTCATACACGCCGTCAGCGGCACAGTCCTCGGCGAGGTCCTCGAAGTCGAACATCTCACCGAGGAGCAGCCCCATGTCACGGAGCGCGAGCATGTGGAACGGAATCATCGGCCATCGGGGTTCGCGCCGAGTACCTCGACGGCCAGGTTGTCTGCGCACACGGCCGCGATTCCGCGGTCGCGGATCCACCGGGCGCACTCCCACGTGATCCCCGGCGATCCGCTGAGTCCGACATCCGCACCGCGCCGATGTTGAGGATAGGTACCCGTGCGCAACAGCAGGATGTCGCCCTCGGACAACGTAATTCGCGCTTCGTCCAGCACAGCGTCAAGGATGTCCGGCGTAATCCGGGTTCCGGGCACAAGGTAGTCGACGCCGAGATGGCGCGGCACATCGACGAGGACCCCGCGAGACACGACCCCCGACACCAGATTCTGAATCGAGCAGCGTTCCGCACCCCAGGCCGTGACGGCCGTGTCGTGATGGAAACCGTTGTAGAGCAGGTCGTCGTACCAGACGTGCGCCAGTGCGTCGAAGTGCGTCGTCGAATGGGTCCCGAGGATCAGCATGTCCTCCGACGAACACACCTCGAGGACTTGCCCTTTCGGCATGTCGCCGCGATATCGAGTCATGGTGTGGATCGGATTGAAGCGCCCGCTGGTCCGGATGTCGTGCGGTCCGTGCTCGTCGGCGGGCATCGACAACGAGAACGACCTCCCGCCCCGGACGGTCGCGGCGGCCTCTTGAACCTTCGCCGGCGTGAGGAGGTTGAGCGTGCCACGCTGGTCTCCGTCGCCCCAGCGACCCCAGTTGCTCAGCTCGCGCCCGACTTCGCGAACCCCGTCCATGTCGATCGTCGCCAACTCGGCCTCCTCGTCATTCCGCACCAGAATTCAGATCCAGCACTAGGAGAACATAATTCTCCTAGTGACCGGAGGCAACCCTTCAGTGCCGCGGATTCGAGCCGAACAGCTCGTCGAGTTGCTCAGCCATGTACGAAATCGCCAGTTCCGAGTCCGGGGTCGCCGGGTAGGACAGATTCCAGATGTGCGGCACACCTTCGTGCACCTTCACCCGTACATCGACCCTGCATCCTCCGCCGTCCGTGCCAGCAGCAGCGCGTCGTCCCTCAGGACCTCGGAATCACTGCACTGCACGACAAGCCTCGGTTGACCCGTCCAGTCTCCGAGTACCGGAGAAACCATCGGGTCTGCCGCGGGATGGCCCGCCAGGTATGCGGCTGCCGCCTCGGTCGCCTGTTCGAGCGAGAACCGCTCGTCGGTGTGTTCGTTCTGGCGGAAGCTTCCCGCGATGTTACGCAGATCAGCCCACGGCGAGAAGAGAAATGCGCCGGCGGGTCCCGAGATCTCGAGCTGCCGCAGACGCAGCAACAGCCCGGCAGCGAGCCCCCACCTGCAGAATCACCCCACAGTGCGAGGCGATCGCCGGGGATCATTCCCGCCACCCACCGGTACGCCATGACCGCGTCGTCCATGCTCCCGGGAACGCGCACTCACCGGACAACCGGTAGCCCACCGCGAATACCTGAGTCTCACACGCCGCCGCAATCCGGGCGACGCTGTCGACGAACATCTGCGGCGAGCCCTTCCGGTAGCCGCCGCCGTGGAAGTGCAACAGTGCCGCATCCTGGCGCGCGCCGACGGGCCGCACCCGCAGAATCGGCACAGGCGCACAGTCGAGTGCCTCGATCTCGACGTCGAGGCGCTCGCCCGTCGAAGGAAGTTCCGTGTCGGTCATATCCGTCCTCGTCGTGGAATCGGTCAGAGCGGCTCGGCCCAGTCATGATTCGGCGCACGGCCTCCGATCTGCCGAGTCAGCAACTGAGCCGAAGCAATCACAGGTTGGGCGGCAGCGTGGATCGACCTGCCTTCGATCTGGCCGAGATGAAGGAGCGTGAGGCAGAACGCAACGCGCCCATCGGGATCGAACACCGGGACTGCAATGTTTCCTATGTTGTACACGGCGTCCGGTTCGAATTCCAACACCGCGTAGTCGGGCAGCTGCTGGAAGAACTGCTGCAGCAGCGATTCTCGCAGGTCGCGGTCATTGGGACGTTCTGCGAGCTTCTGCGACACCGAGGGACGATCGGGACGCAGGTCGTCGAGGCCGATCGAGTATCCCCGCTTCCGCACCACCGAACCGTAGGTGCGGAGATAGACGGCCACACGCTCTTGCAGATCCTCGGGCAGTTCGGCGATCCATTCGCGCCCCTCGGCCGGCGGCATCCACGCCAGAAACGGCTGCCCGATCGGCGGCTGAAGCGGTATGCGCTGGCCCGGCGCGAGCTCGACCGATCGACCCGTCGGCTTTCCTTCCACCGAAATGCAGAGCACATCCCGGCCCACCTGGACAGTGCCCGTGCATTCGAGTCCCGTGGATTCGGCCAGATTGACCATCTCGACGCGCGCGAGCTCGATGACGGGGTGCGCATCGACCGAGGCATGGCCGACTGCCGCAGCGGCAGGACCGAGTGTGTAGGTCTTGTGACGCGGGTGCCGCGAGACATAGCCTCGTCGTTCATCACTTTGAGCACCGCAAACATCGATCCGGGACTCACATCCAGAGCTCGGGACAGCTCACTCAGAGTGAACGTGCCCCGCTGATTCGCGGTCAGAAAATCCAGCACCTGAAGTGCGCGCCGCGCCGAGAGAGCCATCCACATCCTTTTCTTGAAGATCGTTGACGCCGGTAACAGCTGACGCTAGCGTAATCCACCAAGTCCTGAAACAGTTTTCGAAATACTGAAAAGAGACTCAGATGGCACAAAAGTCGTTCATTCGGCGCGCTCTGGCCAGTTCGAATCTCCACGCCCTGCGGTTGGCGTTGCTCCATGCCACCGGAGACCCCGCCCTCGCGGCGATGAAACTCGAACTCGTCCCGATCCGCAGCGGCGCCGCGTTCGAGATGACGATCGCCGAGGAATCCCACGAAGAGCTCCTCCGAAAAGCCGAGGAATTCGTGGCAACGGAAGCTGCCACGTATATCCCCCGGAGCCTGGACGAGAACCGAGTACGCACGATGATGGAGATCGCGCTCGGCCAAGAACTCACAGACGAGGAGTTCGTCGTCGCACGGACGATGCCTGCCCTGGAGGAGTTTCCGGTTTTCTCGCAGTGGTCCCGTGAACGTCCCCGCCGCGCGGACGATTTCCGCGTCGTCATCATCGGGGCAGGGCTCTGCGGCGTCGCGATGGGTGTACAGCTCGAGCAACTCGGAATCTCGTATGTGATCTACGAACGACGTGCGGATGTCGGGGGAACCTGGGCCATCAACACCTACCCGGACGCGCGCGTCGATACGGCCAGCACCACGTACGAATACAGCTTCATGAAGAACTACCCCTGGTCCGAGCAGTTCGCGCGCCAACCCGAGGTGCGCCACTACATCGAGACGGTCGCGAAGAAGTACGGCGTATACGACCACATCCGGTTCGAGCACGAGGTGCAGGCGGCCGAGTTCGATGAGCACTCGTCCTTGTGGTCGCTACGCGTTGCTGACGCGTCCGGAGCGACCGAGACCGTGACCTGCAACTTCGCCGTCACCGCGACCGGACTCTTCTCGACCCCGAAGAAGTTGGACACAGAAGGGATCGACAGCTTCACAGGCGAAGTGCTCCACACGACGGGGTGGACCGAGCGGCACACCGTGAAAGGTAAGACCGCGGCCATCATCGGCAACGGCTCCACCGGTGTCCAGTTGCTGGCCCGGATCGCCGAAGACGCCGACCAGGTCTACGTGTTCCAGCGGACCCCACAGTGGATCGCGCCGCGCGAAGGCTACGGTGAGCCGGTAACAGAGGAAATGCGATGGGTGCTCGACAACATTCCGCACTATTGGAACTGGGCTCGTACCACCGCACTCAAGCCGGCCGACCCCCGTGGCACCATCACGCCCGATCCTGAATGGCGCGCTGCCGGAGGCTACTTCAGCGAGAGCAACGACAAGCTACGAGAGAACCTGTCCCAGTACATCCGCAGTCAGGTCGACAATCGAGCCGACCTCGTCGAGCGACTCATCCCCAACTACACCCCTGCCGCGCGGCGTCCGGTGGTCGACAACAAGTGGTACCGATCGCTCACCCGCGACAACGTGGAGCTGGTGACGGATGGGATCACGAGGTTCACCGACACCGGTATCGTCACCGCCGACGGCACCGAGCGAGATATCGACATCGTCCTCACCGCAGTGGGCTTCGAGGTGACAAAGTGGCTCTGGCCCATAGACTTCCGCGGCCGCGACGGCGTGCACATCGAGGATCGCTGGAACATGGAAGGAGGCCCGCGCGCTTCCAGGGCCTCGCGATTCCGGAGTTCCCGAATCTGTTCGTGCTCTACGGTCCGAACGCGCAGCCGGCCACGGGCGGTGGAATCGGGGTCGGCGGGCTTCCTGCTGGATGGAGTCGTGGGTCGGCTACATCGCACGAGTCATGGTTGCCGTCATCGAGGGCGGGTACGGCTGCGCAGAGGTCACGGAAGCAGCGTTCTGGGAATACAACAATGCGGTCGACGACACGGCGAGCAAGATGATCTGGCTCGACCCCGCCGCAAATCCGGAGAAGAACTACTACGTCAACGAGCACGGCCGCCTGAGCACGAGCACTCCCCTGCCGGGTCTCGATCTCGGAACACGTTTCCTGACCTTCAAGCGCGACGACTTCATTCTCACCCGTGCCGGTTCTCCCGACCGCGGGTCCGACGAACGCGCCGCGTTCGTCACTGCGTCCTGACTCCGACCGTCCACTCAGAAGAGAGCTGACCACACATGATCGATCTAGGACTCGACGGCGCCGCGCGATCGTCATCGGCGCAGGATTCGTGCCGTCACGCGCCGGACATGGACGCGGCTCCGCACTGCAACTGGCACGCGCCGGCGCCACCGTTGCCTGCGTCGACAAGAACGCCGAGCGGGCCGACCAGATCGTCCGTGAGATCACCGACGAGGGCGGCAAGCGTTCGCGATCGTCGCCGACGTGCTCGAGTCCGATCAGGCCCGTCGCGCAGTCGACGAGGCTGCATCCCGCATGGGCGGCCTCGATGTCTGCGTCGACATCGTCGGCCAGGCCATGTGGAGCAAGGCCGCAGAGTTCTCCGACGACGACTGGAACGCGCAGCTTCTCGTCAACCTCACACAGGTGTTCTACGTCTTCAAGGCGGCCGTCCCGTACCTCGCGGCCAATGAGCAGGGCGGCTCGCTAATGGCGCTCACCTCGGTGGACGGTATCGGCTCGTCACGATTCCATGCGGCGTACGGTGCCGCGAAGGCCGGCGTCATGTCCCTCGTGAAGACCTTCGCCGACGAGTACGGCAAGGACGGTGTGCGGGTCAACTCGGTGGCGCCCGGCAATGTCGGCGGCGGCAACTGGGATCTCCCGGAGGTCCTTCGGGGAGGATGTCGTCAACGCCCTCGCACCACCGCGCGGCCGCGACATCGCCGACGCAGTGCTGTTCCTCGCGTCGCGCCTCTCCGCAAAGATCACGGGCCAGACCCTGGTCGTCGACGGTGGAGCGCTGGCCCTGAGCCCCTGGGGCATGAAGGAAGAACACATCGGCAGGAATGTCGCTTTCTCCAATGCCACGCAGGATTGAGAACTCCATGTCATCGATCACCACATCTACGATCACCGACGCTTTCCTCGTCACCGGCAAGGTCGCACTCGTCACCGGGGGTGGCAGCGGCATCGGCCGGGAGGCCGCGCTCGTCC
>BBEG01000214.1 GCA_001312645.1 Rhodococcus sp. JCM 9791
CCGAGGTCACCCGTCTGGCGGCACAAGCCGCCGGCGACGCCGCGTCGCTGCTATCTGCACCCGATCGCGAAGGCCCACCAGGTCGGGCACATCCTTCGTGCGGCAGTCAACGTAGCGCGTATCGCCGAGATCGAAGCCGGCGACGACCCTGCCGTCGGGGACGAGATGATCGAGCGGGCGCGCACACGAGCCACTCCGGTGTTGATCGACGTGCTGTGCCGGTATCCCGCCGCGCCGGCAGGCAGGAGCCGCGCCGCGCACCTCTTGACCGTCCTGGACGCCTCGCTCCGAGCATCCCGCTGACTCCTGCCGCTACCCACCCGTCACCCGACCGCGGTCCCCTCCAACTCGACCATCAGACTGGGGATCGCCAGCCGTGCCACTCCGAGCAACGTGCTGGTAGGTGCCACCCCGGCGACGTCCAGCCGCGAGTCAGTAGGCCGTAGTGGGGGAAAAGCAGGTCGATGTCGGTGGTGTAGACGTTGAGCCGGACGAGGTTCGCAAGGGACATACCACCCTCGCCGAGCACGGCCTCCAGGTTGTCGAGACTCAGCGTCAACTGAGCCGCCATGTCGCCGTCATGCTGAGGCTCACCGTCGCCGTTCGTCGCCGTCTGCCCTGAGCAGTACAGCGTCCGAGTCTGTCCGGAGACGATCTCTCCCTGATTGAAACCCATCTCCATCGACCACTTCACCGGGTTCACCGCAATACGTTCCATTGCCACATCAGCTCCATTTCGATTCGACCGTGCGTACGTCCAACAGCGCGGAAGCCACCGTGACGCGACCGACTCGGGTCGATCTGGACCGAGCCTGGCAGGAACGCAGTGGTTGCGCTCGTCCTTCCATGACCGTGCCGCTGCGATCGCCACCCTCTACGGAGCGCCGTCCTGACAAGTCAGGACGCGATCAGGCGACGGAACGAACTGCGGTGGAACACGATCGGTTCGACATCGCAGTCGGTGAGCAGTTCCTTGATTCGGAGCACCACGATCGAATGGTCACCCGCCGGAACTTCCTGCTCGACCGTCACATCCATCCGCACACTCGTCCCCGAAACGAACAGTGCTCCCCCATTGCGGGTCTCGGTGTCGATACCGGCGAACCGGTCGCCGTTCTTCGAGGCGAGGACCCTGGCGGCACCGTCGTGCACATCGCTCAACACACTTATCCCCAGGTGTGGAAGAACGGACAAACGCGGCCAAGTGGTCGAGGTGTGCTGCACGCAGAACGAGACGAGCGGCGGGTCGAGCGACACCGGCACGAACGTGCTCGCCGCCATCCCGACGCGTTCGCCGTCGACGTCAGCGCAGATCGCAACCACACCCGATGGGACGTGGGCGAATGCCTCACGCAGTGCCGTGCCGTCGAGCGCGCTCATGCTGCCTCCGTCCTGGTTGCTGCAGCCAACACCGGCGACCAGCGTTCGGTGTAATCGGCGATGGCGGTGTCCGTCGTGTAGGTCGAGTCGAGGAGGTACAGGCCCGGCGCCGGCGTCGTTGCGCCCAGTTCCACCAATACCGGCTTGAGCAGCAGGTCGGGCGCCAGTGCATGCGCCGGACCGGCACCCAGCATGAGTGGCACCGCGACCACGTTGCGCAGTCCGTCGCCGGTGGCGAATTGATCGAGGAACAGTTTCAGTACGCCGGTGTATGTGGCTTTGAACGTCGGGCTGGCGAACACCACCAGGTCGGCCTCGGCGACGGTCGACACCGCGGCGGCGACGGCCTCGTCACCCCACCCGAGGAGACCTGCGCCGAGGCTGATCACATCGATCACGTGGTCGGGTTCCCGCCCGGTCAGCGCGGTCGCGAGCCGAGTTCCGGCATCGAGAGTTCGGGAGCCGGGCTTCGGATTGCCCGCCACGACGACGATCGACATAGTCACCTTCCAATCCTTCGGATGCCACCGTTCGGAAGACGAGGCACCCGCCATCCTCCACTTTCACCTCGCCTCCGGGAACCCTTTCACGCACCTCGAGTGAATCTCCGACGCCTGATGCCCCGCGGCGCACAGACGATTTCGCTACCGTTGCCACCAGGTCCGGGCCGCATTCGCGGCGTAGTACCAACTCGAGGACGACAGATGAGCGATGTGAATCTCAGCAAGCAGCACCCCGCTGCGTACAAGCAATTGGCAAGCCTGAACGAGCAGGCCGAGACGGCGGTGAAGGAGGCGGGTCTGGACCCGCTCCTCGCCGAACTGGTGAAGATCCGGATATCGCAGATCAACGGGTGCGCATTCTGCTTGCGGATGCACACGCGCGACGCACTCTCCAAGGGTGAGACGACCGATCGGCTGGCCGTGGTCGCGGCGTGGTGGGAGTCGCAGTACTTCACCGCTCAGGAGCAGGCCGCGCTCGCCCTTGCCGAGCAGGTCACTCGACTACCGGTTCCTGAATCCGATGCGTGGGACGACGGATCCCTCACCGCGGAACAAGCGTCAGCGGTGAGCTGGCTTGCGATTGTGATGAACGCGTGGAATCGGGTGGCGATCACCAGCCACTATCCCGTCGCCCCCTGACCCATGGTCCCCCGCGCAGCCGAAACGAGGTCACTCACCGAGATGGCATCTGCGATGCAACCGACGGATCGCGTCCTCGAGTTCAGGTGCCGGACCTTCCACGATGATGTCCGGAGCAACCACCTCGATGGGAAGGGGCCGCACCGGTGCCGGCGGCACGCCCATTTCCTCGAGCCATCCGCTGAGCTGCTGTGAGGAGGCGGCATAAACGATTCTTCCGAGGCCGACCCAGCCGTGCGCAGCTGCACACATGGGGCAGTGCTCTCCCGAGGTGTAGACCGTTGCGCCCGCGCGGCTGTCGGGCGTCATGTTCTCAGCCGCCCACCTGGCCAGGGCGAATTCGGGATGACGAGTGTGGTCACCGTCCGCGATACGGTTGCGATCCTCCGCGAGGACTCGGTCGTCTGCATCGACGAGTACCGATCCGAATGGCTCGTCGCCTGCGAGCAGCGCCTCCTCAGCGAGTTCGATGCACCGATGCAGGCGCTCGAGATCCGCGTCGTTCACCACAGTCCGTGTCCCTTCATTCGAGTAGCCGGCGCAGCACATGCTGCGCTCGCACAACCACGTCGATGGATCGGTGATTCATGCCATGATCATGCAACCATCGGCAACGGTCCAGAGCACGGGATTATCGACGCGGACTCGAGTCAGAGCCACTAGGACACTTCGTCGACGGCGCCGAACAATGAACACATGACCTCGATGAGCCACGACGATAGCGGTGGTACTCATCGCGGGGCTGAATCTCGCGGAGCGCGCGGGAGGAAGCAGTCGCTCCGGCCGTTCCTGGTCTCGCCCCGACCTCATCCATGGATGACCGGATCAACGGCGGAGGATCCGTCGCCACGTCCGGGGACGCTCTGCGCTCCGAGTACTTTCGGTGCTGCACGTGCAACGGTCGCAACGGGCACGGAACGCATGACTACGTCGACGTGTTGTCCGCATCCGTCCCAGCCGGTCTTTCCACAGTTCGGGCAGGTAACGGGATAGCACACTGTGAGTTTCTCCTCTGGTGGTGAATCGTCGGGGTGTCGGTGACCGGTGTGGTGATCAAGCCGGGATTCGCGCGGCGGCCCAGGCGTCGTATCCGCCGACGAGATCCGTCACGTTCTCGATGCCCTCGGCACGCAACAACGATGCCGCAACACTCGAGCGCCATCCACCGGCACAGTGCACGACGATCGGCTTGTCGGTGGTCACCTCACGGATGCGAGCGCGGATCTGTGCCAACGGAATCGAGCACGATCCGGGGATCCACCCCGCCTCGTGCTCGCCGGGGTTGCGGATGTCGAGGACTGTGACAGCATCCTCGGCGCGGAGCTCGTCGAGCTCCTCGACGGTCACCCTCGGGGCGGATCGAACCAGGTCCTCCAGTGCCACCGGGAACACACCGCCATGGTCGACGGCGAGATAACCGATCGCGTTGTCGGAGCGATCCGGGCGAGGCGCATTGCGGCGTCCTGGCCTTCCCCGGGTAGGTAACCAGCACGATCCTCGCCCCCACGTCGGCGACCATGCCTCCGGTTTCGGCGAAGCGTCCGTCGAAACGACGTTGACCGATCCCCGCAGGTGTCCGGCGGCGAAGTCGTCGACGCTGCGGGCATCGAGAACCCTGGTGCCGGACTCGAGTTCGACACGCGCCTCCGTCAGGCTCAGCTCGCTGATGGTGCGATCGTGAGGAAGCAGGGGGTGCACCCGCTTGTTCATCGCGGCGTCTACCGCGAAGTAGGACGGGGCGGCAGGCTGACCTTCGGTGACCAGTGCAACGAAATCATCTTCGCTCATCGGCTGCACCGAGGGGTTGGTGGCACGCTGCTCGCCGATAGTCGAGGTGAGCTCGGTCGAGAGGTTCTTTCCGCACGAGGAACCGGCACCGTGTGCAGGCATGACGACAATCTCATCGGGGAGCGTCAGCAGCTTCTCGTGCACCGTGTTGTACATGGCCTTGGCCAGGTCTTCGGTCGACGAATCTCCGATGTTGACCAGATCGGGGCGCCCCACGTCACCGATGAACAGTGAGTCACCGGTCAGGACGGCAGTCGGGGTCGCGGTGGGATTCTCACGCACGAGAACCGAGATCGACTCCCAGGTGTGTCCCGGTGTAGCGAGGATCTCGAGTTCGACGGTGCCGAGCGAGATGCGCTCGCCGTCCACCAAACGACGGATCGGGTAGTCGGTCTCTGCGACCTCTCCGAATCCGATCCACGAACCCGTCGCATCCACCAGTTCGAGATGCCCGGAGACGAAGTCAGCGTGGAAGTGGGTGTTGATCACACCAACTATCGTAAGTCCGTATTTCTTTGCATCGGAAAGGTATTCGTCGATGTCTCGGCGTGGGTCGACCACGATCGCCCTTCCGGTGGACTCGTCGCCGATCAGGTACGACGCGTGCGACAGGCACTCGATGTAGTACCGCTCGAGAATCATGCGTTCCTCCTTCAGGCTTGACCAGCAGGGCCCCCTGCCTCCTGGACAAGGGTGGCATATACCCCAGGGGTATGCAAGTACCCCTGGGGGTATACCTCGAAACGTCCCATTGGACATGCTGTCCGTTGAAATCAATCGGGTCGGAGACAACACCTCGCCGCCACCACGACCGCACCCACATACCCCGGGGGTACTGTGGACGCAACCATCGAGAAAGGCATCACCATGGTCGGAGACGACGAAGCCATCAAGACCGTACTCAACAGGCTCAAGCGCGCCCAGGGTCAATTGGCGGGTGTGATCACGATGATCGAGGACGGACGGGACTGCAAAGAGGTCGTCACTCAACTCGCCGCTGTCTCACGAGCACTCGACCGCGCCGGCTTCAAAATTGTGGCGACCGGCTTGCGTGAATGCCTCTCCGGCGACTCGACCGAGTCGGGCGAACCTATGACCGAAGCGGAACTCGAGAAACTGTTCCTGCACTGGCCTGAAGCAATGTGATGGCAGGCAGACTTCCGCTGCTTCCAGACAGATACAGCACCCGTGACGTGTTGCATCTGTCTGGAGCGTGCGCTTGTCCATAGATACGACGGTCGGCATACAAAAGGAGGTCACGTACTCTTTCGAGTTCGTGACCTCGCCTGCTGCAATTCATCGAATTGCATTCTGTGGGCGAAGGGGGACTTGAACCCCCACGTCCCGAAGGACACTGGCACCTGAAGCCAGCGCGTCTGCCATTCCGCCACTCGCCCGAGCAACGCAGAAAACAGTAACACAGGGCATACCAAAACACCGATTCACCAGGTCAGGGCCATTTTTGTGGGTGGATCGAGGCATGCAACATGTCAGGTTGAACACGCGGAGTAATCCGCCCGGTCGAATCCGAGCAAAAGTAGATACCATGCAGTAGCGAGATCTGCACCCACGACACGCTGTGACCGGAAAGGGGGTCGTCATGGGTATCGCCCAACGCTTCGAGCGAAAGCTCCAGGCTGCGATCGGCGACGCGTTCGCCCGCGTCTTCGGTGGCGGTGTCGTCCCCCAAGAAGTCGAAGCTGCACTCCAGCAGGAGGCAACCGACGGCGTCCAGCAGCTTGATCGTGGCCATATGTTGGCCCCGAACAAGTACGTCATCACCATCAGCGACTCCGATCACGAGCCTTGGCGGCGGATCGGGACTTGACTGTGAAGCGTTCGCGCGTCACCTTGAGGACTTCATTCGCGAACAGATGGCAGACATACGGTGAGATCCAGGTTGTATTCGAGTCTTCTTCGGCACTGCACACCGGGCAGTTCCGCACACACGGCTCGGTCGACCCCGAGGCAGGGCGTCCGCAGACGCACGCCCCGTCACAGCGGACCCCGCAGAACCGTCCAACAGTGACCCCCGAACCAGGAGTTGGCTCCATGACGCAGAACCCCGGCTACGAACCAAGCCGTGACCCCGCCGAGGCGGAAGCACAGTACGCACGAAACGGTCACGCGCACGGCGGCCAGGATCAGCGCTACGCACAGGGCTACAACGGTGGTTACGCTCCCCAGGGCGGCGGGTACGACGATCAGGCGGTTACGACCAGCAGGCCTACGGCGCTCAGGGTTACGACCAGCAGGCCTATGACCAGCAGAGCTACCAGCAGCGGGGTACGACCAGCAGGGTTACGGCGCACAGGGCTACCAGCAGGACCAGGGCGGCTATCCGCAGGATCAGCCTACGGCCAGGACCAGGCGTACGGCCAGCAGGCCGATCAGGCCTACGGACAGCAGGCCTACAGCCAGGACTACGGCCAGCAGGGCTACGCAGACCCCGGCTACCAGCAAGCCGACCCGGGCTACCAGCAGGCCGACCCCGGCTACCAGCAGCAGGGTACGCAGCAGGTGCGGGCTACGACCAGGGCTACGCAGACCCCGGCTACCAGCAGGCCGACCCGGGCTACCAACAGCAGGCATACGGCCAGCAGGGCTACGCAGATCAGGCTACGCAGACCCCGGCTACCAGCAAGCCGACCCGGGCTACCAACAGCAGGCATACGCAGGTGGCGGCTACCAGCAGCCCCCGGCCGCTGCCGGCCGCGTTCTGACGGCCACCCTGCAACTCGAGGACGGCAGCGGGCGCTACTACCAGCTCCGCGAGGGCAGCAACATCATCGGTCGCGGGCAGGACGCTCAGTTCCGCCTCCCCGACACGGGTGTGTCCCGCCGCCACATCGACATCCGCTGGGACGGACAGGTCGCGATGCTCTCCGATCTCGGGTCGACCAACGGCACTACGGTGAACAGTGCTTCAGTGCAGGACTGGCAGCTCGCCGACGGCGATGTGATCCGTGCAGGCCACTCGGAAATCCTGGTTCGCATCCTCTGACCAGCGGGAAAACCGGCTCACCGGATCCGCAGAACTCGTCCGAAGCGCGAGCTGCGGATCTGACTCTGCATGGAGTCGGTCGATGTCCGTATTGTGAGTGACCGCACCGAACCGGACGACCGCGCACCGGTCGCACATGCCGAAGGAGGACATGCCGTGCAGGGGCTGATTCTGCAGCTGAGCCGGGCAGGTTTCCTTCTGCTGCTGTGGCTGTTCGTGTGGGCGGTGCTGCGTGCATTGCGTTCGGATATCTATGCCGGATCTGCGCGACCGCTACCTCGTTACTCCCCCAAACAGTCGGTATTGCCATCACTCGGCCGCAACAAGACCGCCAAGTATCTGGTTGTGACGCAGGGCGCACTCGCAGGCACCCGGATCACGCTCAGCACGCAACCGGTGATGATCGGTCGGGCCGACGATTCGACACTCGTACTCACCGATGACTACGCGTCCACTCGTCATGCGCGGCTCTCTCCGCGCGGCTCCGACTGGTACGTCGAAGACCTCGGCTCGACGAATGGAACGTACTTGGACCGAGCGAAAGTCACCACCGCTGTCCGCGTACCCCTGGGCACTCCTGTGCGCGTGGGTAAGACTGTGATCGAGCTCCGCCCGTGACACTTGTACTGCGCTACGCCGCCCGAAGTGACCGCGGCCTCGTTCGCTCCAACAACGAAGACTCCGTCTACGCCGGCGCGCGCCTGCTTGCGCTGGCCGACGGAATGGGTGGCCACGCCGCCGGTGAAGTTGCCTCGCAACTGATGATCGCCGCGCTCGCGCATCTGGACGACGACGAGCCGGGTGGAGACCTCCTCGGCAAGCTCGACGACGCAGTGCGAGAAGGCAACGCAGCGATCGCCGATCAGGTCGAGGAAGAACCCGAACTCGACGGCATGGGCACCACACTCACCGCCATCCTCTTCGCCGGAAGCAAACTGGGCCTGGCCCATATCGGCGACTCCCGCGCCTACCTGCTGCGCGACGACCAACTCACCCAGATCACCCGCGACGACACGTTCGTGCAGTCGCTCGTCGACGAGGGCCGCATCACCGCGGAACAGGCGCACACGCATCCGCAGCGTTCGCTGATCATGCGGGCGCTCACCGGCGCCGAGGTGGAGCCGACGCTGACGGTGCGCGAGGCACGCGCCGGGGACCGCTACCTGATCTGTTCCGACGGTCTGTCCGACGTCGTGAGCGACGAGACGATCGCCAACACCCTGGGCGAGGGCAGCCACGACGAGTGCGCCGACCGGCTCATCGAGCTTGCGTTGCGCAGCGGCGGTCCCGACAACATCACCGTGGTCGTCGCCGACGTCATCGACCTCGACTACGGGCAGAGCAACCCCATCGTCGCTGGAGCAGCGTCGGGTGAGGACGAGGACGACGCTCCCCGACCGAACACTGCGGCCGGTCGCGCCGCCGCAATGCGGCCGCCGCGCGCAACGCCCAAGCGCGTCATCAACAAAGCTCCCGAGGAGCCGAAGAAGCGTCGTAGCCGCTGGTGGGCTCCGCTCATCGCGCTCGTGGTGCTCGGCCTGATCGCCGTCGGCGGCTTCTTCGGTCGGCAGATGATCCAGAACAACTACTACGTCAGCGCCGACGATGCCCGTGTCACCGTGCTACGCGGACTTCCGGGCAACGTGTTCGGGTACTCGCTGCAGGACCGGCGCGCATCGCGTGTGTGACCGACGAAGGTGACCTGACCCTCGTCGACCCGGGCAACGCCCAGTGCCGGGTGATGATGGTCGACGACCTTCAGCCCGCCGCGCGCGAACAGGTTCGCGCCGGGCTTCCGTCCGGGTCGCTCGACGACGCGAGCGTGCAGATGGCGCGTCTCGCCGAACAGGACCTGCTCCCGGTGTGCAAGGTCGAGGAGCCCGAGCCGGCCCCGACGCCCGCACCTGCGCCCGGTGAGCCCACACCAGGTGCACCCGTGCCCGGTGAGACACCGGCTCCGCCG
>BBEG01000215.1 GCA_001312645.1 Rhodococcus sp. JCM 9791
GGGTGAGTGGTGCCCTCGGCAGGATTCGAACCTGCGACTTCTTGCTCCGGAGGCAACGCTCTATCCCCTGAGCTACGAGGGCAATCCGGGCCCGCCGGGTGACCAGCGGTGCGGGAGCCAGCCTAGCGCATTGTCGGCGCAACACCACATCGGCTGGTCAGAGCCGGTTTACGGGTCCGGACGAGTTCGCTCGGACCTGTTGTCAGTTCATCGGGAGCGGCTCGGCGCCGCGCTCGGCGAGCATCGACGTCATCAGCTGCGACTCGCTTGTCTGCGTGTCGACCATCTTCTGGGCGAGGCCCCGCACGACGGATTCACTCGCGTACTGCGCGCCGTATTCCATCATCGGCAGTCCGCCCTCGTGGTGGCGCAGCATCAGCTGCAGGAACAGCACGTCCTGCTCGACACCGGTCGCCGCACGCAGGTTCGCGAGATCCTCGGACGAGGCCATCCCCGGCATCATCGTCATCCCCGCGGACCCCGTCATGTTCTCGGAGTCGTCGTGCTCGTCGGAGGTGGCCCCGTGCGAATGACCACCGTGGTCGCTCATCCATGCCATGTACGGGCCCGACGCAGCGGAGGCTGCCCCCACATCGTGAGCCAGCCCTCCATCTGCCGACCTGATTCTGCTGGGTCGTGAGGATGTCGTAGGCGAGGTTGCGCACGTACTGGTCCTGCGAGCTCGTCACCGCGATCGCCGCCATCTCGATCGCCTGGTTGTGATGCACGGTCATGTCCTGGCAGAAACCGACATCGACCGAACCGGCCGTCGGATCCGCCGGCCTCGAGTCCTCCAGGGGGATCCGGGCCAGGAATCCGAGAAGGAAGCCGACCGCCAGCACGGCGACAGCGGCGAGCACCAGCAGCGTCCGGCGGTTTCCGATCCCGGGTGTGGGATCGGCCGAGTCGCGCGACAGATCGTCCGAGGCGCTCATCGTCAGTTCCCGGCCGGGGCCTGCATGTCAGCGGGAACCTGCTCGGTGCCGTCGACGGCGCCGCCGTCCATCGGCACCGCGTCGGGGCCGGGCGCGGACGCGTCGAACGGAGGCGGGTTCGCCGGATCGAAGGACGACGGCAGCGTCGAGCAGCTCGCACCGACCTCGGGGTAGGCGTACCGGTTCAGGCGCAACGCTTCGATGAAGTGGTCGATCCGCTCGTCATCGACACTGTCGACCTTGAGCTGATGACCCCACGACTGCAACGAGATCGGTGCGTCGAGCCCGGGGTACGGCGACATCGACATGTACGTGCGACCGTCGACCTTCGCTTCGAGAGCCGAAACCGTTGCGTCGTCGACCAGGTCGGGGTTGTAGGCGATCCACACGGCGCCGTGCTCGAGGGAGTGGACCATGTTCTCGGTCCGCACGGGCTGGTCGTACACGGTTCCTGTGCACGTGGCCCAGATCGCGTCGTGAGGTCCGCCGAACGGCGGACTCTGGTCGTAGGCGACCCGCTGGGTCGGGGCGACGTGCTGGCCCGCCGGGTACTCGACTTTCACGACACCGTCGATAGCGGTCGACGGATCCTGATTCTCTTCCGTCGGTGCCCACGCCGACAGTTCCTGCTGGTTCTGGTACCGCGGAATGATGCTGACCGCGATCACCGCGACCAGCGCGACGACGGCGATGATGCCACCGATCGTCACCCACGGAATCTGACGCTGCTTCGGGAGGCCCTTGGCCCCGCCGCTGTTCTTCTTGGCGGCCTGGATGGCCTTCGACGATTTGGCGCCGGTGTTCTTCTTACCGGAACTGCCGTTGCTCGGACCGCTGGGCATCGCTGGGTGCTCTTTCTACGGATGGACAGGCGAACGTGCGCACCATCGGGTACGCACACATCGTCAACTCTACGGGCGTCGGGAGCGGGGGAGCGTCCACGCCTTCACCCCCAGCAATAGGATGAACACCTGTGACTCCTGCCGATCTTGCCGAATTGCTCCACGGAACCGCTGCGAGAGTGCTCGCCGACCGTGACCTCGACGCGTCAGTACTGCCCGCAACCCTCACCGTCGAGCGACCCCGCAACCCCGAGCACGGCGACTACGCAACCAATGTCGCGATGCAGGTTGCCAAGAAGGTCGGCGTGAATCCTCGCGATCTCGCGACCTGGCTCGCCGAAGCGCTCACCGCCGCGACGGCATCGACTCCGCCGACGTCGCCGGCCCCGGCTTCCTCAACATCAGGCTCGCCGCCGACGCACAGGGCGCGATCGTCGCCGATGTGCTCGACGAACGCGACGCGTACGGTAACGCCGACACCCTCGCGGGCCGGAAGATCAACCTCGAATTCGTCTCCGCGAACCCGACCGGCCCCATCCACCTCGGTGGCACCCGGTGGGCGGCGGTCGGTGATGCGCTCGGTCGGATCCTCACTGCGCAGGGCGGCGTCGTCACCCGCGAGTACTACTTCAACGACCACGGTGGCCAGATCGATCGGTTCACCCGGTCGCTGATCGCGTCGGCGCTCGGACAGCCCGCACCCGAGGACGGCTACTCGGGCGCTACATCGTCGACATCGCGAAGTCGGTGCTCGAGCAACGACCCGACGTCCTCGACCTCCCCGAGGACGACCGCAACGAAGTGTTCCGTTCCCTCGGTGTCGACCTGATGTTCGAGCACATCAAGCGGACCCTGCACGAGTTCGGCGTCGACTTCGACGTGTACTTCCACGAGAACTCGCTGTTCGAATCCGGCGCGTCGACAAGTCCGTCGAGACGCTCAAGAGCTCCGGCAACCTGTACTTCGACGACGGCGCATGGTGGCTCAAGAGCACCGACTACGGCGACGACAAGGACCGCGTCGTCATCAAGTCGGACGGCAACGCCGCATACATTGCCGGCGACATCGCCTACTTCCAGAACAAGCGTTCACGCGGCTTCGACCTGTGCATCTACATGCTCGGCGCCGACCACCACGGTTACATCGCCCGGTTGAAGGCCGCAGCGGCGGCCTTCGGTGACGATCCCGACACCGTCGAGGTCATGATCGGCCAGATGGTCAACCTCGTGCGCGACGGCCAGGCCGTGAAGATGAGCAAGCGTGCCGGCACAGTCATCACGCTCGACGACCTGGTCGAGGCCATCGGCGTCGACGCAGCCCGGTACTCGCTGGTGCGCTCGTCCGTGGACCAGAGCATCGACATCGATCTGGCATTGTGGGCGTCCGCCTCGAGCGAGAACCCCGTCTACTACGTGCAATACGCGCACGCGAGGCTGTCGTCGATTGCGCGGAACGCCGCCGACCTCGGGCTCAGCGGGGAGGGCGCCGACCTCGCGCTGCTCACCCACGATCGCGAAGGCGACCTGATCCGCACGATCGGTGAATACCCGCGGGTCGTCGCGAAGGCCGCGGAACTGCGCGAGCCGCATCGCGTGGCGCGCTACCTCGAAGAGCTCGCCGGTACTATCACCGGTTCTACGACGCGTGCCGCATCCTGCCGCTGGGCGATGAAGAGCCGGGCGACCTGCATACCGCGCGCCTGGCCCTGTGCGCCGCCGCACGGCAGGTTCTCGCCAACGGACTCGGCCTCCTCGGCGTCAGCGCACCGGAGCGGATGTGAACGCGCATCCCGCGGGGCCGCGTCACGCCGAGATTCCGCACGCACCCGGCCTCCCGCAACGACCCGAGAACGCCTCCGAACTGAACGAGCTCCACCGGCATGTGTGGCCACGCAACACCACCCGCGGTGACGACGGCGTCACCCGCATCGCCGGTGTCTCCGTCACCGAACTCGCCGAAACCTACGGCACACCGCTGTTCGTCGTCGACGAGGACGATTTCCGGTCGCGGTGCCGCGAGATCGCGGAAGCATTCGGCCCCGAGGCGCGCGTCCACTACGCGTCCAAGGCGTTCCTGTGCACCGAGATCGCCCGATGGGTGCACCAAGAGGGACTGTGCCTCGATGTCGCATCCGGTGGCGAACTCGCCGTCGCGCTGCACGCCGGATTCCCGGCGCAGAAGATCGCGCTGCACGGCAACAACAAGTCGGTGGCCGAACTGCGGACCGCCGTCGAGGTCGGCGTCGGACACATCGTGCTGGACTCGCTCGCCGAGATCGACCGCCTCGACGCCATCGCCGGTGAACTGGACGCAGTTCAGGATGTGCTCATCCGCGTCACCGTCGGTGTCGAAGCACATACCCACGAGTTCATCTCCACCGCCCACGAGGATCAGAAGTTCGGTCTCTCGCTGGCCGGCGGCCACGCGATGGACGCGGTGCGTCGAGTGTTCGCGGCCGACAACCTACGCCTCGTCGGGCTGCACAGCCACATCGGTTCGCAGATATTCGACGTCGACGGATTCGAACTGGCCGCCCACCGCGTCATCGGGCTGCTGCGCGACATCGTCGCCGAATTCGGAGTCGACAAGACCTCGCAGCTGCACATCGTCGACCTCGGTGGTGGCCTCGGAATCTCGTACGTGCCGAGCGACGACCCGCCGCCTGTCACCGATCTC
This sequence comes from Rhodococcus sp. JCM 9791, assembly GCA_001312645.1. Lineage (GTDB taxonomy): Bacteria > Actinomycetota > Actinomycetes > Mycobacteriales > Mycobacteriaceae > Rhodococcus. Next base: position 4,454 of record BBEG01000215.1, read on the forward strand.
GCAGCGAAGCTGAACGACATCGTGCGCACCGAGTCCGCTCTGGTCGGGCTGCCCACACCGACCCTCGCCGTCGAACCCGGACGCGCCATCGCGGGCCCGGGCACCGTCACCCTCTACGAGGTCGGCACCATCAAGGACGTGGCCGTCGGTGCGGCCAGAGCCGGCGCTACATCAGCGTCGACGGCGGGATGAGCGACAACATCCGCACCTCGCTGTATCAGGCGGAATACGAATCGCGCCTCGTATCGCGGGTGAGCGACGCCGAACCCGTCGTCGCACGGGTGGTCGGCAAGCACTGCGAGAGCGGTGACATCATCATTCGAGACGCTGGATGCCCGCCGACGTCGCGCGGGAGATTTGCTGGCCGTCGCGGCGACCGGTGCATACTGCTACTCGATGTCCAGCAGGTACAACATGCTGACCCGCCCCGCCGTCGTGGTGGTCAAGGACGGCGTCTCGCGCATCCTGCTGCGCAGGGAAACGATCGAAGATCTGCTGAGCTTGGAGGTTACGGAGTGACCAGCACAACGGTGGAAGGTGCATCCGGGCAGCGACCCCTCGGTGTCGCGGTTCTCGGCCACGGCACCGTGGGTGCCGAGGTCGTCAACATCATCCGGGAAGACGCACTCGACCTGCAGGAACGCATCGGTGCGCCCCTCGAACTGCGGGGCGTCGCGGTGCGCGACGCATCGTCGGATCGCGGGATTCCCGCGGAGCTCCTGACGACCGACGCGGAAGCGCTCGTCCGGCGCGACGACGTCGACCTCGTCGTAGAGCTCATCGGGGGTATCGAACTGCCCCGCACCCTGGTGCGGGCCGCGCTCGACGCCGGCAAGTCGGTGGTCACAGCGAACAAGGCACTCCTCGCCGCCTACACCGGTGAACTGGCCGAGGCAGCGGAGTCGCACAACGCCGACCTGTACTTCGAAGCCGCCGTTGCCGGCGCGATCCCGGTGATCCGCCCGCTGACCCAGTCGCTCGCAGGCGACCGTGTCGACCGGGTGATGGGCATCGTGAACGGCACGACGAACTACATCCTGTCCGCGATGGACGAGAGCGGCGCCGACTACGAGACGACACTGGCCGAAGCGGGTCGCCTCGGCTACGCAGAAGCCGACCCGACCGCCGACGTCGAAGGATTCGATGCCGCGGCCAAGGCGGCGATCCTCGCATCCATTGCGTTCCACACCCGCGTCACCGCCTCCGACGTCTACCGCGAGGGCATGAGCTCGATCACCGCGGCCGACCTCACCTCGGCCCGTGCACTCAACTGCACCATCAAGCTGCTCGCGATCTGCGAACGAATCCCCGGTCGCGAAGGTCGCGACCGCGTCTCGGCCCGCGTGTACCCCGCCCTCGTGCCGCGTGAGCATCCCCTCGCGACCGTCGCCGGTGCATTCAACGCCGTCGTCGTCGAAGCGCAGGCCGCCGGTCGGCTCATGTTCTACGGTCAGGCGCCGGGGGAGCGCCCACCGCATCCGCCGTGATGGGCGACCTCGTCATGGCGCGCGCAACCGCGTCCAGGGTGGCCGCGGTCCGCGCGAATCGAAATACGCCAAGCTCGAGATCGCCCCGATGAGCGACATCGTCACCCGGTACTACGTCAATCTGCAGGTCGCCGACCGAGCCGGCGTGCTCTCCGCCGTCGCCGCCGAGTTCGCGACGCGCGGCGTCAGTATCTCCGCCGTGCGCCAGGAAGGTGCCGGCGACGGCGCTCGCCTGGTGGTGCTCACGCACCGAGCCACCGACCGGGCGCTGGCGGACACCGTCGCAGCGCTCGAGAATCTCGAATCCGTAACTGCTGTCACCAGCGTCCTGAGACTGGAGGGATCCGCCGAATGAGTGCGGTCGACAAGAACACCACCCCCGTGCACACCCCGTGGCCGGGCCTGATCGAGGCGTACCGCAGTCGCCTCCCGATCGGCGACGGATGGAAGACGGTGACACTGCGCGAGGGCGGTACACCGCTGCTTCCAGCGGAACGGCTCTCCGAGCTCACCGGGTGTGAAGTGCACATCAAGGTCGAGGGACTCAACCCCACGGGTTCGTTCAAGGACCGCGGCATGACCATGGCCGTCACCGAGGCGCTCGCGTCGGGCAAGCAGGCCGTGCTGTGCGCCTCCACCGGCAACACCTCTGCCTCCGCTGCCGCGTACGCCGCCAAGGCGGGTATCGGATGCGCTGTCCTCGTGCCGCAGGGCAAGATCGCCATGGGCAAACTCGCCCAGGCCGTCATGCACGGCGCAAAGATCGTTCAGGTGGAGGGCAACTTCGACGACTGCCTCGAACTGGCCCGCAAGACCACCTCGGAGTTCGAGACCATCGGTCTCGTCAACTCTGTCAACCTGTGCGCATCGAAGGCCAGAAGACCGCGGCGTTCGAGATCGTCGACGCACTCGGCGACGCACCCGACGTGCATGTGCTGCCCGTCGCAACGCCGGCAACATCACCGCGTACTGGAAGGGCTACTCCGAGTACTTCGCCGACGGGCTGAGCACACGTCGGCCGCGCATGCTCGGCGTCCAGGCGGCAGGCGCTGCCCCGCTCGTCCTCGGCCATCCGGTCAGCAACCCCGAGACGATCGCCACCGCGATCCGGATCGCGCACCGGCTTCGTGGAACGGTGCCGTTGCGGCCAAGGAGGAGTCGAACGGCGCATTCCGTGCGGCCACCGACGAGGAGATCCTCGAGGCCTACCGTCTCCTCGCGAAGACGGAGTCGATCTTCGTCGAGCCTGCGTCGGCAGCGTCGATCGCGGGTCTGCTCGCTGCGCGCAAGGAAGGTTGGCTCGAGCCGGGCCTCAAGATCGTGTGCACCGTCACCGGCAACGGGCTCAAGGATCCCGACACCGCACTGCGCGACGTGCCGGTGGTCGAACCCATCCAGGTCGATCCCGTGGCCGTGGCATCGGCGCTCGAGCTGGTCTAGTGACAGCCTCGCCCTCCTCCGTTGGGAAACAGGACATGACGCAGACGTTGCCCGTAGGGGTCTCGGTGACAGCTCGGGTGCCTGCCTCGAGCGCCAACTTGGGGCCCGGATTCGACACGCTCGGACTGGCGCTCGGGTTGTACGACGAGATCACCGTCACCACAACCGGTTCCGGTCTCGACGTGCGTGTCGAAGGGGAGGGTGCGCAGGAGGTGCCGTGGGGGCCGTCGCATCTGGTGGTGCGCGCGGTCGAACGCGGACTCGAGGCTGCAGGCGTGTGGGCGGACGGACTGGGTGTCGTGTGCCGCAACGTGATTCCGCATTCTCGCGGTCTGGGCTCATCGGCGTCCGCGGCCGTGGGCGGACTTGCTGCCGCGAACGGTCTGGTGCGGAAGATCGCGCCCGAGCGGGTACTCGACTCCGCGCAGCTCGTGCAGCTGGCGTCGGAATTCGAGGGGCATCCCGACAATGCGTCGGCCAGCGTTCTGGGCGGTGCTGTCGTGTCATGGAGCGAGGCCGAGGTCGACTCGGAGCGCCGCGGATACAAAGCGGTGTCGCTGCGAGTGCACCCGTCGATCAAGCCGTCGCGTTCGTTCCGTCCGTCCGGTCGTCGACGGCCCACACTCGGGGACTGTTGCCCGACCTGGTCCCGCATCGCGACGCCGCGTTCAACGTCAGCCGCGCCGCGCTCGCGGTCGTCGCGCTGACGGAGCGTCCCGATCTGTTGATGCAGGCAACCGAGGATCTGCTCCACCAGGCGCAGCGTGCTCCGGCGCTGCCGTTGACGACCAAGTGGATCTCGATTCTTCGCGGCGCAGGGATCGCGGCCACCGTGTCGGGCGCGGGTCCTACGGTCCTGGCCTTGACGACGGAGCCGATTCCTGCTGAACTCCGCGCAGCCGCGGAGGGGGACGAGCTCACCGTGCTCGACCTCGATATCGCCGATGGGGTTCAAGTCGACTGACGACCGTCTCTCATGATCGCGACGGCAACGGCCGGCCCGGAATTCCGGGCCGGCCGTTGCGTCTACACCCTGTGGTTGCGGTGGGAGTGGCGCATCACACACGAACCTCACGTCACACAGATTCTTGCCCTGCGTGCAGAACGTCGCTATCCTGAGGACGTCCGCACGTCGTGCGCTCGTGTCGCCGGGTTCTCCAGGACATTCACTCCAGCTCCATCGGGGCGTCCGATCCTGAGTCGATCCTCACCTGCTCCCGATTCGGGGAACGGGACAAGACCGTACCTAACCGACATCGGTGTGGTGGCGGACGTGCCGACCGTTCGACTTCCGTGAACTCGTACGGCAAATCCCAGCTCAGTGCATGAAAACTGATCTGCGGAACGAACCCTCGACTCTGCATCAGTGGGCGAGGGAAGGAAAGGATCTCCGTGACAGATACGGACCTGATCGCTACACCAGCCTCCGACACCGCCTCGGCTTCCGCGGGAACCCAGTCCGGCGATTCTGCACAGTCCTCGCGTGGCGCCCGTCGTGGCACCGGGCTTGCGGGCATGGTGCTCGTCGAGTTGAGGCTCTTGCTGCCGAACTCGGTATCAAGGGCACGTCGGGAATGCGCAAGGGCGACCTCATCGCTGCGATCAAGGAAAAGCAGGGAAGCGGCGCCAAGAACGCTCCCGCCGGTGCCAAGAGCGCTCCCGCTACCAAGGTGCCGGCCGAGCCCGCCCAGGCTCCTGCCGACACCGCAGTTCCTGCCGACACCGCAGCTCCTGCCGATACTGCAGAGGAAGCACCGAGCCGCCCCGCGCGTACTCGCCGCACCCGCACTGCCGAGGCACCCGAGGGTGAA
>BBEG01000216.1 GCA_001312645.1 Rhodococcus sp. JCM 9791
CGCACCCCGATCACCGCCGCGAGCTGGACAGCCTCGACGCCGCGATTCGGTATTTCCGGACGCAGGGTCAGGCGCTGCTGCGGGCGCTGCGTGATCAGGCGAACGCAGCCGAACGTCTGCGGGAGGCGCAGTCCCGGCACGACGAAGCGCGGGTCGCGGCGGACGAGGCCGCCGAACGGTCTCTCGAGGCCGCGGAGTCACTGACACATCAGCAGCAGCTGCTCGAGACGTTGCGGGAGTCGATCGGCGCGAGCGCCGAGCGCATCGATGCGCAACTCGAGGAGGCTCGGGCTCGAATCGAGTCGGCGAAGGCGGCCGAGCGCGCAGCCCGGAATGCGTTCCAGTCGGCGCTCGAGCAGATCGGCAAGGCCGAGGCGGCGCACACTGCGGCGGAGCAGACGTTGCGGTCGGCGCTGGTGGAATGTCACGTCGATGCCCGCAAGCTGGCGCCGTTCGCGCACCGCGACCTGATGACGTTGCTCGAAGTGCACAGCGAGCACGTGTGGCCGGCGAGTGAGGCAGCGTGGCTCGATGCCGATCAGGTGGTCTACCGGATCCGGCACGCGGCGGACACCGAGGGTGCCGTCGAGGTGCTGCCCGTCGAGGTGACCGGGCTGTTCCGCTCGCTGGAGGCGGCGACGGAGTCGGTGTCGGCGGGGGAATCGGCTCGCAAGTCGACGGGATCGGCATTGACATCGGCGCTGCAGGATTTCGATGCCGAGCTCGCGCGGGGACGCGACTATCGCCTGACCTGGGATGCTCCCGACGGAGTGACGGTGGTGCAGGTGCAGGACGAGCAGGGCTACAGCTCGGTCGGGCGGTTCGCGGCGCGCATCGCGCAGGCCCGGCAGGAGCAGGAGGCGTTGCTCACCGACTCCGAGCGTCGCATCCTCGAGGACGCACTGTTGACGGGGTTGTCGCAGCAGATCCACGAACGCACCGTCGACGCCCGCGATCTGATCGGGCGCATGGGTACCGAGATGCGGCAGCGGCACATGTCGTCGGGCACCACGATCGGGGTGCACTGGGTGCTCGCCGATCATCTCGACGAGCGGGCGCGGGCGTGTGCAAGCTGCTCGATCGGGATGCGTCGGCGTTGTCGCCGGAGGATCTGGCGGGGATCCGGGCGCATTTCGCGTCGCGGATCCGCGCGGAGCGGGCGGCGCACCCGGAGCGGTCGTACCCGGAGATCCTCGCGTCGACGCTCGATTACCGGCGGTGGCGGGTGTTCTCGTTCAGTCTCATCGGTGCGGACGGCAGTGAGGACCGATTGACGCCGGCGCGGCATTCTGCGTTGTCCGGTGGTGAGCAGTCGGTGTCATTGCATCTGCCGTTGTTCGCCGCGGCGCACGTGATGCTCGATTCGGCCGATCCGCACGCGCCGCGGTTGCTGGCGCTCGACGAGGCGTTCGCCGGTGTCGACGACACCGGGCGCAGCGAATTGCTGGGCCTGTGTGTGCAATTCGATCTGGACCTGTTCATGACCGGTTTCGATCTGTGGATCACCTACGGCGGAGTGCCGGGGTGTGCGCACTACGACCTGTCGCATTCGGTAGCCGAGCACACGGTCGCGGCGACGCTGCTGGTGTGGTCCGGCGGTGAACTGCTGGCCGAGCATGACGGGTCGGATCTGGCGACGGCGTTGGGGTCACCGGGTACGCGGCGGGTGGTGGAGCCGGTCGATGGCACGTTCGAGTTCGCCTGACCGGCGCGGGATTCTAGGAGAGTTGATGAGCTGGTCCGGTAGCAACGAACTGCGTGCGGTGCTCGACAGGGCCCGTCGGCATGTCGTAAGCAACGGACTGCAGGTGACCGGGAAGATCACGGTGCCGGTCACCGCGGAAACCCCCGATCTGTATCGGTTGGCTCTCGCGATGCGCAGAGTCAAGGTAGACAGCACCTCGACCAAGGTGCCCATCTACGTGCAATCCCTCGACTCCTGGCTGCAACGCCCCCTCAACGGCGGTCGCTCGCTGCTCGAAGTGCTCGACGCAGAGTCACCACTCGTCGACCGACCCGCCGAGAGGTCTGCCAAGAACGACGCCGTGGACAGGCGCGGGAACAGGTCCACACGGTCCTCGCTGCGCCTGAGCATCGGCAGTGGCTCGAGCTCATCGACGCCGCGCGGGTCACGGCACCCGATCTGCTGTCGGGAACGGTGTTCGATGCCGTTCGCATACTCGCCGTCCTCCCCGCCGAGGGAGAATCGCCGGTCGAGCTCTCCGAGCGTGTCCTCGGCGACACCAAGGCGCTGACCGACACGCCGGTGCGTCGATGGGTTCTACGCCTCCTCGCGGCAGCGGTGGGTGTCGACGAACCGTCCACCGGTGCCGAGCGCGCCGCGGTGTGGGAGCAATTCGGGGTGATCGACAGTGGGCTGGCCAGCCGCGTGCTGACACTCGGCGTGCGCCTCGAGGGACATCCCGCGGCCGCCACGATTTCCGGAGCGGCGGCGGACGCCGGCGTTCATCAGGTGTGGACGCTCGCTCAGTTGCGCGCATGGACAGCGACGTTGGCTGCGGGCGAGGTATACGTGTGCGAGAACCCGACTGTCGTCGAGGCGGCCGAACGTGAGCTCGGAGCCGGTGCAGGCCGTTGCTGTGCACAGAGGGAGTGCCGTCCGAGGCAGTCCGTCAGTTGCTCCGTACAGCCCGCGGCGCCGTGCATTGGCGCGGTGATTTCGATTGGACCGGACTACGCACCACCGGTCGCGCATGTACCGAGTTCGGCGCACTGCCCTGGCTGATGGATGCGGCTAGGTATCGTGAGGCGCTCGACCGAGGCGACTCCGAGATGTTGAAGTCGACCGATACGCGAGCCGAGTCGCCGTGGGATCCGAACTCGCGCAAGCACTGGAGACGTCGGGAAGGGCCGTGATGGAGGAGCGCTTGATCCCGGTACTGTTGGAGCATCTCCGTCGATAGTCGAGGTCGACATTCTCGTGGACTCGATACGTCGTCAGATCCGGCGCATGACCGAAACCACTTTGCCCAGGACGACCGCGTCGTCGCCGTTGATCTCGGCGTAGGCGGGGTTGCGTGGCTCGAGGACGACGTGACCGTTGCGGCGGCGCAGCACCTTCACCGTGGCCTCGCCGTCGATCATCGCGGCGACAATCTCGCCCGAATGAGCTTCGTCCTGGCGGCGCACCACGACAACATCGCCATCGCAGATCGCGGCGTCGATCATCGACTCACCGCGTACCCGCAGCGCGAACACCGTGCCGGACCCGACGAGCTCGCGCGGAAGCGTCAGCGTCTCGTCGACATACTCCTCGGCGAGGATCGGTGCACCGGCCGCGATGTCGCCGACCACCGGCACTGCCACATTGTTGTCGTTCGAACGGCCGTGCTCGGTGCCGGCGAGGAACGGGCGCACATCCAGTTGCCGAGCCATGGAGGTACCTCGCCGGAGAAAGCCCTTGTCCTCGAGGCTCTTCAGATGTTTGGACACCGACGATGTCGACCGTAGGCCCACCGTGTCCCCGATCTGACGGGTGCTGGGTGCGCATCCGTGTGACGCCACCCAATCCCGGATCGTTGCCAGAATCTGCTGCTGGCGGAGCGGCAATGTGGAGGCGTCGAGGCCGCCGAACATGTCGACATCGTCATAATCGGTCACCAAGGAATCGTAGGTGATCACCGCGGCGCGTCCGAGCGCGGTGGAACAGGATCGAGAGTTCCATGTCCTCACGAACCGGGGAATGACGGAATTTTCTTGCCGTCCTCATCCTGCACCCACTCGAAATAACCATCCGCCGACAACGGATGCTCGAACGCTGCCCGCGCATTGCGCGCACAGATCGACCGCATGGATCGGGGTTCCGGTAGTAGTCGCCGAAAACAACGGGTCTGGCGTAACCCCTGTGGCGTCGCTCCGCGAAACTGAGTGCCGTCCGGGCTCAGAAGCGTTCCGGTCGAGGTTGATGGTGTCGCTGTCCCACTGCACACTCATCTCCGTCGAAACCTCGAATGCTTCCAGCTCGGGGGATGCGAGGATCGCCTCGACACACTGCCTGGACCCACCCACAAGCTGGCCATCAGGTCGATATTCGTGGCCACGCACCATGCATGGTCCTGCGGCCACCAGAAGTTCGGGGAGAGTAAGTTGCGGAATCGGTTGTCGGCCGCGGTGATCGCATCGGCGATCAGGAACATTCCCATCCACCCGGCCAGCATGCGTCCGGCGTGTTCGCGGACATCGTCGAGGATGGTGTTGCCTTCCCATATCGCGAACCAGCACTGGTCCGCAGTGGCGGTGAAGGAGGTGAGCACGGCGATCAGGGCACGAGCCGTAGGGCCGTCCAGGTCTCCGGTCGCCGGGCCTTCGTCCCACAATCCCGGTTGCCCGTGGCCCCGGCGTGGCGCAGCAGCGATGAAGTCCCACTCCATCAACGGGTGCGCGATGCGTTCGTTCGCCTCCGCCACCGCATGCCAGGTGACCGGTTCGACCTCACCTGCTGCAGGACCGATCCGCCGATGAGCCGGGTGGAAGACACGTGCGTAGGCCTCGAACACCGGCGGCACCACATCGCCGACCAAGGTGCCGCAATGACCATCTGCGAATCGCGACAGACCTTCGTGCACCCATTCACCGGCTGATGCGCCCCGTTGGAAACTGTCCGCAGTCCACACGAACCGAAGCCTGCCACGATCGCACCGAGACCGCGCGAATCTCGTCCCGCATGTCGCGGTGCCGCGGGCTACGCTCGGAACATCGAGGTAGGAGCGACAGCTACTGGCCGAACGTAAAGCGCAGATTTGCGTTGATGAGCTCGTTCACGCGCTTGCGCATCCGGATGATCATCTCGTCGTCGGGTATCGGGTCGTCGACCGTCAATATCCAGCACAAGGTGGTGCTGCTGCGCCGTGATCCGGAGAGCTCGAAACGGATCCGGGCATCGCGGCGCCACGGCCAGATCGAGGTCCACACCACCAGATCCGGCTCGACCGTCTCGACGATCACCGGGCGTTGTTCATCCTCGCGCAGGATCAGCACGGACGCCTCGGATCACGGTCGGGGTCGGTTAGGGCCTGGTAGACAATGTGAGGCGGCGGTGGCTGAGTGCGCCGCCGACGCGCGATTTCCGGCATAGCGCACCCTAGCGTTTCCACCCCTCGAGGCCAGGTCCGCCCGGTGGTCATCACGGTAAATTCGTCGCATGGATACCGTCGAGCGAGTGCTGTCGTCACCGCGGGGCCGGCGGTTCGCCGCCTACCTGGGCTACACATGCAGCCTCGACGAGCGCGCGAGCAACTACCGCGAGCCATTTACACGCGCAGATGCACTCGACGTCCTGGCCGCTGTCGACGCGAAGGCCGTCACGCAGCTATCGGAGCTCGACATGCTCGAAGCGCTGGGCCGAGCAACGGATTTCGCGCGCTACTGGCAGCCCCCGGACGAGGAGGACCTCTGGTTCGCCGATCCGGCCCTCGTCGCCGCCCTGACCCCGATCGTCGATGCGGTGCTGGCCTCAGAGCATGCGCGGTGGTGGTCCGCGCCGATGGATCCGCTGTGCCAACGGGCAGTGCAGAAGCGCTACAACTTCACCGAAGAATGGTCCGATTCGTTCTGGGCGAACCAGGACGAGGACGCCGATCTATCTGCCTGGCGACGGCATGTCCTCGATGACGAGGGTCGGTTCCGCCGCTTTCTGGACGCCGAACCCGAGCGACAGATCAGCGGCGAGTGGTGGTCGACCCCGGTCCCGAGCAGAGTGCGGGTCACCAGCCGCGCACGGGAGAAGCTGGGTGCGGTGGAGTTGCTGCTCGCCGAGGACGACATCTCCGACGGTCTGCACGCTCGGGTGTGGCCGGTGCATGTCGACGCCTCGGCGCGGGTGTACGAAATCACCGGCCCCGATGCCTGGGCCCGACTCGTCGATGCGTATCCGCTGGCGGTGCCCGCCTCGCGTCGCTCCGACTGGTACGACACCACCGGCAAGCATCTGCAGTGGTATCTGCCGGACTGGGCGGCAGTAGCCGCCGACTACGACGCGGTGCATTTGACTGTGCTCGGCTACCTCACCACACCCGGTCTGGCGATCCCGTTGATCGCTCGCTCCGGTGCGAGTGTCCTGGCCGGATGGGATCCCGATGCCACCTTCTGGCTCGATCCGCGTCTGGTCCGAGCCGACGGTGGGTCTGTCGAATGGTGCCGCACACAGGACACGCCATGGGCGCCGACTTCAGGGGTGTGAACGATCGACCGACTCCGGGTTCGTTGTCCGTTTCGAGGGTTGCGGATACGTCCGGCCTCAATCCCCAGTAGAGACCGGGGAGTGCAATCGGTGTCCCTCCCGACGAAGTTACCGTCTGGATCCCACCGGATGCGATGACGCCGAGGGAGCAAACGTGCGATCACCTACGGTGCTGCGGTGATGCTGAACGCTGTGGTCGCCTGGACAAAGCATGTGCCGGACATGCTCTAGCGGTCTCGTACCTTCAGGACGGCTTTCGTGAAGAACTCGGTGAACTCCTGTTCGAATTCCTTGCCGTTCATGCCCAAAGCAGCAACCGTGTACTCGTCGACAGATGCGTAGCCGTACACGACCTCGCCGTTTGACCAGTCCGGATTATCTGGATCAGAGACCTCGTAGAGGATGACTGCGTTCTCGGTTGCGATCGCTGGAGGAAGGTCCAGTCGCGAGGTTGTGATGGTTCGCGAGTTCATCCTGTAGGTCGAACACGACCCTGTGTGCGCCTCTGCGACCCGCGCGATATCGAGTGGAACCTCACTTACCAGCGCGAGATAGGAACGCTCGTTGTCGAGGTATGCGGCCATCATCGACGTCGTATCGACGTCGCTCAAGGTCAGTCGGGCCTCGTCGGCGTAGCTCGACTGTTCACCACACTCCGCAGGTTCGTAAGCGACCTCGATCGGCAGCCCGACGTCACTGGGCGTGTCCAGCAGTAGGTTCAGCACCAACTGTTCTGGCTCGGTGAACCGAGCGGTCTGCGTTCCGGCGGGAAGGTCCTCGGACGTGAGAAGAAGGCTGTCGCGGGATACGGACTCTTTCGGCTCCTCACCGCTTTTCCCGCATGCTGTCAAAACCAGCAGCAGCCCAACAATTCCGGTCTTCTTCAGGAGCGCACGATACATTCCGGGAACGCTACCGGCAGTGAGCGGTTTCAGTACCTCGCGCATTCGGTGGCAAGCGTTTCCGGCACTGGGCCGTTCGTGGAACTCATCGCGAGCACAGCGCACCGATTTCGGCGATCACGTGATCAGAACTGCGCGCCACCCACACGGCGTGTCCGTCGCGGCACGTCGGCATCAGCATTCGTTGCTCGTCGATGGGCCACTGCACGAACGGCATCCCGCTGGCCAGCTGATCTTGCACCTCGCCGGCGATGAGCACGGTCAGCTCCTGCACCGATTGCTCGACGTGGGGACCCCCGAACCCGAGACTCTTCAGCGCCACCGTTCCCGTGGTTTTGTGCCGTGGCCGCGGCCCGGCTTCGAGCGTGAGGTGGCAGTAGCCAGTGTCGAGCAGCGACACCGTCCACAGGCAGTTGTGCATGTAGGTGTCGGGGCCGTGCCAGCGGCACTGCAGATCTCGCCCCACGGCGTAACACGCACCGACAATATTCGTGGGAGCGTCGTCCGGTGCATCTGATGGTTCGCTTTCGACTCGGCGAGTTCGGTGACGGTGTCGAGGAGTGCACCGGAGGGCGGTCGGCCGTCCCAGAACCGCGGATCCAACGACACGTCCAGCCGGGGCGTGCCCCAGATGCCGCTCACCCCCCGAATCCACCAAGTCGCTTATCGAGGGCGTGGTTTCTGCCGCCAGGCCGGTGTCGTCAGACTCTGGTTCCTCGCTCCATGCCTGGTCCTGCTTCCTGATCTGCTCGAACTCCCCGAACGGTGCAGGCCAAAGGTCCATCGCGTAGGACTCGACAGGCTCGGATACGTCCATGTCCCACTTCAGGACACGGAATCCGGAAACCGACACCGAATCGTGGAACGTGTATTTCGGACATTTAGGGCATTCTTCTGTCCTGGGTGTAGGTTCGGCCGGACGTGTCAGTAGGGCGGCGCACTGACCTGTGGTTTTCCAAATGCATGTCAGTCAGGGATTCCCGCGATATTGTCGGAATCCTCAGAAGTTCCGCGGGGTGTCGTGCCGCTTCAGGTGCGGCACGCGCTGCCGGCGGGTGCGTCGCAGTTGGGGCAGCGGTGGCGTTCTACCGCGGCGGCGGCCTGATCCGACGTCAGTTCCATAGAGGAAAGCCTCTCGCACAACGCGGCGGTTTCGAGGGGACTTTTGCGAATGGCGGCCTGCGGTTTCGTGAGCGCTGCGGAGGCGCTCGCAGAACTCTCGCATCCGATCATTTGTGAGAACGGGTGCCGCGGCCCTGGCTACACTGGTTGATCTTGACGTCAGCCATCGGTGAAGTCGGACGCATCAGCGAGCGGGTCCGGCGCGCCTGGAGGTCAAGTCCCTGGATGTATCTAGCGAACGCACTCCCGCACCGCATAGCGCGCGGTTCGAAACGGCCACAGTTGGATCCCGTGATGGTCATCGAATAGGCCGCCGATGAGGCGCAGCATCACTCCGGGGCGTGGGCCGCGGTCAGTCCGTGATGTCGGAGCTGGTCTTCCACACGAAGCAGAGCCGCTCGGCGGCTCGGCAGCTTGGCAAAGGCCCGCCTGATAAGCCGGCTCCCAGGTCGTCCGGTCGTTCAGGTCTGGGCCGAATGCTCGAATTGATGCCGCATCGGGCTCGATCGTCACGGCTGTGTGCGCCCCCGCGGCCATCAACTCCTTGTGCAGGTCGCGCGGAAACAGGTGTGCCTGCGGGTCGACCACGACGAGTGTGCGGGCTCCAGCAGCAAGTCCGGCGTTGGTTGCTGACCGCAGGGAACCGTCCATGTACCGGCGGCCGTTGATGGTGATCGGTGGGTAGATGCCCGGGAAGGCGGTGCTTGCCGCCACGGCGTTCGGTAGCGGTGCACCACTGGAACGGTCGAAAACCACCGGCTCACCGGTCTCGGCGTGCATCGTGGGGATGAGCAGCTTCCGGTCTGGCCATTGGTCTGTGCCGACCATGGCGGCCATCCGGGCGACATGCGCCTGCTCGGGACCGGTGTCGGCGGCGAGCGCGATCTGACCCACTCGGCGCCAGGCCTCGGCCGGGTTCGAGCCGGCATCGCGAG
>BBEG01000217.1 GCA_001312645.1 Rhodococcus sp. JCM 9791
AGATCGCGTTGCGACGCTGGTGGCCGGCATGGTCCACGGCGCCCCGCCACTACAGCTGCTGGCCCTGATGAACTCGGTCGCGGCAGGCTACGGTCTGCACCTCTACCTCCCGAATCAACCAGCTACCGTTAATAGAATGGATTTTCGTCCTGGGGTAGGTTGGCATCCTTGTTGATGCAGTCGTTGTAGTTTCGCATCAGTCGTCCGAAGCTCTGCAAATCTTCTAACGGCCAGTCACTTAGGAGGACTTCATTGTGCCTCTGACGGAGATCTCTGACGATCTCCATCTTCTCCCGCCCGAGGGATGACAGGTCGACCAGAGATACTCGCTTGTCCTCGGGCTTACTCGCGCGAGTGATCAAGCCGGCCGTCTCCATTGAAGCGATCTTGCGCGTCACAGTGGTTGGCTCGAGCGACAGGAGCCCAGCGAGATTGTGAATGCTGACCGGACCCGCTTTGTCGAGCGCTCGCGAGATCAGATAGCTCGCTCGATCCATCTCTTTATAGGTGATCGCCCGTCTGCTGAGGTGATCCAGAAGACGAACAAGCACTGACAATTGCGTCTCGATAACCTGGACGGCTTCAGACCTCTGCGCGCGTTGCTGCTTCCCGGCCTTGCTGCGGATGTGCGATACCATACATGCATCGTATTCGATCGCACGCCTGGTTCATCGCAACACGTCGACAAGAGGGACTGTCCTATGTGTATCCGCGTAGGTCTGCCAGCTGACGCTCATGCAGGGTTGCACGTTCAGGACGAGAACAGATATGCCGATCGGGCTGAGTGCGCGCTCGCGCACAGGGACTGCGCACATCCCCAAGTCCTGATGTGGGATCGCGCACAGGCGGTGAACAGACTCCGAGCATTCCTGACCGGGTACTTCTCGGCGCTCGAACTGGCCGCGGCTTAGAGCAACCGGCAAATGATGATCACTTGAGTCGACGGGTGGTGGGCCGGGACGGCCAGCGGTAGTGGCTACGCGCCTGGTTGATCAGACGTCGGAGAACGGTCAGCGCAGCCGCCAACGCGAGGTAGAAGTCGACGACCACGACTTACTTGTCGGTGCATCGACGCAACTTGCCGAAGCCGTTCATCCACGAATGCGTCCGCTCGACCACTCACCGCTTCCCCGCTTGGATCGGGGCAGGCACGTCCTTGCGGGCGATGTCGCAGTCGTAGCCCAACTCCTCGAGCAACGCCCTCGTCTTCGCCGAGTCGTACCCGCGATCGAGGTGCCCACACGAATATTGCTGTAGCGGTCCGACCATGTCGGG
This sequence comes from Rhodococcus sp. JCM 9791, assembly GCA_001312645.1. Classification (GTDB taxonomy): domain Bacteria; phylum Actinomycetota; class Actinomycetes; order Mycobacteriales; family Mycobacteriaceae; genus Rhodococcus. Next base: position 1,276 of record BBEG01000217.1, read on the forward strand.
CACGGCCCGGATCGTGGGTTCGAGCAACGGGGAATCGTGCCGGTTCGCGCCGGCCGACACCATGGCCAGCGGGATCCCGCTCCTGTCGCACACCACCGACCGTTTCGTGCCCTGCTTGCTGCGATCAACAGGCGAGCATCCCGAAACCTCCCCACCGCAATTCGATTTCGTGATCGACCCGTCGACTGAGAGGGTGATCGAGGTCGAGTCCGAGCATCCGGTCGTACGCGGCCAGTGCGGAGCGGAGCACCTTGAGGCCGATCCCCTTCTCGGTCATCGAGAAGCGGAGCAGGTTGGCCGGGACCTGCTCGCATCCTGGATCGATCACCTCGACGACAGTGCTCGGCCCGAGGTGCGAGGCGGGCACGGCGACCCGCGCATGTTCGCTCCAGCCGTCACGAGCATCCTGTCGCCCGACGACTGCGTAGACGGTTCCGGGCACGGCGGCGAGCCGGGGCGCGAAGCGGGCGACGTCGCCGTCGCGCGCCCAGGATCCGGCGGCCGGGATGATCTTCGCCGAGGCCGAGCGCATCGACCGGGACGACGGCCAGCAGCTCGGGAGAGCGTCGCCGCTGATGACGACGACACCGTTGTCCCACTCGGTCTGGTGCCGCTGGCAGGGGTCTCGCCGACCCCGGACATCAGCCGGTCGGCGACCGTCGCACACTCGATGCGGACGAGCGCGCCGAGCTTGAGCGGCCGAGCTCGGTTCGACGATCCGGGCGATGACCAGGTCTTTGAACACGGCGTCGTCGAGCACGTCGAAGCCGAGCCGGTCGTAGATGGAGGCGAGGACGTCGTAGAGCAACCGTGCGGGGGTGCGCACGGTCCGGCCGGGGCCGGCGACCTGATCACCGGTTCTGACGAGTTCGCGGGAAGTTGACCGCTGCGCCAATCCGCGAGGTCGTTGACTTGCTCGACCGGTGTGGGGACGTCGAGGTCGCATCTCCTGGTTGCCGTGCAGGAGGTGGCGGGCTCGTTCGAGGAGTATGCCGAGTTCGACGTCGGTGTGTGCGGATCCGATGTGCGCGATGATCCTGAGTTGCACCAGTTTAGTGTGCCAACCCCGACCGGGGGTTCGGGATTTTCAGGGAATCGAGGATGCTCGCAGCGTCGTCGGTGAGTGGATCGAGGGCGGTGTGCTCGTGGCCGGCGATCGTGACGGTGATTTCCTGCAGCGGACGCAGGCTACGCACGATCTTCCGGATCGACATCCCGGTCTCGGCCTGCAGGTAACGCGAGATCGCCAACGCGGCGAACACGATGGTCAAGTGCGCCTCGATCGAATCTCGCTTGTGACTGAAGATCGGTCTCGCCCGCAGGTCGGTCTTCGACATCCGAAATGACTGTTCGACCTGCCACAGATCGTGATACTTCTCCATCACTTCCCGCGGATTCATCAGTGAAACAGGAACATTCGATACGTAACCTTTGAGTCCGACGAGGGAACGTGCCCTGGCGATACCGTCGGTATCGAGGGTCTTGCCCTTCGTGGTGGTCTTGACGAATCGCGGCGATCGGGCAGCTCGGGTGCCGTCGATGACGGCCTTCGCTCGTTCCTCCTGAGCGTTGAGTGTCTGATTGTCCCGTACGGCGCGCTTGGTCGAATACGCCCAGATCGCCCGCCACGCCGACGTGTCGTCAGGGTCCCATACCGGTTCAGCGCGGCGTGCGATGTCGTTGACCACGCTCTTCGCGTGCCGTGGGGTGACCGTGTCGATGACCTGCCCGTCGGTGAACACGTCGCCGTTCCAGTGGAAATGACTGGCCAGATCCGACGGTGCCTTCATCACCCGTGACCCGACGATGAACTTCAGGCCGGCAGCGTCGAGGTCTTTCAGGTTCGCCGCCGACAACATGCCGGCATCGGCGGCAATGACCATCTCCACACCCTCGATGCCATGACGCTTTTGGAACTGGCGCACGATCGGCACGATTGTCCGGGTCTCAGCGTGGTTTCCTTCGAAACAGACTATTTCCAAAGGGAACCCGCTGCGGTCGACGAGGAGTCCGACCACGATTTGCGGATCGACCCGACGCTCTTTCGAGAACCCGACCTTGCGCAGGTCGTCTTCTTTCTCGGCTTCGAAGTACAAGGTGGTCACGTCATAGAGCAAAAGGTTCAGATCTCCTGCGGCGGCAGCGTGTTCGAAGCAGCGTTGGGCGACGTGGTCGCGGTAGCCGTAAGCGGTGCAGCGCCGCAGGGTCCGCACGAATGTGTTGCGGTGTGCGGGGCGATGCCGATCTCACCGAGCACTCTGCCCGTGTCGGCGACGGAGGTCGCTCGGTGATGCGGGCTGCCACCAGCTGGAAGAATGCCTCGTTGTCGATCACGTCGAACCCGAGGCGTCGCCACGCGGTGTCGATGACCTCGATCAGCCAGCGGGACCGCTTACCGGTGATCGTCGATGCTCCGCCGGTGTTCGTGCCGAGGTCCAGGTCGAGTTGTTGCTGGCCGGCGAGCAGTTTCTCGCGGGCTGTTTCGAGCAGGGCCGCGAGTTCGCTGTCGGTGTGAGCGGAGCCGAGGTGCTCGAGGACTTTGTCACGGCGGCCTTGTTTGGCTGCGATTTGCACCGCGGTTGCTCCCGAGGCGGTGCGGACTTTGCGGATGTAGGCGGCCACGGGCCGGAGTCTACTGATCGTTTAGTGTGCCATTCCCCGCACCCGCACCGCTCTCACCAGCGCAAATGTCAGATCCGGTTCGAAAATCGGCCAACCTGGTGCAACTCAGGTGGCGCTCGATGACTTTGGTGTCATCTGACAGCAGCGCAAATACTCGGGTTCCGAGGGGATTACCCTGATCGAGCAGTCGGGTCGCGACGAAGTCGATGCTCTCATTAAGGGTGCCGAGGGCACCGAGGAGGCTTTGATGGGCCTTCTTGCCTGCGTCCAACTCTTTCGCGTTTCGGGTTTTCACTTCGGGAACAGCGATGATGGGTGGAGTGGTGGATAGCGAAATGCCACGAGGTCCGCAGCCTGTGCTGGAGCGTTGCGTCGGTGTTTGTACCGGAGTTTCAGTATCGGGACGGTGTACCGGCGTTGTATTCGGAAGACGGCGCTGGCGAGTGCTTCGCCGAACTCGCCAGTTACCACTTTGGGGTCGTCGGGGAAGTTGGTCCGGGCGACGTGATCAGCCAACCCTTCGATGCCCAGGCTCCTCAGGGCATCTACCAGTGGTCCGCGCTTCTTCGGATCAAAGTAGTTGCGCATCAGCTCATGCCCAAGCCACTCTTCGAGTTCCTGGTCCTCTGCTGAGGTATCAGCTGATACTCGGCGTACGTCGAGAAAGGTCGACTGCCTCTGAAATGTCTCGTTGCGCAGCCACCTGTCGAGCAATTCTCGGCCTCCCTAGATCTACAGTTCAGAATACGAGGCAATGTGAATGTCCTGTGGTGACGGTGTGCCTCCGGAGCTGCTCAGTGCATCTGTGGCGGGGACTCGTCGAGTGGGTAGTCGAGCAGGCTCACGCCTCGGAGAACTCGTGCTCGAAGCACGAAAGCGATGATTGTCGGACATGGCTTAACACCAGCGGCTGCGGCAGAACCCGCCGCCTCCGCCACCACCACTTCCGCCGCTGCTTCCGCTGCTGATGCTGGGTGTATTGATGTATGCGTTGCCATTTTCGTCGTGCTTCCATCGGCGGTGGTCGTCATCGATTGTGCCGAGTTCACCGTCAGGCCCGCGGCGTATCCGATCAAGCTCGTCTTGCTGCTGCTTTTGCAGGATGTCGCGTGCTTCTTCGGCTCTGCAGTCGGCGATGAACCCGACTCTTCTTCCCAGGCTGCCCGGTGTGCGGAGAGGAGTCGGTCGAAGTAGGAAATGTTGGGTTCGACTCGAGTGGCCATGGTCCGCCGTACATCTGTGCTTCGACTGTTTTGCTTGCGAGGGCTGAGAGATCAATGTCCGGATCGGTGGGAACGGCAAGGCCTTCCGACAGGAGAAGCTCGTTGACGAGGATCTCGGCATGGGCTTGCGGTGCGGTGGTAGAGGCCGGCGTAGTGGTGCTTGTCCCAGTCGTAGTTGGTGTGGTGGTCGTCTCGGTCGTAGCGGTCGGTGCAGCGGTCGGGGTCGTAGCTGCCGTCACTGTGGAGGGGGCGGTTGTTGGGGTCGTGGATATCAAGGGAGCAGTTCCGTCAACGAAGACGAATCCTTCGTCGGTGAATTTTGCTTTGCTTCCTGCTGATTCCCGACCACGAACGATTGTGACGGGCATTCCAATGGGTAGGAGTTGTTGGATACGAGTGTGTAGGGATGCCTTGCGTGCATCCGAAGCGGGGTGGTTTCCGCAGACAGGCTCTCCGATGTGCGCGAGCTTCACCGACTCAATGTGCCCATTGCCGAGGTCTACGTCGATTTCTGGCGAGAATCGGTAAATGTGTGGGTAGGAGGCGACGGTGCCGACCCAGACGTCTCGGTCCTTGGGTGTGACGGTTGTTGTCGTTCGGGTGTTCGTGGCGGTGCCGGGGCTGTCATCGTCGTTGCAGCTTCCGAACATCGCTAAGACGACAATGGCCGCAGCGCCCAGCGCCCAGGTCCTTCGTGACGCCAACGCTGGCTCCTTCTCCGCTCTAGAGGAGCGCATTCTGGTCTCTGCGCGGGCGGCGCGGAGGGTGTCTGTCTGGTGGTTCGGAAACAGATGTCGTCCGTTTTGGCGTTTTTTGTTACATCTATGACTTCGGGTAATAGCCATCGCGCGTTCGTAAGGCGTAGACGATCGCTACATCGTCTCTAGTAGATCCGCATTGGTTGATTCGTGCGAGCATCGAGGCCATGCTTCTTCCGGCTGATAGCCATGCACAGCGAATGGTCGTGGGACACCGGCGGTCCGACGTCGTGTGCGGCCGGCCGGATGGAGCTGATGTGTGAGCGCGCCGTGCGGATCGGTCTGTCTGCGGTGGTGTTCACCGAGCATTTCGACTTCGACGATGCGTGGCGCCCACGGGCGATGACCTGATGCCGCACCAGCAGTCGATGCTCGATCCGGACGGATATCTTCGCCCGCCACCGTTGGACGTCGACGGATACATGGGCAGCATCGCGCGGTGCCGCCTCCGATTCCCGCAGTTGACGATTCTGACCGGTGTGGAGTTCGGGCAACCGCACGTGTTCGGCCGTCAGGCGGCGCAGCTCGTTGACTTGTCCGTCTTCGATCGGGTCAACGGGTCGTTGCACACGCTCGCGGTCGGTGATGATCGGTACGAGCCGAACACGTTGTTCCGGATGTGGCCCACTGAGGAGGTGATGTGGGCGTATCTCGAGGAGATTCCCCGCATGGTGGCGGGGTCGGAGGAGTTCGAGGTGTTCTGTCACATCGACTATGCGGTGCGGGCCTGGCCGAGTGCTGCTGTTGGTCCGTTCGATCCTCGACGATTCGAGGAAGGGTTCCGGGGTGCGATGCGGGCACTTGCCCAGGCTGGGCGAGTGTTGGAGATGAACACGCGACGGTTGTGGCCGTGGATTCCGCAATGGTGGTTCGAGGAAGGCGGTCAGGCCATTTCGTTCGGCAGTGATGCGCATGTTCCGAAGCGCTTGCGGGCAACTTCCCGGAGGCGGTGGCGATAGTGGAGCATGTCGGATTCCGGGCGGGCCGCCGCGTCGAGGATTATTGGTCACGATAGCGGTCACATCCCGACTGCGTGGTGCATGTGCAGCCCGCATGCGGTGTGGCACATAGCCTGGATTTCGTCGGCTGGGGCGGGTGTGACGGGAAGACCTCGATCCGAGGGCTGCCCGGATGTACGTGGAGTACGATAGTGAATACGTACTTCACGTATCGGAGGTGTGGGATGACCGAGAATCGAACACGGCGGAAAGTGATCAAGCGCCGACCTCGAAAAGCGGGGGTGCGTCGCGCGTGGTCGCGGGACGGGGTTACCGGTTGAGTGGCGCGCATGCGGGCGAGAGCCGTGGCGTGGACGTGGCCGGCGGGTTCGTGGAGTACGTGACCCGGAATGCGCCGCGACAGGAGTGGGCGCTGATCGCGAAGCTGATTCTCGATGAGGCGTTCGCCGACCCGGCCAGGACCCGAGCCGAGGACCGGTCGGAGGTGGCGGCAGAGCGGCAGCAGTCGTTGCTCGACAAGGTGGACACCCTCAAGGCAGGGGAGGCAGGCCGGGTGCTGGCACCGCGGGCGGGAGAATCGCGGACCCTGGTGAAGAAGTTACGTGACGACGGTGTGTTGCTCGGTCTGCCGCTGGGGCGCCGCCCCGACTATCACTATCCGGCGTTCCAGTTCGACACGGTGCACCACCGGGTGTGGCCGATCGTGGCGTACGCCAACAGCAGGCTGGGGGCTGCCGAGGACCCGTGGGGGGTCACATCCTGGTGGCGCACCCCGTCCGACATCCTCGACGGCCGTACCCCGTTGCAGGAACTCGAGGACGGCGATCTGACCGAGATCGCCGTCGACAACATGATCAGCATGGCCGAGCGGGGAATGTAGGGGAGTGGGGGCCTACAACGGCAATCCGGCGAACATCGACACCATCGCGGCGGGAACACCGGTATGGCGGGTGCACTGGACGTCCTCGGCATATCCTCCGAACGCCTTCAATCGCAGCAACATCGCGCCCTGGGTTGATGCACGCACCCTCGACGTCCGCACGACGGTCATCCCGACACAGGGGCGTTTCGAGCCGGTTCACGACCCGGCCGTGTGCCCGGGTGGGGCCGCGCTGGGCGGTTACCTGTATCTCGGGTTGTCTGTGGGTGCGGTGGTCGCCGAAGGCGTCCTTCGTGGTCAGGACATCCCACCGGACTTAATCATCCGAAAGCGGCTCATGACCGGCAAGTCCTTGACGCAACTCGTGCTGGACGACGACGTCGACATCGCAGTGCTGGACGGGCAGCGGAACCTGATCCGGCTCGGCCAGGATGCCTCCCTGACGGCGTGCACCTGGCGGGACTACGGGCAGACTCGTCGGACCGCGACCGACATTCTAACCAACACCCCTGCGGCGCAGGGGATTCGATACGAGTGCCGACACGGACGAAACGAACTCGCGCTGATGCTGATCGATGGACGAACGGTGCCGGCGTTGACGGTGGTGCGTTCGGCACCGCTCGACATTGATGGATGGGCACGCGAGGCGGTGGCCGCTTCGCTCCTCGATGACTTCGATCTGACGTTGGGGTGAACGGCAGTGTGGCGGTCGCATGTGAGGTGCGGACCTCACATGGAGTGGCGACGATCGGGCTTGGTCGCGATGACGTTGCTGTTGGGGTAGGTCTCGCCGGCGGCGAGGTTCATGATCGGGATGGAGCTGTTCCCCGACGTCGGGTCTGCTGGCCGTGTTCTGCCACGGTCTTGTCAGACCGTGGCCGGCCACGAAGTCCGTCGACGGAGAGGCCGGGTTTATCGAATGCATCGACGTGCTGGGCCGGTTCCCGGTGAATCTCGGCGTTCTGGGGCTGATGAAGGAAGTGGTCAAGGCGGTGGAGAACATACTCGCGGATCTGCGCGCCGCCGATTGCCAGAGCCGATGTGCGCAGTGGCTGGCATAGTCATCACCCTTATGGGGGACGTGTCATTACCACTGTTCAAACGGTTTTCGGTCGCTCTCCACTGGCAGGGTCAGTCCCGATCAGCACCATCGCTATAACCCTATGGGGGGCTATGGGTGTGTCGCTGCGATGTGTCCTCTGCCCGGAGGTGATGTCCCGCCGTATCTGGTCACAGCTTCCACAGTCGCAGCAGCGCCGCGCGCAGACCCGGAGAGATGACGCGGTGATCGTGGTGCAGGCGCGGGTTGGGATGCCCCTGCTCGGCGAGGATGCGCGCGGCGTCGGCCACCGCGAGAGGATCGAGGTCGGTGTGGGCACGTAGCCGGTAGGCCACGGCACGGCGGGTGTGCGGGATG
>BBEG01000218.1 GCA_001312645.1 Rhodococcus sp. JCM 9791
GTTCGCGATTCGAGCCTGAGGAGGCCGGCAATGCTGTGGAGCGTGCCTGAAAGCGGCGACGAACGTACCGACTGGCCGGTGTCGCCGCCACCACCGTGGCCGGCGAGCGTACGCGCCACCCTGTGGTGGCACCGTAGTACTCCTGCGGCCCGTGAATTCGGTCCGGACGGGCCGGTTGTGCCGATGACGCTCGCGATGATGGTCGATTACCGGGATTCGCCGGTCGGCCCGTATCACGAGGTCCTGGCAAGCCCGGTGCTCCGACGCGGGCTGATTCCTGCGATGGCGGTGCCGTTCATCGCTGTGGATTCCGAATCGTCGGTACACGGTGGCCGTGAGCACTGGAAGCTGCCGAAGGTGCTCGCCGACTTCTCCGGGGATGTCCTGGGCAACTTCACTGCAGCGGGAGAGGAATGGACGGTCCGGACCTCCGCATCGCCGCGGGGTCCACAGCTCCCTATCGCCGGAGGCCTGACGTTCGCGCAGCCGGGCGAGAACGGAGAACTGCATCGGGCCTCTGCACGTCTTCGTGGTCGTTTCCGGTATGCGCGGGTGACGGTCGACGCCGAGGGCCCGACGCTGAGCCGCTGGCTGCGGTCGGGGACCCATCACGGAATCGTCATCACGTCCGGTTCGATGGCGACCGGGCCGGCGCACATCGCGGGTCAGGGCGTGTCCGTCGATTCTCGACAATCCACGGAGCCGTGATCATGACTGCTCTTCCACGCCCAGATTCAGCGGAGACGCCCTAGCGAGGTCGCAGGATCCGCCATGGTGAACACTGGGGGTATGAGTGACCCCGCCTTCGATACCGCAGCCGACACGATCGTGGGAGAGGACTATTCGGACGCTCGTCTACCCGGGCAACAGTGGAGTCGTCAGGAGTACGTGGGCTGCACGTTCCACGATGCGGACCTCTCCGAGCTCAGGACGGAAGCGGTCACGTTCACCGACTGCGACTTCACCGGCGCGGATCTCACCGGCTCGACGCACTCCGGTGCGGCGTTCCGGAACTGCACATTCGAGTACACGCAGTTGCGCGGCAGCACCTTCCGGAACTCGACGTTTCTCGGTTCGGTCTTCCGCGATTGCCGGATGCGGCCGATGACCTTCGACGAGGTCGACTTCAGCCTCACCTCATTGGGTGGCATCGACCTGCGGAAGGCGGACCTGAGCGGGTGCCGATTGCGGGAGGCGAACCTCGTCGAGGCAGATCTGCGCGAAGCGCTCCTCGTCGGCGCCGATCTCAGCGGCGTGCGTGCCGGTGGGTTGCGACTCGACGGAGCAGACCTGACCGGGGCGCGCGTCGATGCGATGCTGTGGGTCTCCGCGAGCCTGAGGGGTGTGAAGATCGATTTAGGGCAGGCGCTGGCGTATGCGGGTGCGCAAGGGCTCGAGGTCGTACACAGCTGAGACCTACGACGGTTCCCGGGGCGTGAGCCCGCCGAGTTCGATGACGTACTCCTGCGCGGCGTCGTCCCAGGTGACGGAGTAGGTCGTGGGGTACGCGCCGGACTGCTGGTAGGCGGCGGGTTGGGGCAGGTCCTGGTGCAGATCCGGCTTCGACGTGAGCCACTCACGGGTCATCATCGGCTCGATGAACACGACCTGACCATCCCACGTCCCGTGCAATACCGTCTCGGTGAAGTGATGATCGTGTGCGCCGGTGTCGAGCCAGTGCAGTCCCATGCCCGGGACGGTGCCCATGAGTGGATCGTCGCCGGAGGCATAGCCGTCCGGTAGATACCGGGGGTCGGGGAGTCGGGTGGACGCTTCGATGTAGCCAGGCGTCAGGGGATGGATCGCCTCTCTGGCTGCAGAGTCGATCAAGTAGAAGTGCACATCGATGTGGGGGATGTCGAAGCCGTGCTCAGGGTTGTGGCCGTGCGAATTCCAGTCGAGGGTCACGTGGTCGAAGATCGTCGTCGCGGCCTGCTCGGGTAGCGGCAGGACGTACTCCTGAGTGGTCGGCAACATCCCGATCGGGAGTTCATCGAGGGCGGCGGCGTCGAGGCGGACACCGACCGCGGTCGGAGCGCGGTCGTCGTCGAACGCGACATAGGTATGTGCGCTACCGGCCCCGACCGAAACCTCGTCGGCGCTGACGACTCCCGACATTCCGCCTGCGTGCGCGGCGGGGGAGGCGGTCACGAGGAGCGCGCATGCCGCAGCGACGAGCAGGGGCGAGCGTGATCGGATGGCCATGATTCTCCTGTGATGCATGAGGCTGGTGAATCGGATGGTATTTCCCTGACGGCCGGTCCCGCGCCGGGTACGTTGAATCGTGATGTTCCGGCTCTGCCCGCCGGCACATCGGGACTTTGTGCCTCGTTTTCTTGACCTATTCAAGAAAAGGTGATGAAGTGTGACTGGCAACACAACACGAGCCCACGTTGTGGAACGCCAGGGATCCCCGCCGCTCCGCAGCCCGGAGTGGTAGAGCGACAACTGGATACGAACTTCGACTCAACGCACGCACACCCATGCATGCCTACGGAGGGACGACTATGACCCAGGACAAGTTGACGACCGGCGCAGGTGCCCCCGTCCCCGACAATCAGAACGTCATCACTGCTGGACCGCGAGGTCCGCAACTCCTCCAGGACGTCTGGTTCCTCGAAAAACTCGCGCACTTCGACCGTGAGGTCATTCCCGAACGCCGCATGCACGCGAAGGGTTCGGGAGCGTACGGGACCTTCACCGTCACCAACGACATCTCGCAGTACACCACCGCCAAGATCTTCTCCGAGGTCGGCAAGAAGACCGAACTGTTCGCCCGGTTCTCCACTGTCGCCGGCGAGCGCGGTGCTGCCGATGCCGAGCGCGACATCCGCGGCTTCGCGGTCAAGTTCTACACCGAGGACGGAAACTGGGACCTCGTGGGCAACAACACCCCGGTCTTCTTCTTCCGCGATCCGCTGAAGTTCCCCGACCTCAACCATGCCGTCAAGCGTGACCCGCGCACCAATCTGCGTAGTCCCAACAACAACTGGGATTTCTGGACCAACCTGCCGGAGTCGCTGCACCAGGTCACCATCGTGATGAGCGACCGTGGCATCCCTTCCTCGTACCGGCACATGCACGGTTTCGGATCGCACACCTTCAGTTTCATCAATGCCGAGGGCGAGCGGTTCTGGGTGAAGTTCCATCACCGCGTTCAGCAGGGCATCAAGAATCTGACCGACGCCGAGGCCGCAGCTCTCGTCGGCACCGATCGCGAAAGCGCTCAGCGCGACCTCTTCGATGCGATCGAGTCCGGCGACTTCCCGAAGTGGAAGTTGTGCGTGCAGATCATGCCGGAGGCCGACGCTGCGAAGGTGCCCTACCATCCGTTCGATTTGACCAAGGTGTGGCCGAAGGGCGACTATCCGCTCATCGAGGTCGGCGAGTGGGAGCTCAACCGCAACCCGGACAACTACTTCGCTGAGGTCGAGCAGGCCGCGTTCAACCCGGCACACGTGGTCCCGGGCATCAGCTTCTCTCCCGACAGGATGCTCCAGGGGCGTCTGTTCTCCTACGGTGATGCGCAGCGGTACCGGTTGGGAGTCAATCACTTCCAGATCCCCGTCAATGCTCCGAGGAACGGAGTGAACAGCTTCCACCGGGATGGCGGGATGCGGGTCGACGGCAACCATGGCGGCAAGCTGCACTATGAGCCGAACAGCTATGGAAAGTGGCAGGAGCAGGCGGAGTACCGCAACCCACCGCAGTCGGTGGGCGACGTCGCCGATGCGTGGAACTTCCGTGAGGACGACGACAACTACTTCTCGCAGCCCCGTGTGCTGTTCAACAACATGAGCGACGAGCAGAAGCAGGCGCTGTTCGAGAACACCGCCCGCGCGATCGACGGCGCCGAGGAGATTGTGGTGCAGCGCCACATCGACAACTGCACCAGTGCGACCCCGCCTACGGTGAGGGTGTTGCGAAGGCGATTGCAGCACTCAAGGGAGCGCGGCCGATCTAGTCCTTCCGCCTCACCCGAGGGGTCGTCCGCGCATCGCGGCCGGCCCCTCAGGTGTCTCCGCGGCGGCGGTCAGGGGAACATCGATGGAATCGCCGACGAAAATTCCGCGTGTACGCATGACTTCCTCCGAAGTACATGCAGGAATTTCGCGAGCACACGAGCGAGTCCTCACCGTCCTGCCCCGCAATCGCTGAACCGCGTCAGGTTGCATTCCGCTCCGCGTCGACGAGGTCGCGCACGTGTGGCGCGACCTCGCCTGCGAAGCGTTCGAGGTCGTCGGCGGAGTCGCTGCCGAGGATGAATGTGCTGGTGCCGTGCAGCAACGCCAGATCAGCGAGTTGTTCGGCCCATACTCGCGGTGGGCCGTTGAGGAACGAACCGTCGGCGGATTCGGTGAAGGTGCCGCTGATGTTGTACAAGCGGCGGATCGCTGCAGGGTCGCGGCCCGCCTCGTGTGCGGCCTCGTCCACACGCTCGGTCATCGCGCCGAGTTTGTCGGGACCGGCATTGAATGCGCTGGGTAGCCAACCGTCGGCGTGGCGTCCTGTCACGGCGAGCATCCGTTTCCCGTATGCGCCGAGCCAGACTCCGATGTCGTGTAGCGGAGCCGGACCGCGCTTGGCGCCGGAGACGCTGTAGTGCTCACCGTCGACGCGTGCCGCACCGCGTTCGTCCGACCAGAGCGCCCGGATCACGGATATGGCCTCGACGAGGGCGTCGACCGATTCACCGGCACTGCGTCGTGGACCTCCGTTGGCGGCGACGGCATCCCAGAATGCGCCCGCACCCAGTCCGAGTTCGACGCGCCCGCCGCTGAGCCGATCGAGTGACGCGGCGCTGCGTGCGAGGATCGCGGGCCCTCGCAGTGGGAGATTGGCGACGTTCGGCGACACCGCGACGGTCTCGGTCGTCGCTGCGATCCAGGTCAGCAGTGTCCATGTGTCGAGAAACCGGGGTTGATACGGATGGTCCTGGATGGTGACCAGGTCGAGACCTGCGCGTTCGGATCCGACGGCCAGGTCTACGACGGTCGACGGGTCTGCGGCGGCCGGAGTGAGGAAGCTTCCGAACCTGAGCTGTTGACCGTAATCGGGCATGGTCTGGTCCCTTCGCTGACCGGGGGCGATGCTGCTCACCCTAACTGGTGATCGTCACCACACGATCTCTTTTCTTGACTAATTCCAGAAAAGCGGCATACTTGAGACCATGCAGCGAACGGATGACTCACACTTCGACCCCAAGGAACAGCTTCGTTCCGTGGGGCTCCGGGTGACGGCTCCGCGTGTTGCAGTACTCGATATGGTTGCCCGGAACCCACATTCGGATGCCGATGAGGTTGCCGCCGCTGTGCGAGACGAGCTCGGCAAGGTATCTACCCAGGCCGTGTACGACGTACTCAGGGCCTGCGTGGGCGCCGGACTTCTCCGACGGATCGAGCCGGCCGGATCCCCGGCCCGGTTCGAGACTCGCACCGGAGACAACCACCACCACCTGGTCTGCCGTAACTGCGGCACCGTCGTCGACGTCGACTGCGCCGTCGGTGCTGCACCCTGCCTTACTCCGTCGGATGCCGGAGCTTCGTCGTCGACGAAGCCGAGGTGACCTTCTGGGGCCTGTGCCAGTCCTGCCGCTGAACCCTTTCGATATCCACATCCACTTCATGCACGGTGTCGCTCCGGCGACCCGTGTCGACGCGTCGCACCCGGTCTCACGGGTAATCGCCAATACGGAGGTCGCACATGACGAACACCCGTTTCACCACCAACAACGCCGGTAATCCGGTAGCCAGTGACGACACCTCGCTGACTGCGGGCGCACAGGGGCCCATCCTGCTGCACGACCATTATCTCATCGAGAAGCTTGCACATTTCAACCGTGAGCGTGTCCCCGAGCGGGTGGTTCACGCGAAGGGTGGCGGCGCCTTCGGCGAACTCGTCGTCACCGAGGACGTGAGTGCCTACACGAAGGCGAAACTGTTCCAACCCGGCGTGAAAACCGATTCGCTGGTGCGCTTTTCGACTGTCGCAGGTGAGCAGGGAAGTCCTGACACATGGCGCGACCCGCGCGGCTTCGCGATGCGGTTCTACACGGAGGATGGCAACTACGACCTCGTCGGCAACAACACGCCGATCTTCTTCATCAAGGATCCGATCAAGTTCCCCGACTTCATCCACTCGCAGAAGCGTCTGCCCGGCTCCGGCCTGCGCGACCACACCATGCAGTGGGATTTCTGGACGCTGCGTCCCGAAACCGCGCACCAGGTGACCTGGCTGATGGGAGACCGCGGCATTCCGCGTACCTGGCGGCACATGGACGGCTTCGGCTCCCACACCTACCAGTGGATCAACGCCGAGGGCGAGCGATTCTGGGTCAAATACCATTTCAAGACCGACCAGGGCATCGAAACCCTCACTGCTGCGCAGGCGGACGTGCTTGCCGGCACCGACCCCGACTACCACCGGGCCGATCTGTACCAGGCGATCGAACGGGGTGAATTCCCCAGCTGGACGCTGCACGTGCAGGTGATGCCCGTTGCTGAGGCCGAGGCTATCGCTTCAACCCGTTCGACCTCACCAAGGTCTGGTCGCAGAAGGACTACCCGCTGATCAAGGTGGGTACCTGGACCCTGAATCGAAACCCGCGCAACTTCTTCGCCGAGATCGAGCAGGCCGCGTTCGCACCGTCGAACGTCGTGCCGGGCATCGGATTCTCACCCGACAAGATGCTGCTGGGCAGGGTGTTCTCCTATGCCGACGCACACCGCTACCGCGTGGGGGCGAACCACGCGCAGCTGCCGGTCAACGCCCCGAAGAACAAGGTGGAGTCGTACTCACAGGACGGGAACATGACGTACTCGTTCAACGACCCCGCGACGCCGGTCTATGCACCGAACAGCTTCGGTGGTCCGCACGCGGATCCTGAGCGTGCGGGTGACGATGGACTGTGGGACTTCGGAACCGAGGCGGTACGAGCCGAATATGTCCAGCACGCGGAGGACGACGACTTCGGCCAGGCCGGCACGTTGGTCCGTGAAGTCATGGATGACGCTACGCGGGAACTCCTGGTCGGTAACATCGTCGGCCACATACTCGGGGGTACGTCAGAGGCGTTGTACGAGCGCATCTTCGAATACTGGCGCAACGTCGACGCCGATCTCGGGAAGAAGGTCGAAGAAGGCGTGCGGTCCGGCGGCGAATGATCTCTCGGGTGCGTCCGACGCTTCAGGCGAGGCCCCACAAGTAGATCGCAACTGCCAGTGCCCAGACGATCAGAGACTGTGCGTCCATGGTGCGAACCCCCTCGGTCGGTCGATGATGAACCGTACAACCATCATGCCTCGCGGCGGGCGTCGGGTCACGGGCGTCGGCCCCGCCGACACGATCCTGTGACACACCCAGGGCTTCATCCGGATGTGGAGTCGGCCACAAAATGATTCGGCCTGGAAGCTTCGGTCATGAAAACTGTTCGACCCAAAGGTAGTTACGAAATTGAGAGGAGTGCGAAAGATGAACAGCCCCATCAGCAGCACGCTGTCGGACGAGAACCGGAAGGTTGCGGCAGACGCCTTGCAGAACGTGCTCGTCGATGTGATCGACCTGAGCCTGATCGGCAAGCAGGCGCACTGGAACGTCGTAGGGTCCCAGTTCCGTAGCATCCATCTGGACCTCGACGAACTCGTCACCACTGCGCGGGAGTTCACCGACCAGGTCGCCGAGCGGCTGACCGCGATCGGTGTCAGCCCGGACGGACGAGTAGCGACGGTTGCCCGTGACAGTGGCGCCAAGGGCTTCGGCGACGGCTGGAGCAAGGACACCGAGGTCGTCGCGTCGATCGTCGGTAATCTCGCAGCTGTCATCGCGCGGTTGCGTGAGGGGATCGAGATCACCGGCAATGCCGACCCGGTCACACAGGATCTGCTGATCGGTCAGGCCGCTCGCCTCGAGCAGCTCCACTGGATGTGGCAGGCGCAGCTCGCCTGATCAGAACAACACATGGAAGGCCGCCCACCGTTACGGTGGGCGGCCTTCCGTCGTTCGGAGAGTCTCGGAGTGATCCGTGTGACTGATGTGTCGGTTGTGGTTGCTAGGTTGGTGTTCGACCTTCTCCGAAGTGGGGCGGGCGGCGATGTTCGATCGAAAGGTGTTGTCCGACATGGTAATGGGCCCTACCCATGCGGTATCCGGAGCGCTTGTCGGCCTCCTTGTCGCCGACGTGCTGCCGCGAGACTGGGGTGGCCCTACGTCGACACCTGAGATTCTCGCCTTCGCGGGCGTCTGCGCGGGATCGGCGCTGTTGCCCGATCTCGATACATCCCAGTCGACCGTCGCTCGGTCGTTCGGTCCGGTGAGTCAGACGTTCGCGCGGGGCGTCGGCGCGGTCTCGGCCGGGTATTACAACGTCACACGTGGGCGTAAGGATCGGAAGCGGACCGGTGGCCACCGCACCATGACGCACACGGCGTTGTTCGCGGCTCTGTTGGGTGCGGGGGTGTCGGTGCTGGTTGCACAGTTCGGACGCAACGCGATCATCGGCGTCCTGCTCATCACGTTGGGTCTCGCGCTGCGCGGACTGTTCGGCACCTGGGCCAAGAAGTACGGGTGGTTCATCGTCACCGTCGTCACTGCGATCCTCTCGGTCCTGATGTGGACGGCGTTCCCCGGGGAGGTGGGATCGACCGGCCTGGGGGTCGCCGTCGCACTCGGGTGCGTCACCCACTGCCTTGGTGATGCGATCACCAAGGAGGGGATCCCGTTCCTTGCTCCCTTCGTGCCGTGGCAAGGCAAACGGTGGTGGGAGTTCAAACTTCCGAGCGCGATCTCCATCCGTGCGGGTGGGCCGTTCGAGGTCGTGTTCCTCGGGCCGGCGATGACTCTGGCCGCGATCGGATTCGCCCTCTGGTCCGTCGACGGGGTCCCGGGCTATGTCTTCGGAGCGCTCGAAGCGTCCGGTCTCTCGTTCTGAATTTCGAAGCCACTGGCATCGAAAAGAAACTTGTTCTATTTTTGCTCCGTCCCGGTTTCCCACAGAACGGAGCTCGTCCACGTGAGCGAACAAGCCTCGAGCGCTGCCCTCAGCCGGCGTGGTTTCCTCGGCGCCGCCGCGGGCGCCGCGGCGCTTGCAGGGTTGAGCTGGACGCCCGCGGGAG
>BBEG01000219.1 GCA_001312645.1 Rhodococcus sp. JCM 9791
CCGACCGTCGCGACGCGCGCCTGATCACTGCCGTGCTGCGCGACGGCCCGTCGATGAGCCTGCTCGAGCTTCGTCCCACCGACGATGATCCGTTCGCCGGCGCGAGCTGCGCACGGCCGACGATCTCGCGCCGAACGTCGTCGCGGCACTGTATGCGACGCTCGAGGCCGGCGAGGACGACTGACCGGGGAATTACACCCGGCCGGTCCTCACCCGGTCACTCGCAGGTGGGCGCGTCGCCACCCGAAGTAACGGACGCGAGTGCGTCGATTGCGCCTTCGAGGGTCTCCACCTTGATCAGCCGGATACCGTCGGGCGTGTCGGACAACGCTTCGGCGCAGTTGTCGGCCGGCACCAGGAAGAGCTCGGCGCCGCCCTCCGCGGCCGCGGTCAACTTGTGGGTGATGCCGCCGATCGGTCCGACGACACCGTCGGAGTCGATAGTGCCGGTACCCGCCACGTGCATTCCACCGTTGAGTGCACCCGGGCTCAGCTTGTCGACGACGGCGAGGCTGAACATCAGACCCGCCGACGGCCCACCGACGTCGGCGAGGTTGAACGAGACGGTGAACGGCACGTCCGGAATCTCTTCGGTACCGATACCGAGGAAGCCCTTGTCCGGGTCGCTCGGGCGCCCCCCGACTGTGACGGGAACGACTTCCTCGACGCCGTCACGTTCGATCGTGACCTCCAGGTCGCTGCCCGGAGCGGTGTCGCCGACCGCGCGCTGGACCTGACCGGCGGTGCCGACGGTCTCACCGCCCACCGCGAGAATCCGGTCGCCTTCGTGGAGCACACCCGTAGCCGGTGCGTCGTCGGCCACCTGCGCGACCCGGAGGGTGACGGGCATGTCCAGGTAGTGGAGTGCCGCCAGTTCGGCGCTGAGTTCGGACTGCGTGAACTGTGCGTGGTCTGCCGCCTTGACGTCGTCCTTGCTGCGGGTCGGCGGGTACACCTGTTCACGCGGCGACAACCCGTAGCGTCCGCTGAACCAGGCCAGGACGGTCTGGGCCAGGGTCAGGTTGTCGGTGACACCGACCGTGGTCATCACCAGTTCGCCGGTAGTGGGGTCGGGTTCTACGCCCTCGATTTCGATGACCGGTGTCCCCTCGACGTCACCGAGGGTGTCGAAGGTCGGCCCCGGGCCGAGTGCAACATAGGCACTCGCACATTGAATGCCAGCACCGCGAGGACCACTACCGGGAGCAGGACGGCAAGGGGCATCACGAGGCGTCGATTCACCCGGCCAGGGTAGCGGGCGCGCGATGTTCGCGTTCAGCGTGACCACACCGGCCGTTCCTTGCTCCGTCCCCTTGTACCGTTGACGGTATGAGCGATACGCCCTTCGGATTCTCGAATCCCGACGACGATCCCGACCGGAAGAAGGACGGGGGGTCCGACGGCGGTGCAAGCGGCTCCGAGGGTGGATTCCCCTTCGGATTCGGAGCCCCTGGCACCGGCGGTGACAACCCGTTCGGCGCGCAGGGCTTCGACCCCTCCCAACTCGGGCAGATGCTGAGCCAGTTCGGCCAGATGCTCAGTGGCATGGGCAGCGCGATGGGTACCGGCGAGTCCGGTCCGGTCAACTACGACGTCGCCACCAAGCTCGCCCGTCAGCAGATCGGGTCGGTCACCCCGGTGTCCGCCGGCACCGCCGATGCCGTGCGCGACGCCGCGCGCTCGCGGAGTTGTGGCTCGACGCTGCGACGACATTGCCTGCCGGTGCGACCAAGGCCGTGGCCTGGACACCGGTCGACTGGCTCGACAACACGCTCGACACGTGGAAGCGTCTCGCCGACCCGATCGCCGAGCAGGTCAACGGCATGATGGTGCAAGGGCTTCCCGAGGAGGCCCGAACGATGGTGGGGCCGATGATGGGCATGTTCGCCCAGATGGGCGGCCTCGCGTTCGGTTCTCAGCTCGGTCAGGCACTCGGCCAACTCTCGAAGGAAGTACTCACCTCGACCGACATCGGGATTCCTCTCGGGCCCGAAGGGACAGTGGCGTTGATGCCCGCTGCGATCGAATCGTTCGGGGAGGGACTCGAGCAACCGGCGCAGGAGGTGCTGGTGTTCCTGGCAGCACGCGAATCCGCCCACCAGCGGCTCTACAGCCACGTGCCGTGGTTGCGTCAGCGGTTGCTGGGCGCAGTGGAGGAGTACGCCCGCGGAATCAAGATGGACTTCTCGGCCATCGAGGATCTTGCGCAAGGTATCGATCCGGCGTCGCTGACCGACCCGTCGAAGATCCAGGAACTCCTCGGTCAGGGCGCGTTCGAGCCTCAGACCACTCCGGAACAGAAGGCTGCGCTCGAGCGGCTCGAGACGATGCTTGCACTGGTCGAGGCTGGGTCGAGATCGTGGTGTCGGATGCCCTCGGCGATCGCCTCCCCGGTGTGTCTGCGCTGAGCGAGACTCTCCGCCGTCGACGCGCCACGGGCGGTCCTGCGGAGCAGACCTTCGCGTCGCTCGTAGGCCTCGAACTCCGGCCACGGAAGCTGCGGGAGGCCGCGGCGCTGTGGCGACGCCTCACCACCGACGCCGGTGCGGACGCACGCGACAAGGTCTGGGCGCACCCCGACCTGCTCCCGGATTCCTCCGACCTCGACAATCCCGCTTCGTTCGTCGACCGGGTGATCGGTGGCGGCACCGATGCGTTCGACGACCCCATCGCGCAGCTGCAAGCGACGATGGAACGGGAGAAGGCCGAGCGTGAGAAGAACGCGGACGACGAGAATCCCGACGAATCGAACTGAGACCGCCTTTACGCTGGTCACAGCGTTCAGACCTGTGGATAACCCGGTCTGAACGAACTCGGGCGGACCGACACGGCTGCGAAGCTTCCCGGTATGACCAGTTCCGTTCGTACCCAAGCCCCGGTCGAGACCGACCCACACGTCGGTCTCTCGTTCGATCCTGCACTGCTCGTGTTGAGACGTGCCGATGGTCGTGTCCAGTTGGATGGGGGCCGGAGACCGGTCGCGTCATCGTGCCGCCCGAGGGTCTCGACGAATTCGATGTGCGCACCGTCCTGCAGTTGCTGGACGGCCGGCACACGGACGACGAACTCGTCGAGACCGCGGTCGAGCGAGGCGCGGACGCGGCCGGCGTTCGGTTGCTGCTCGACGACCTCGTGGCCACCGGGATCGTCCGGGGGCCGGCACCGTCCCGGAGCCGCGTCGCACCTGAGCCCGCGCATCGAATCCGGATCTACGGCGACGGTCCGCTTGCCGATGCACTGTGCACGCAGCTGGCGTTGCGGGACACGAAATGGATCCGGGCGGGTAGGTACACCGGCGACGAACGCCTCCAGGAGGACCTCGCGTGTGTGATCCTCGCCGACATCCAAGTGCCCGATCCGCTCGTGGTGCGCGACCTCATGCGGCACCGGGTCCCGCATCTGACGATCCGCACGAGGGACGGACGTGGGATCGTCGGTCCGTTCGTCGTCCCGGGCAACACGAGCTGCCTTCGATGCGCAGATCTGACCCGTACAGATCTCGATCCATCGTGGCCCATCCTCGCTGCCCAACTGTGGGATCGGCCCGGGCACGCCGAGCGCGCGGTGGTTCTCGCCACTGCCGCCGTCGCGTTGGGGGAACTCGATGCGATTCTTGCCGGGTCCAAGTCACCCGCTGTTGCCGATCACACCGTGGAAGTCGATCTGTCGTCATATCGGCTATCGAGCGCCGCTGGTTCCGTCACCCGGACTGCGAGTGTGCCACGTGACCCGACCCCGGGGCGGAGATGATGCGAGCTCGGTCAGGCATGATGGTGTGCGTGGCAGACATCCCGCGCAGAAGCTCTTCCCGCACCGCCAAACTCGCGAGCATTCCATTGGGAATGGCGGGACGCGCCGCAGTGGGCTTCGGCAGGCGCCTGGCCGGGGGCGATCGCGACGAGATCGACGCCGAAATGGCCGCGAAGGCCGCGGAACAGTTGTTCACCGTGCTGGGCGAACTCAAGGGTGGCGCCATGAAGCTCGGGCAGGCGCTCAGCGTAATGGAGGCCGCGGTCCCCGAGGAGTTCGCCGAGCCGTATCGAGAGGCCCTGACGAAACTCCAGGCGGAGGCGCCGCCCCTGCCGGCCAAGGCTGTGCATCACGTGCTCGACCAGCAGCTCGGCACCAAGTGGCGCGAGCGGTTCGCGTCATTCGACGATGTGCCGACCGCGTCGGCCAGCATCGGTCAGGTGCATCGGGCAGTGTGGTCCGATGGCCGCGAGGTTGCGGTCAAGGTGCAGTACCCGGCGCCGACGAGGCCCTGCGCGCAGACCTCAAGACGTTGTCGCGATTCGCGAGTCTGTTCTCGACCATGATGCCTGGCACCGATGTGCGGGCGATCCTCGACGAACTCTCGGCCCGCACCGAGGAAGAACTCGACTATCGCAGCGAGGCGGACAATCAGCGTGCGTTCTCGAAGGCCTTCGAGAACGACCCCCAGTTCATGGTTCCACGTGTTGTCGCAAGCGCGCCCAAAGTCACTGTGACCGAATGGCTTTCCGCCACACCATTGTCGTCGATCATCACGGGCGGATCACGGGAGCAACGGAACCGCGCAGGCGCCCTGCTCGCCGAGTTCCACTTCTCCTCACCGATGCGAGTGGGGATGCTGCACAGCGATCCGCACCCGGGCAATTTCATGCTGCTCGACGACGGACGTCTCGGCGTGATCGATTTCGGCGCTACCGCAGCGATGCCGGACGGTTTCCCACCGGTGCTGGGCAGGATGGTCCGGCTTGCGCTCGACGAGCGGTTCGACGAACTGACGGAACTGTTGTACGACAACAAGTTCGTGTTGCCCGGCCGGACCGTGACGGATCGGGAGATCGCCGGCTATCTCCGTCCGTTCACCGACCCGATACGGACCGAGTCGTTCCATTTCACCCGTTCCTGGCTGCAGCAGGTGGCGGGTGTTGCCACCGACTTCTCCAGTCCTCAGTTCCGAACTGCACGCACGTTGAATCTTCCGCCCGAGTACTTGAGCGTCTTCCGGGTCCTGTTGGGTTCGGTGGGGATCTGCGCTCAACTCGACGCGTACGCGCCTACATGCGGATCCTCACCGAGTGGCTGCCGGGGTTCGTCGACGAGTGACCGCCCCGGGCGGCCGGGGGTCGGTCCCCGCGGCCGTCCGAGTGGATCATGCACACACCAATTCCTTCTCCTTGTCGGGATCGCCGACGACGGGATGCTTGCGCGGACGCCCACGTGGACGCTTACGGGCGACGACCGTTCCGCGGTCGAGGATTTCGCCGCCCCACACTCCCCAGGGCTCCTCACGGTCGAGGGCGGCAGCGAGACACCGCGAACGCACCGGGCATGCGGAACACAGTTCTTTGGCACGTTCGAGGTCGGCGGGCGTCTCCGCGAACCACAGGTCCGGGTCGTATTTGTGGCACGGCAGGATACCGGCACGCGCAGCGGTATCCTCCTCGGAATCGTGCGGGGCGGTCGACAGAATGTCGCTCGGCACGAGAGCTCCTTTTCGATGGTTCGGATGAAATGCGGTGCGAACCGGGCCGAAAAGCAAGAAGGCCACGGTCCGCTGGGCGGGGTCCGTGGCCTGGAATTCGTAATCGTCTACCGGAGGCAAACCTCGAGCAGATCCCTGGCCACGGACGAAACAGCTGCGGCACGCGCACGACGGCGCGCGGAGCAGCCACGTCGGCTGCCCCGGCGACGGGGGCAGCGATGAGTGCGAGCGCTGTGAAGCCGAGCATCGGTGCTACCTCCTGCCGCGTGGTTCGTGCACGGGCTCTCCCGTGACATCGTCATCCAGAGTAGTGATGCCCACTCGGATGACACAAGTTATTTTCTACCTGCATTTTTGTTCGTCTCCGCCGAGAGTTACGGTGGATCCATGGCACTCGCGACGACGAGATTCATCCCAGTGCTCGACTGCCCCGACCCGCGTGCTCTCGCCGGTTTCTACCGCGACCTGCTCGGCTGGCGCATCTCGGATGACCGGGACGAGTGGGTGGAACTCGCCCGGGACGATGCCACTGCGCTCGCGTTCCAGCGTGCACCGGACTTCATTCCTCGCATGTGGCCGGGAGAGGGCGTCTTCGCCCACCTCGACTTCCACGTCCCTGACCTCGATGATGCCGAGCGAGTGGCACTCGACCTCGGCGCCACCCGCATCGACGGGCTCGAGCCGGCAACGACCTTCCGGGTGTTCCGCGATCCGGCAGGACACCACTTCTGCCTGTGCAACGGCTGACGTGCCCTACTATCCGGTCGCTTCACCTGCACGAACAGAGTCGACTCCGCCGCCCATGTCTATCTCGACATAACAAGTATCTCGATGTATCGAGCTATTTCGGGAGGTTCAGATGCCCGCTGTACCGATCACCGACTTCGCCGCCACAGCCGAGGGCGCCGCGTTCTACCGCGCCTACGATCGAGTGCTCGAGAAGTGGCCGGCCGACGTCACCAGCACGGATCTGGATTCGGAGTACGGGACGACCCGCGTGAACTCCTGCGGTCCTGACGGCGCGCCGCCCGTCGTGCTACTGCCTGGCGGCGGAGCGACGTCCACGGTGTGGTTCCGCAACGTCGCGGCTATCGCGGCGAGGCATCGGGTGCACGCGATCGACCTGATAGGAGACGCCGGCCGGAGCATCGCCGACGGCACACCGATCAAGTCCACGAGCACCTTGCTCTCGTGGCTCACCACCGTCGTCGACGGAGTGGGCGCGAATCCTTCGGACTGATCGGCCATTCGTACGGGGCGATGATCGCCCTCGCCTATGCACTGCGCACACCCGATCGCGTCGAGAAGCTGATCCTGCTCGACCCCACTTCGTGCTTCGCCGGGATGCGCCCTCGGTATCTGGCCCGCGCGCTGCCCGTATTGCTCCGCCCGAGCGAGAAGCGTCAACGCAGCTTCATCGTGTGGGAGACGAACGGCCACGCGATCGACGAGCACTGGCTGGACTTGTCGGCGCAGGGCGCCGCATACTTCCCGGCGACGAAGACCGTCGTTCCACCTCGCCCTGAGCCGGCCCACCTTCGTTCCATGAAACCCGACACGACCATCATCCTCGCGGCAGACAGCAAGGCCCACGACAGTCGCCGCGTTGCCGCCGACATCGCGAAGACACACCGACGGATCCGGGTGGTGACCCTTGACGAAGCCACACATCACACGATGCCGATGACACCCGCGGCCGCACTCGACACGGAACTGATCGGCGCTCTCCACCCACAGAGGTGAGTGAGGATCTCCGGTCCGAGACCCGATCGCAACCGACCCAACATCGCCCCGCAACCTCTTGCGACTTGTGGCGTGCAACTATCTGGTGGTG
Organism: Rhodococcus sp. JCM 9791; assembly: GCA_001312645.1. Lineage (GTDB taxonomy): Bacteria > Actinomycetota > Actinomycetes > Mycobacteriales > Mycobacteriaceae > Rhodococcus. The sequence continues at coordinate 7,305 of BBEG01000219.1, forward strand.
CAGAAGTTGTGTGTGAGTTCAGTGTTGCGTGTGTTGTCGATTTCGGCTGCCGCCGTGGTGCTCGGGGTCGGAGCAAGCACGCCGGCCGCAGCGCAGCCCGCGGCAGAGCCGCAACCACCGGAGGCTACTGAGGTCTCGAACCGTGCACCGCATGTGGTGGAGACCCGGGCGGTCTCCCCCACCCATACCGTCGTCGACGTCTACTCTCCCGCAATGGATCGGGTGATCTCCAACGACGTTCTACGACCTGCACACGGCGGCTCGCTTCCCACGCTGTACCTCCTCAATGGCGCACTCGGCGGCGAGGACGGCGTCGGCTGGATGAACAATTCGCAGGCACCCGCATTCTTCGCCGACAAGGACGTGACGGTAGTGCTACCCATCGGCGGACGCTTCAGCTTCTACACCGACTGGGGTGCTCCCGATCCGATCCTGGGAATCAACATGTGGGAGACCTATCTGACCCGGGAACTGCCGGGCGTGATCGACCGCGAATTCGGCGGGACCGGACTCAACGCCGTCGCGGGGTTGTCGATGAGCGGCGGGCCTGCGCTGGACCTTGCGATCCAAGCGCGAGTTGTACCAGGCTGCCGCATCATTCAGCGGATGCCCGGCCCCGAGCAATCTCCTTGCCACCGTGGGTATCTCGACGATGATCGCGAGCGGGCTGAACAACCCGTTCAACATGTGGGGCCCGCCCGGCAGCCGGGGGTGGAAAGCACACGACCCTGCCGCCAACGCCGCGAAACTCGCCGGTACCGCCGTGTACGTCAGCGCGTCTCGCGGGGCTGTGGGCGCGGTGGACCAGATCCCGGAGGGTGCGGTCCCGCCGGTCGGCGGCATGGTCGTCGAAGGACTCGTCTACCGATGCACCGCAATGTTCGTCGATTCGCTCGAAGCAGCCGGTGTCCCGGCGACGGTGTCGATGCGCGAGACGGGCGCCCACACCTGGGCACTGTTCGAGGATCAGCTGCGGGAAGCGTGGAACACCACGATCGCCCCGGCACTGCAGACGCGCTGAGTCCTACAGATCGGTCGAGTCCTACAGATCCAGGGTGTCGGCGGTCCGCTCCCCGCGCACGAGCGCAAGGACATCCGCCCCGAACTGTTCGAGCTTCCTCGCCCCGATTCCCGGGATCGACACGAGCGCCCGATCGTCGGCGGGTTGCTGTTCGGCGATCGCGACCAGGGTGTTGTCGGTGAACACCACATAGGCAGGAACCTTGAGTTCCTTGGACCGGTCGCGTCGCCAGTCCTTCAACGCCACCAGCAGGTCTTCGTCGAGGTTCGACGGACATCCCTCGCACCGGCCGAGTTTCGTGGAGGTCGACGTCATCAACGGCTTCCCGCAGACTCGGCATTGCGGGCGCTTCTTCTTGGTCGACGCCGGTTCGATGATCTTCGACGCCGGCGAACTGTCGGGGATCAGACCCAGCAGGAAGCGTGACCGGCGACGGGTCTTCCGCCCACCATCGGTGCGTGACAATGCCCACGACAACTGCAGATGCACGCGCGCACGCGTCACCCCGACATACAGAAGCCGGCGTTCCTCTTCGATACCGGCTTCGTCTGGCGGGGTGTCCTTGTCGCCCGTGACGTGCGTGATCGGCAGCATGCCGTCGGTCAGCCCGACGAGGAACACGGCATCCCACTCGAGCCCCTTCGCCGCGTGCAGCGACGCGAGGGTGACGCCCTGCACGGTCGGTGCTGCCGGGCT
>BBEG01000220.1 GCA_001312645.1 Rhodococcus sp. JCM 9791
CGCACACCGTTGCCGAATGTCACCACCAGCACGTCCCGGCCCTCACCGTAGGTGTGCACCGTGCCCGGTGCGATCGGCGCGGGGTCGGGGAACTGCTGCCACAGTCCGTCGCCCTCGTCGTACAGGTCGCGCTGGTGGTAGAGCGCAATCGGTTCGACGAACACGCACACACGATCTTCTGTGCGAGCCAAGAAGATACACGCGCGCAGCAGCCCGCCCGCCGTCGCGGGATCGGATGGGACCGCGAGAACCAGGCCCGGAATGTCGCGCAGCGCCGCGACGGAATTGTCGTTGTGGAAGTGGCCGCCGAATCCGCGCTGATACGGCAGACCGGCGATGCGCACTACCATCGGATTTCCGAAACAGCTGTCGGAGAAGAACTTCAGGGTTGCTGCCTCGCCGCGCAGCTGATCCGCTGCATTGTGCAGATAGGCGAGATACTGGATCTCGGGGATCGGTAGCATCCCGGCCACGGCGAACCCGAGCGCGGTGCCCAGGATCGTCTGTTCGTCGAGCAATGTGTCGAACACCCGGACCGCTCCGAAGTGCTCCTGCATGCCGCGCGTCACCCCGTACACACCGCCCTTGGTACCCACATCCTCACCGAACACGCATGCCTGCGGGTGCTCCTCGAGGATGTGTCCGAGAGTGCGGTTGACGGCCTGTGCGAGCGTGAGCGGTTCCCGTGGCTGCGGGTGCGGGTCGTCGACCGCGTGCCCCCGCCCGTGGATGTGCAGCGGCCGCATCACCTGTGCTGCGGATTCGAGACGCGGGGGATGGTGCAGTGTGTCGGCGACCTCGGCAACCTCGGCGCGCACCGATTCGTAGCGTTCGACGATCTCTTCGGAGGTGAAGAGATCCCGGGAGACGAGTTCGGTGGCGGCCGCGAGTAGCGGGTCGCGTGCGTAGTCGGCGACGATCTCGTCGCGGCTGCGGTAGGCGCTCTCGACATCCGATCCGGCATGGCCGAGGAACCGCACCGTTTTCAGGTGCAGGATCGCGGGGGAGCGTGTCGCGCGGACCTGCTCGACGAGTTCGCCGGTGGTGGCGAGCGTGGAGACGGTGTCGGCGCCGTCGACCGCGCGGTACTCGATGCCCGGGTACCGCGACAGTGCCTGCTCGATCCAGCCGTCGGGGCTGCGCACACTGATTCCGAGACCGTTGTCCTCGCACACCAGCAGCAGCGGCACCGGCAGACCGCGATACGTGCAGTACGCGGCGGAGTTCAATGCCCCTGTCGCCGTCGAATGATTCGCCGAGGCGTCGCCGAAACTGCACACCACCACCGAATCCGCCGGCCAAGGCCGTCCAGGTCGAGTTTCTGCATGCGAGCCAGCGCCAGTGCGAGCCCGAGGGAACGCGGCAGATGCGACGCGATCGTCGAGGTCTGCGGCAGGATGTTCAGCGCCGGATTGCCGAACACCTTGTGCCGGCCCGCCGAGATCGGATCGAGTGTCGACGCCGCGCACCCGGCGAGCACGTCGCGGATCGGCGTCGTGCCCTCCGCCAGCGATGCGCGCGCAGCGTAGAAGCCACCCGAACGGTAATGCAGCAGAGCCGGATCGGTGACGCGGGTGAGCATCCCGATCGCGGCGTTCGATTCGTGGCCCGCGGAGCCGATCGTGTAGAAACCTTCGCCGCGGCGCTGCATCTCGCGTGCCGCGAAGTCGAGGTGACGCGACTGCAGCTGCGCGCCGAAACAGTCGAGCACCAGCGCGTCGTCGATCCTGCGGTCGGGGGCACGCGTCCGGAGGGCCCGGATCGCCGTGAGGAAATGGTCGTCGAGCGGCTCCGCCGTCATATCTCCGTTCTACCGGTGTCAGCGCACCCGGAGGTCGATCGGCTGACCGTCGTTCGGAAAGGGCAGCGACGTGAAGTTCATCGGCGCCACGTAGTCGGCAGGCACGTGCCAGCGGTAACGCAGCAACAGGTGGTGGAGCACCGTCTTGATCTCGGCTCCGGAGAAATACATGCCGAGGCAGCGGTGGGCGCCGCCGCCGAACGGTGACCACGCGTACTTGTGCACGCGATCCTCCCGGCGTTCCGGGGAGAAACGTCCCGGGTCGAAATGTTCGGGATCCGGCCACAGGTCGGGCATGTGGTGGGTGTAGTGCAGGCCGACGTTGATCAGCGTGCCCTTCGGGATGAAGTGCCCCAGGATCTCGGTGTCGGCGACTGCGCGGCGCACGATGCCGGGTACCGGGGTGACGAGTCGCTGGCATTCCTTGATGACGAGATCGAGTGTGGTGAGCTGGTCGAGTTGCGCGAATGTCGGAGTGTTCGTGCCGAGGGCTTCCGACTCGTCGCGGCACGCCTGTTGCCATTCGGGGTGCTGCCCCAGGTACTGCATGGCGGTCGACAATGTGATCGTCGACGTGTCGTGCGCCGCCATCATCAGGAAAATCATGTGGTTGACGACGTCGTCGTCCGAGAATCGTTCACCGTCTTCGGATTCGACGTGGCACAGCACCGAGAACAGGTCGTCTCCTTCGTGCGCACGTCGTGCGGGCAGGTAGCGGCGGAAGAACTCCTCGAGTCGGGCGCGGCCCTGGACTCCTCTTCGCCATCGGGTGCCGGGCAGTGGGTAGCGCACAATGGCCGTCGACGCCTGCACACACCCGATGAACGCCTCGTTGACCTCGTCCATTTCTCGCGCCGAGGAACCTTCGGCCCCACCCATGAAGATCGAGGTGGCGAGGCCGAGGGTGAGTTCCTTGATGGCCGGGTAGGCGCGGAAACCTTCTCTGGGCCTCCAGCGTCGAGGGTCTTCTCGATCGCCGGGTGCATGGACTCGGTATAACGGGCGATGCGGTCGCGGGTGAAGGCCTGCGACATGATCCGTCGGTGCGCGGTGTGTTCGTCGCCGTCGAGCAGCATCAGGCCGCGGTCGAAGAACGGTCCGATGAGCACGCGCCATCCGGCACCGTTGACGAGTGCGCGGTCGCGGTTCTGCAGGGCGGCGCCGCATGCGTCGGGCCCGAGGAGCACCACCCACGGGTTGCCGGCGAAGCGGAACCACGACACCGGTCCGTGCTCGCGGTAACGCTTGTCGTAGGCCTTCAGCGGATTACGCATGTAGTCGAGGGCGTACCCGACGTACGGCAGTCCCTTGTCGCCAGGGACCGCTCTGAGCCCGGGGGGTGCGGGTGCCAGCGTCTTCGTCACAGTGAACTCCACGTTCGGATCTGACAATGCATGTGGTCAGATAACTGTAACTGCAGTCACACCTAACGGGGAGCGATTTGCGCGTCGGGCTTCTGGCCGTGGTCGGCCCCGAAAGTCAGCAGGGCGTGCTGCGCATGTCATGCTGACGCGCATGGTTGACGTCGCACGTCCCAAGTTGGAAGGCACCGTCGCGGTCGCGGGAGGGCGCCGGCTCGGCTTCGCCGAATTCGGATCCGCGCAGGGTCGCGCGGTGTTCTGGCTGCACGGCACCCCGGGAGCGCGTCGGCAGATCCCGATCGAGGCCCGGGCCTACGCCGAACGGGAGAACGTGCGGCTGATCGGGTTGGATCGTCCAGGTATCGGCTCGTCGTCACCCCATACTTACGACCGGGTGCTTTCGTTCGCCGACGACCTGCGGATCGTCGCCGACACCCTCGGTGTCGATCGCATGGGCATCGTCGGCCTCTCCGGTGGCGGCCCCTACACCCTCGCTTCGGCCTACGCGATGCCCGAACGTGTCGTGGGGGTCGCGGTGCTCGGCGGGGTCGCGCCCGTCGTCGGACCCGACGCGATGTCGGGTGGTCTGATGCAACTCGGATCCCTCGTCGCACCGTTGCTCGCCAGGGGCGGGGTGCCGATCGGTGCGGCGACGAGCGCCGCGATCCGTGTCGTCAGACCGTTCGCATCGCCGATCATCGACCTGTACGGGAGGCTGTCGCCGGAAGCCGATCGTCGGCTGCTGGCACGCCCCGAGTTCAAGGCGATGTTCCTCGACGACCTTCTCAACGGCAGTCGGAAGCAGATGGCCGCACCCTTCGCCGACATCGTCGCGTTCACCCGGGACTGGGGTTTCCGGGTGCCCGATGTGAAGGTGCCGGTGCGGTGGTGGCACGGCGACACCGACCACATCATCCCGTTCGAGCACGGTCTGCACATGGTGGAGCTGCTTCCCGACGCCGAGTTCCATCACCTGCACGGAGAGAGTCATCTCGGTGGGCTCGGTGCGTCGGAGGAGATCCTCACGACCGTGCTGAAACTGTGGGACGACGCCGAGAAGTAGACCTACCGCGACCGGTCGAGCAGGGCGAGCACCGCCTTCAGTTCGGTGGCATCGACCTGCCCGGGCGCCGACGGTGTTCCCACCATCCCGAACGTCGCGGCCGACCCGAACACCTGACCGGCCAGCCGTGAGATCACGCCGCGCCCGCCCATCGACATGGTGATGATCGGGACTCTCGCGTGCTCCTCGTGCATGACGCGGGTGGCATCGAGCAACGTCAGGACATCGGCGGTGGAGTTCGGCATCACCGCGATCTTGCAGATGTCGGCGCTCAATTCCTGCATGGCGCGCAGCCGCGCGACGATGTCGTCACGTTCGGGGGTGCCGTCGAAGTCGTGATTCGACGCGACCACCGCGACACCGTGAGCGTGCGCGGCCCCGATGATCCGCCGCACGGCGGCGGGATCGCGGCGGTACTCGACGTCGACGAGATCGACCGTTCCCGACCCGGCGAGCGCGACACAGAGGTCGGCGTAGTCCTCGTCGCTGATCGCGGCTTCACCTCCCTCGTGCGCGGTGCGGAACGTGGCCAGAAGCGGTACGCCGTCGAGTTGTTCGGCGAGGGCACGAGCCTGCGTGACGACGGCATCCGGGTCGTCGAAGGCGGTGAAGAAGTCGACTCGCCACTCGACGAGGTCGGCGCGGCCGGCAAGGGCGTCGACCTGGCCGCGGAGCGCCTCAGGTGTGGATCCGGTGATGGGCACGAACACCGTGGGGGCGCCCTCACCGATCGCCACACCTTTGACACGGACCGGTGTGATCGCTTCACCCATCGTCGACTCCTGTGCTGGTTGCCTGTGATCGAAGCACCATTCGATCACAGGCAACCGGGACGTCAGGGTCTGTGGTCCGGCACATCCGCATCGCCGGAGGCCTGCGAGACCGCGTCATCCACCGCATCAACGGAGGCATGCGTCTTGTCCGGATCGGCCACGGCCTCACCGCGGGCGATCATGCCGGCCTCATCGGACAGCGGGATCTCCTTGACGAGCCACGCGAGGAGGAACGCGATGATCAGGAACGGCACCAGATACCAGAACACCGGGGCCAGCGAGTCGGCGTAGGCGTTGACGATGCCGTCCTGCACCTGCTCGGGGAGCTGCTTCATGACGGCCGGGTCGAGCGTAGCGGTGGCCTGGCGGCCTGCTCGGGGTTCGCGCCGGCCTCGGTGAACACCGTGGTCAGGTTCTCCGCGAGCTTGTTGGTGAAGATCGTGCCGAAGATCGCGACACCCAGCGCGCCACCGACCTCGCGGAAGTAGTTGTTGGTGCTGGTGGCGGTGCCGATCTCGTCGACGGGCACCGCGTTCTGCACCACGAGCACCACGACCTGCATGATCAGGCCGAGACCGAACCCGAAGACGAACAGCATCGCGCAGACGACCCACAGCGGGGTATTGCCCTGCAGCGTCGTCAGCCACAGCATCCCGACCACGGTGACAGCGGTACCGACGATCGGATAGATCTTGTACCGCTGGGTCTTCGCGATGAGGAGGCCCGACACGATCGTCGTGAGCATCAGGCCGGCCATCATCGGCAGCAGCAACAGGCCGGACACCGCTGCGGACGTACCGGACGACATCTGCAGGAACGTCGGCATGAACGCGATGGCCGCGAACATACCGAGACCGAGGACGAAGCCGATCGCGGTGGCGTTGACGAAGATCGAGTTGCGGAACAGCGACAGCGGGATGATCGGGTCCTGTGCGCGAGACTCGATGAGCACGAACAGGCACACTGCGACGAAGAGTCCGGCGCCGAACATCCACGTCAGCGGATCGGTCCACCCGCGATCGGCGCTGCCGCCGAAGTCGGTGAAGAAGATCAGGCATGTCGTCGCGACGGAGAGCGCCAGGACGCCGGGGACGTCGATCTTCTTGGTGGGCTTCTTGACCGGCAAGGTCAGCATGAACCACGAGATGACGAAGGCGATGATGCCGATCGGGATGTTGATGTAGAAGCACCACTCCCACGTCAGGTGGTCGACGAAGAATCCGCCGAGGAGTGGCCCGCCGACAGCGGCGAGCCCGAAGATCGCGCCCATCGGACCCATGTACTTACCGCGTTCGCTGGCCGGGACGATGTCGGCGATGATCGCCTGCGACAGGATCATCAGGCCACCGCCGCCGAGGCCCTGCATGGCGCGGAACACCACGAAGGTCCAGAAGTCGTCGGTGAATGCGCAGCCCACCGAGGCCAGCGTGAAGACCGCGATCGCGATGAGGAACAGATAGCGGCGCCCGAAGATGTCGCCGAACTTGCCGTACACGGGCATGACGATCGTGGTGGCGAGCAGATATGCGGTGGTGATCCATGCCTGGTGCTCGACTCCGCCGAGCTGACCGACGATCGTCGGCATCGCGGTGGAGACGATGGTCTGGTCGAGGCTGGCCAGAAGCATGCCGGCGATCAGCGCACTGAAGATGATCCAGATACGTTTCTGGGTCAGAACCAAAGGTTCGTCGGTGGTGGTGGTCACGGGGTTCCTGTCGGATCGGTGAGGTCGAGCGGTTGTCCGAAGAGCTGACGGGCGATGGAGATGTTGTGTACCAGTAGATCCTCGAACGAGCTGTTGTTGTCGTCGCTGAAGAATTCGTCGACGGTATTGAAAGTCAGCGAGAGGGTGACGCCCACGATCGCGCGCGGGAGCGGATCGTCGGGTGGGAGACCTTCTCTCTCGGCCACGAGAAGTGCGAACTCGCGCTGCTGCGTTTCACTGACGGCCAGGAGCTTGGCCAGCAGCTGCGGTTCGGTGCGGACGATGTCGCGGAACAGTTGGTGTCGCTGCCGAGTGAAGTCGTTGTGGCGGGCTCGGGTGAGTACGAGCCGGGTGATGTCACTGAGCAGGGTGGGCGACAATCCGACGTGGTCGCCTGCGCCGCGTGCGACGAACCGGTCCTGATCCTCCCGGTCGAACCCGACTTCGTGTTCGCCGAAGACGGCGTCTTCCTTCGTGGGGAAGTAATTGAAGAAGGTGCGTCGCGAGATGCCGACGTGATCGCAGAGTTCCTCGACCGTGAAACCCGACAGGCCTCGGTCGGCCGTGAGTGCGCGTGCGTGTGAGACGAGGGCGTCGTAGGTCCGTTGCATACGCGGGCTCCGCGGACCGCCCGTCAAGGTTGCACCTTCGCTCACAAGGTGCAGTTTTGCACTCACTTGCTATGGAGTGCAAAGAGTGGACCTCAGGTGAACCACGACCGGGTCGGAGGCTTGACCCACATGATCCGCTCGTCGAGGTGGTCGCGTGCCGCAGACGGATGATCCGGATGCGTCTGCGCCCACGCAGTCTTCTCGTCGAGCAGTGAGGCGACCAGTGTCCACGTCTCCATCGACCGCGGTGGATGCGCATCGGCGGCACGGGCCAACCTGCGGCGGTTGTCCTCGGTCATCGCGAGCAGATCGGCGCCCGTGATGCCCCGATGCCACGCGAACCGTGCCAGCCCCAGCGCCTTGTCCCGACGGTTCTTCTCCGCCCGATCGGTGTGGGCGAAGTCGGCGTCGCTCATGTCTGCACCTCCTGTGTCCACCCCATGATCCGTCCTCATGATGACGGCTCGCCCGCCGGTCGTTGACATCGTGCGCTGCCCGGCTCACGCTCATGGGGTGGGCCTTCCCGAGGGAACACCGAAAGAAGTTGTCGCACAAGCAGCCGAACCGCCGCGCGTGCCCGAATTCGACTCCACCGTCGGAGTGGCGGTGCGGGTGGATGCCCGCGGCACACCACCACACAAGTTCGTGGCGCTCGGAGATTCGCTCCTGCAGGGGTTCCAGAGCGGTGCCGTCTACCGGACCGACGTGTCGGTGCCCGCGATCGTCGCCTACGAACTCGGCGTGCTCGACTCGTTCCGCTATCCGCGCTACGGAGGGCCGGGTGGACTACCGCTGAATGTCGAACTCATGCTCCGACGCCTCGAACAGCGCTATGGGCCGCAGCTGAAGCCGTGGGAGATTCCGGCGGCGCTGTTCACTCTGCGTGACTTCATGGACGAGGTCGAGGACTACTGGGAGCGCGGCCCCGGAGCGATCGCTCCGGTGATCGGCAGCTACAACCAGAATCTGTCGTGCTACGGCTGGGATCTACGCGACGCCCTCGAGAAGACCGCCGCCGACTGCGCGGCCCGCATCGCGACACCCAGCGACAACTTCCTCGACCAGATCGTGGAGAACAACGGTGACCGCGCGGCCATGCGCGTCTACCCGCACTGGGCGCCGGCGCAGGAAGCGATGACGTTGTTCGACGCGGCCGCAGCCCTCGGCGACGACCATGGCGACGACACCGACAGCGGCATCGAGACGCTCGTCGTCTTCCTCGGTTCCAACAACGCACTGGGCACCGTCACCCAACTGCGTGTCGCGTGGAGCGGCGCCGAGTACAAGGACCTCGACCGCAAGAACTCCTACACGATCTGGCGACCCGAGCACTTCGACGCCGAGTTTGCGGACATCGTGCGACAGGTACGCCGGATTTCCGCGCGACACGTCATCCTCTGCACGATCCCGCATGTCACCATCGCCCCGATCGCACGAGGTCTCGGCGACAAGAGCGGTTCGCGGTACTTTCCCTATTACACGCGCCCCTGGATCGACGAACAACACTTCGACGCGGCACGCGACGAACACATCACGGGGGAGCAGGCACACGTCGTCGACACCGCGATCGACCACTACAACAACACGATCCAGCAGGCTGTCGCCGATGCGCGGCGTGACGGCCGCGACTGGCATCTGCTCGACGTCGCGGGTGTGCTCGAACGCCTCGCCGCGCGCCGCTACCGTGACGACCTCAGTGCCC
>BBEG01000221.1 GCA_001312645.1 Rhodococcus sp. JCM 9791
CGCCGGACGCATCGCTTCCTCCCGGTGACGGGCCGGGTGCAGCGGCGTCGCAGCGTCCCGAGTACGACGACATCCCGCCGCCCGACGGCCCCGATCTTCCGGACGATCCCGGTCCGGATTCGAATTACGATGCGCCGCCACCGGATCCGTCGTCGATCTCGCAGGAGGATGTCGACGAGATGTTCGCCGAGGCCGCGACGCCGGGAGACCCGTCCACCCGCCGCGACCCCGAGGAAGTGGCGATGGAATTGCTGAAGGACGTACTGGGAGCGCGGCCGATCGACGAGAAGTAGTGGTCGGTCAGCCCGCCCGCTGCGCGCCGGGGCCGGGGAATACGTCCGCGTCGCGCGGCTCTACGCGATGGCCGGCCTCGCATTGCACGACCGCCGCGACGGGTTCGCCGCAGTCGTGGTGATGCACGGTGAGGGCTGGTCCTTCCTGGTCGGCGCAGTGCCGGTCGCCCCACTGCAGTAGAGCGATGAGAACCGGATACAGCTCTCGGCCCTTGTCGGTGAGCCGGTATTCGTGACGGGTCCGGCGTCCCGACTCCTGGTAGGGCACAGTGTCGAGCACACCCGCGTCGACGAGGGTGCGCAGTCGCGCAGACAGGATCGGCTCCGAGATCCCCGTGTGCCCGCGCATCTGTTCGAATCTCCGCACGCCGTTGAAGACCTCGCGCAGGACGATCATCGTCCATTTCTCGCCGATGATGTTCATCGTTCGCTGAACCGAGCAGTTGTCGGTGCTGTAGTCGAGCCAATGCATGCAACGAGCCTAGCTGAGTGTGGCCTTGACAGGCAGCCTTCGGCCTGGCTAACTGTGATTTCAGAAGTCAGAGGAGTGAGGAGCAACCATGTCGGAAACGAACGGAACTGCGGCGGTACCGGACGCATCGCTCTCGGCTGCGAGCCGGTTCGTCGCCGCGAGCGGATTCGTCGTCGAGGAAGCGACACCGACGCGAGTGTCCGGATACGTCGAACTCGGCGAAGACCACCTCACTCCGTGGGGCGTCGTGCACGGCGGTGTCTACGCCACGATCGTGGAGAGCGCGGGCAGCATCGGAGCCAGTACTGCAGTCGTCGACCGCGGTCAATTCGCCGTCGGCGTGCACAACGCCACCGACTTCCTGCGTTCCAGCAGCGGATGCCGTGCAGCTGTGGTCGCCGAGCCGATCCAGCAGGGCCGCACGCAGCAACTGTGGCAGGTGATCATCAGCGACACCGCGACCGACAAGGTTCTCGCTCGCGGTCAGCTACGACTGCAGAACATTCCGCTACCTGCGTGAGCTCGTGCTTGCTCGATTCAGCGGATGAGGTTGCCGAGATCGATCGGCACCTGAGCACCGGTGATGTACTTGGCTTCGTCCGAGCACACCCACGCAACCACCGAGGCGACGTCGTCGGCCTGAAGAATCTGGTACGGAAGCGAATTCATGTAGATGGGGCCGAGTGTCGAGCCGTACTCCGCGATCAGCGGGTGCAGGTCCGTGACCGTCATGCCCGTCTCGACCCCGGCGGGATGAACGGTGTTGACGCGGATGCGCTGCTCGCCCAGCTCGTTGGCCATGGTCTTCGCGAGACCGACGATGCCGTGCTTCGTCGCGGCATAGTGACCGGTGAACGGGGTGCCCTTGATTCCCGACACCGAGCTGGTGAACACGATGGATCCGCCGTCGCCCGTCGCGAGCAGGTGAGGCACCGCAGCCTTTGCGGTATGGAACACGCCGGTCAGGTTCACATCGACGGTCTCTTTCCACTGTTCGAGGGTGATCTCCCACGACAGGCCGCCCGAGCAGATGCCGGCGTTGGCGATGACGACGTCGAGCGACCGAATGCCTCGACCCCCGCTGCGAGAGCCTGCGACAGTGCATCGAAGTCGCGCACGTCGGCGACTTCGGCGGCGATGCGTCGCCCGGTCGCCTCCACCAGGCGCACGGTCTCGTCGAGATCGTCGCGCGTTGCCCCGGCATACGCGGTCGACGAGAACTCGCTGCACGCGTCGACGGCGATGATGTCGGCGCCTTCCTGCGCAAACCGGACCGCTTCGGCGCGACCCTGTCCGCGCGCCGCCCCGGTGATGAACACGACCTTGTTCTCGAATCGGCGGGATTCGGTGTGGCCTGTCGAGGTCATGTGTGGCTCCTTCGAAGTCTGATGCGCCTGTCCGGCGATTCTGTGTGGAGTCGCCGTGCTCCGGGCCCGGTGCTCCCGCTGAGCGAGAAACCGTGCGCGATTCACAGCAAACTCCCAGGGATACCGCAGCCGAACACTGCGCGCCGCCCCAGACTGAGGTGGTGATTGCAGCGAACCCGGGTCGGATGCACGGGAAGGAAACATGGTGAGGAAACAGCCCTCGAACACCCACCAGGACACATATGAAGGGCGCAGTCTGCCCAGGCCACACGACGAGATCGTCGACCAAGGCTTGGCATTCGACGTCGGCACCTTGCTGAGCCGACGCAAGATGCTCACGTTCTTCGGATTGGGTGCCGCGACGGTGGGCCTGGCTGCCTGCGGCGGCGGGAACAGCGGCACTACCGCAGCCTCGACGTCGACGACGGCTGCGGCCTCCGGCCTCACGGAGATCCCCGACGAGACCGCCGGGCCTTACCCGGGTGACGGATCCAACGGCCCGGACGTGCTCGAACAGAGCGGGATCGTGCGCAGCGACATACGTTCGAGCTTCGGTGACGCATCCGCGACGGCCGAAGGGATCCCGATGACGCTCGAGCTGTCCCTCGCCGACCTGGCCGCGGGAGGAGTTCCCTTCGCCGGGACGGCGGTGTACGTGTGGCACTGCAACCGCGAAGGCGGCTACTCGTTGTACTCGGAGGGCATCACCGAAGAGAACTACCTGCGCGGTGTGCAGATCGCGGACGCGACGGAAAGGTGCGGTTCACCAGTATCTTCCCGGCGGCCTATCCCGGCCGATGGCCCCACATCCACTTCGAGGTGTACCCGGACGAAGCATCCATCACGGACTCCACCAATGCCATCGCCACCTCTCAGGTGGCTCTTCCTCAGGATGTGAGCGAAGCGGTCTACGCCACACCGGGTTACGAGGCGTCGGTTGCCAATCTGGCGGCGCTCACCCTCGAGACCGACAACGTCTTCGGCGACGACGGCGGCGCAAGCCAGCTCGGCACGGTCACCGGCAACGTCACCGATGGATACCACGTCGTTCTCGCTGTCGGAGTCGATACGACCACGGAGTCGACGGCCGGGAACATGCCGGGTGGGATGCCTCCAGGTGGGGGTGGGATGCCTCCCGGTGGGATGCCCCCTGGGGGAATGCCTCCGGGTGGAACCCCGCCGAGCGGTATGCCCGGCCCTCCCCCCAACTGATGGGTTCCGCTCAGTTCTCGCCGAGCCCCAACTCTTCTGCGCGGACGAACTTCACGTACTGGGTGGCGACCCGCTGCGGCATCGTCCGCAAGGTGTCCGAATCCGGGTCGGTGTTCCCGACCGGTCGATGTCCGTAGATCTGGGCAACATAGGGACCGTATGTCATCAGACAGTCCAGCACCCTGCCATCGGCGGTGTCACCGGCCAGGCATGTTGTGTCGGGAACGCCCTGCGGTGCAGGCTCGTCCACCAGGTCGGGGTAGGTGTCGAGGGTCTGCTCGCGGAACGAGTCGCGCAGTTCTTCAGCGGCTTCGGGGCTTCTGGTGCGGAAAACACCCGAGTTCGCGAGGGCGACACGGTCGGTCCCGGTGGCTTCGAAGAGTGGAGCGGTCTTGTCAGGATGCGAATCGAAGTGCAGCCACCCGAGCGGTCCGTAGACGGCAGTGTCGGAGTTCCTGGCGTACTCGTTGTCGAGGAAGCCGACCGCGCGTGCGAGCACTTTGTCGAGATCGACCGGAAGAGCCTCGATCTCGTCGGTGGGCGTGAACGGGAACTGCTCGATCCGTGGCAACTGCGCTTCGAGGGTGTGTGTCGTGACGTCGGTGTTCCACTCGACGTCGTTCCCCTCGGCGGAGGTGTACGTGTAGATGACGTGCGGTCCCCGCGCGGTGAAGGTCGACATGCTTGCGGTGTCGATGCCGTCCCAGTAGTAGGTCGTCGCGAGTGTATCGGGCAGCTGCGGAATCGATGTCGGTGTTTGCGGGCCCGATGCGAATCCGACGTCCTCCGGGGCGAGAGAATTGTCGTGCAGGGCGGCAGCAGCGTGGGCAGCACTGTCCGCGTCGGGGAACCGCCACACTGCGACACCGAGTTGACGCGAGTCGTCGGCGTTGTGGGCGAAACTTCCGAAACCGGTGATGATTCCGAAGGATTCGGCCACTTCATCGGCACCGCCACCGCTGAGGACCTTGCCGATTCCGCCGACGCCGACACCCGTCGCCATGCCGCCACCGTTCGTGAGAGTGGGGTCGATGGTGTAGGGGTGGACCACGAACTCGGCCATGCGCTGGCCTTCGACTGCGGGGCCGAAATCCCCGGCCGACTGGCCTTCGGCGATGAAGTCGCGTGGTTCGACGTTGTATTCCCCGGTGTCGAGTGTTGTGAGATCGAATGATCCGGTGGGGCTGCCGGTTCCGGTTGAGTCGCCTTCGGCGACGGCGGTGCCGTCGGCAGTGCCGCTGCAGCCGGCAAGGGCGAGAGCGACCGCCGTGGTGGCGAGGAGAATGCGTGGCGTACGCATGGTGGGTGATGCTCCTTGTCCTGCGTTGATGCAGGGTAGTGAGTGTGGATCAGGCTGGTGCGAAACCGATTTCGGTGAGAAGAGTCATTCCCTGTTCGGCGGAGTCGGCGGAGAACTGGATGAGTAGTCCCGTCGATCGGTCGATGGCGGTGAAGTAGGTGCCGTCCTGCCCCTGATCGATGATTCGGTTGGTGTCCGGCGAGACGATCTTGGTGTTCCCGTCGTTGCTGTCGCGGAGTCGAATGAAGTTCGAGCGCGCGTATTGGTCGTCACGCCACGCGGAGACAGCTTCGTAGTCGTGCTGCCCCATGCCGATCGCTTCTCCCAGCGAGGAATCAGGATTGACGAGGCAACGAACCTGCAGGGCTCCTTGGTGCTGAAGCCTGATTTGTTGCATTCGGTGCTCGCATCGATGAGCTTTCGTGGAAGCAGTGCCGTGACGTCGTCGTAGGTCTCGCTGACGTAGCTCGAGTTGGAGGTGGCGGGAGGTTTCCCTCCGTTGCCCGGCGCGGCCTCGGTGGTGGTCGCAGCCACTTCTGCGGCCTGGGCGTCGTCCTGCGTGCCGTAATAGAAGCCTGCCGCCGCGATGACCATGGCTGCCACAGCTCCCCCGCGAGCGCAAGTACCTTCCGGTTTCTGCCCGGACGCGTCGACGAGTCGGGATTCGGCTTGATGAACGCCGTC
This sequence comes from Rhodococcus sp. JCM 9791, assembly GCA_001312645.1. Classification (GTDB taxonomy): domain Bacteria; phylum Actinomycetota; class Actinomycetes; order Mycobacteriales; family Mycobacteriaceae; genus Rhodococcus. Next base: position 5,329 of record BBEG01000221.1, read on the forward strand.
GGCGGGGGAGTCGACGCAGGTTCCGGGTCGATCTCCGCTCGAGTACTTCGGTGTCGACCATCGCGGGCGGGGCGGTGGCGCGACCACCGCCGACGAACCCGGCGGCGCCCTTCGCGACGACCGTTTTCGGGTCGTCGAGTGTGGCGATCGGTCCGAGCTCGGCCAGTCTGCGGTGCACATAGGGGATTCGGGACGAGCCTCCGGTCAGATACAGCGCCTGCAGGCCGCCGCCAGTGATGCCGGCGTCGCGCAAGACTCCGCGGGCCAGCTGGACGGCGCGGGTGATCTGAGGTTCGATCAACTGCTCGAACTCGTCCCGCGTGAGGGTCAGGGTCAGGTCCGACCCATTGCCCCTGATCCGAATCGTTGCCGACGGCGCTTCCGAAAGGAGTTCCTTGGCCTTGCGGATCTGGTCGTCGAGGGTGCGCCGGACCTCGAGGCCTTCCGGCGTGCGCAGCCATCCTGCGAGCTGCGGATTCTCCTCGGCCAGATGCCGCTCGACCCACCGAGCGACCGCACCGTCGAGGCTCTTCCCTCCTAGCGCATTGTCGCCACCGGCACGCAGAACCTCGAAGGTCCACTCGTTCGTTGCGGTGAGTACGGCAACATCGAGCGTTCCGCCACCGAAGTCGAACACGGCGATCGTCGAGCCCTTCACGATCTTCGCGTCGTGCTGACGTGAGTAGTAGAACGCCGCCGCGCGAGGCTCGGAGATCAGCGAGACGCTCCCGCCGAGCCCCGCGATCGACGCGGCCTCGCGCAGCACCGAGACTTCTCGTAACGACCATGCCTCCGGGTGGGTGAGCACGACTTCGGCAGGTGGTTCGTTGTTGTGGCGTTGGAGTGCTTGCCCATACACGGTGCGCAGTACTGCCGCGATGATCGACGAGACGGGAACCTCCCGGTCTCGGACGACGATCGAACCGGCGACGACGAGGGCTTTCGGGGCGACCACGAATCCGGCAGGATCGAGCGAGGCCTGGTTGAGCGCCACATCCCCGGTCGACATCGCATCCGGACCGATGAACACGGACGACGACAGGGCATTGCCCGTGTGCGTCAGCGGGAGCGTCTCGACCCGGTCTGGTCCGATTCGATGCGCTGCGGCGGTATTGGACGTGCCGAAGTCGACCGCTAGGACCCAGCTCATCGGTAATTCTCCCTCATGATCATCGGTGCACACGCACCTCGACTTCGACGTAGCGGATCATATGGCCGCGGTGTCGCCAGCCTGCTCGGACGGTCCCCTCGATCGTGTTCACGTCGGTCCCGCACGTTGCGGGCACGGTCGCGACCGCGCGGTGGAGGGTGGGGTCGAACGGCATTCCCGCCGGAGCGGTCACGCGTGCGACTCCCAGCCGGGCGAGCCGCTCGATGATGTCGGTGCGCTCGGCTCCCTCGGCTGCCACGTCGGCCGCGGTGATCAGGTCGTCGATCCGATCACCGATCGGAGGCGTACCTGCATCATCGGTCGTCACGGCGGATCAGGCGAGGTCGGTGTTGTACTCCGAGCTGCTGCCGGAGTCGAACGCGCTGACATCGACGTAGTCGTCGGCGGTACCGTCACCGTCGTAGTCCACCGCACCGGTGTGCAGGTCGATCACGGCGTCGACCTCGCCGTCGCCGTCGACATCGACCGCGGCGACATCGAGGCTGCCGTCGGCATCGGAGTCGATTGCGGACATGTCGATCAGTCCGTCGCCGTCGGTATCCATCGAGATCTGGTCGAGCACGCCGTCGCCGTCGCTGTCGGTGATGTTGGCGTCGATGCGGCCGTCGCCCTCGAGGTCGACGGTGGTCAGATCCACCACGCCGTCGCCGTTGGTGTCGTAGTCGACGTACTGCGAGCCGTCCGAACCCGAATACTCGTCGAGGACCACGGCTCGGAATTACCCGACGTCACCGCACCCGTCTCGCTCGAGTTGGAGGACGCAGCGCGATCGCTCGAGTCCGAGGCCGACGAGTTCGAACCGGCGACACCGGCGTCGAACGATGCGGAGCGGTCGGCGGAATCCGTGGCCGAGGAGGAGACGCCGGCGTTGGCGGAGTCCGACGACGAAGCACGATTGCTCGAGTCGGACGCTGAGGAGGCCGCACCGACCGAGGCGGACGAACCGCTGTCGCTCGCCGATCCGTACGACGAGTCGGAGTTGCTCGACCCCGACGAGTCGTAGCGCTCGTAGCGCTCGTACGACTCGTAACTCACGGAGCCCTGGTCGCTGGCCGACGAGGACCCGAACGAGGAATCGCTGTCGTGCGACGAATTGGAGCCGTAGGACGAATCGGCGCGGTCGCTCGCGGCGGACGCAGAGTCTGCGGAGGATGCGGTCGAGCCGAACGATGCGTCCGAGCGGGTGCTGTCGGTGGACTCTGCGGACTCCGCGGATGCTGCGGCGCCGAAGCCGGTATCGGAGCGGGTGCTGTCGGTGGACTCGGTGGCGGAGGTGGCCGAATTGTTCGAGAAGAATCCGCTGGTCATGGTGTGCTCGCTTTCATCGGTACGTTCGGTTGCCGGTGACGGGGCGTTCGTGTGTGTCGGTGATATGAGGCGTGGGCGGTGCGAAAAGTTCCCGTCGAGTTCGAGATTTTCGCAAATGCACCCATTGCCGCAGGTCAACCCAGGGTGAAGAGCAGAGAAATGTGTGGTGGAGCGCGTCGACGAGGCTCGGTTCGGTCACGGAGCCCGATCGGTTCGGTCCTTATCGAGGCCGGGATGCGCTCTTACGGTGGAGGCGGAAGGTTGGGCGCGGACGTCCTCACGTGATGTCGCGTCTCCACACCGTCAGCACGGGAAGGAACATGCGCACTGTGACCACCGAGGCATTCATCTATGAAGCCATCCGAACCCCCCGCGGCCGCGGCAAGAAGAACGGCTCGCTGCACTCTGTCAAGCCGATCTCGCTCGTTACCGGCCTGATCGACGAGTTGCGCGTCCGCTTCCCCGATCTCGACGAGGACCGCATCTCCGACCTGATCCTCGGCATCGTCGGCCCGGTGGGCGACCAGGCGCGGACATGGCCCGCGCCGCCGCCACTGCGGCCGGACTCCCCGACACCGTCGGTGCGTCCAGATCAACCGCTTCTGCGCGTCCGGCTCGAGGCCGTGAACACGGCAGCACAGAAGGTCCGTTCCGGCTGGGATGAGCTCGTCATCGCCGGTGGCGTCGAGTCCATGTCGCGAGTGCCGATGGGCTCCGACGGCGGCCCGTGGGGCCTCGACCCGGCGACCAACTACGACACCTATTTCGTGCCCCAGGGTGTCGGCGCCGACCTCATCGCGACCATCGAGGGCTTCTCCCGCGAGGACGTCGATGCGTATGCCCTGCGGTCGCAGCAGCTGGCCGCCGCGGCGTGGTCGGGTGGCTACTTCGCCAAGTCCGTCGTCCCGGTCAAGGACCAGAACGGCCTGACGATCCTCGACCGGGACGAGCACATGCGTCCCGACACGACCTCGCGGGCCTGGCCGGTCTGAAGCCGTCGTTCGCGACGGTCGGTGAGGTCGGCGGATTCGACGCCGTGGCCCTGCAGAAGTTCCATTTCGTCGAGAAGATCAACCATGTCCACCACGGCGGCAACAGCTCCGGCATCGTCGACGGCGCCGCGCTGGTGCTCGTCGGCTCCGAGCAGGCGGGCAAGGACCTGAACCTGACCCCGCGCG
>BBEG01000222.1 GCA_001312645.1 Rhodococcus sp. JCM 9791
GCGCCGGTTGCGCACGCAACGTGGCGGCCTTGGCCGGAGCCGACGGACCCGTCGGTTCGATGCGATGACGCCCCCGCCGGATCGATCCGACCGTCAGGTCGGCCTCGAATGCCGATACGTCTTCGCGTGTCCGTTGGTGCCGTGCCACAGTCGCTGTCCCGTTCGTAGTCCCGATTTCGGCCGGCGCGTAACACCCCGGTCGTTCCTGGCGATTCAAGGTAACAAAACGATATACGTGAGGTCCAGCGTTACCTCTTCTTGATCTCATAGAGCGGGAATGAAACCAACCGGTCGGTAACAAGCAGCGAATTTTCTGCTCTCTTCGTCACCGCGCGGGAACGACCGCTACACTCACACCGCGCCGAGATTCGGTCCGCCGAATGGGCGCGCGCTTCGTAGCTCAGGGGATAGAGCAACCCTCTCCTAAAGGGTAGGTCGCAGGTTCGAATCCTGCCGAGGGCACACACTCACTCCCTGGACATCACGTCTAGAGACCGACGTTCTCCAACGCGGCCTCGTACACATCCATCGCTTCTTCCACCGACTTCCCCTCTGCGAGCGCGCCCGCGTATACCGCGCGCAGCTCGTCACCCTGCTCCTCGAACTTCGCCGTCCACCGCTCGGCGTCTTCACGCCAATAGCCGACGATGTCGTACTGATCGCGCGACCAGCCGAGCGAACGGAGATGCTTCTTGGCGGCGCGAATATCGGCGGCCTCGCCCGCGAACCAGCAGTACCCGTCGGCGGGCAGGTCGAGCTCGGCGAGCGCAGCGGACAGCCGTGTGCGCGACACCCCGTTTCCAGTACCGATGAGTTCGACGATCTCGGTGTTCTCCCGCGCAGGCAAGTACTCGAGCTCGCTGCGGTCGAGCACCTCGGCAACGACGGTCACATGAACTGCAGGGTCTGTCTGCTCCAGGACTCTTGCCAATGCCGGCAACGCGGCGAGATCTCCGGCCAGGACATGACGGGTCGCCGAGGACGGGGGCTCGTGCCACGAGCGCGGACCGGCCATCAGCACACGCCAGCCGGGTTCCGCAGCGCGCAGCCACTCGATCGCGGGACCGTGATCGTGCTCCGCGAAGTCGACCACCATCTCGCGGGACTCCGCGTCGTAGGAGCGCACTGTGTAGTTGCGGTGCCCGGCGCTGCGTTCCTCGTCGACGATCTCCCAACCGCCCAGCGCATTCGGATTCTCACTGGGTCGGGCGTGCAGTTCCTCTGCGTCGTGCGAGAGGTAGAACGCCACCGACTCGTCGGCTGCAGCGAGCGGAAGGTAACCACACCCGGTCCCCTCACCGATTTCGAGGCGGGCACGCAACAGGTGTTCGGCGACCTGTTCACGCGCGACCAGCGTGGCAACAAAGTTCTCCCACTTCATTAGGCCAGGCTAACCGATCACGATTCCGCACCTGTGACCGCCACAACACTGCGGTGCTCGAAACCGCCCCTCGATGATCGACAGCTCGATAGAATCACGAAAGTCTTTCGGTCGCGGGACGCGCCACGCAAGCAGTACGCACTGTGGTCGGCACCCGGACACGTCATCTCACATCCGAGGAGCCCGCAGCATGTCTGCAGTGCGATTCACCCGTCGAACACTCACGTTCGCAGCCCCCGTCGCAGCCGCTGTTCTGTTCGCCGGTGTCGCCACAGCTGCTCCGACGCAACCGCTGGGTACTGCGATCACCATCGGCTGCCTCAATCAAGCAGTCTCGCGTCGCTGACATCGGTAGCCGCACACCCCGGTCCCGACGAGGAACACGGGATCGCTGCGGGCCATGTGCAGTTCACCACAACGCAGGCATTGTGGCCGGTACCGGCCGCCGGTCAGGTGACCGTCGCATGGCTCAACCGGGGCAACGGGCGCACCGGCATCGTCGATCTCACCGGGGATTACCCGAATCTGTCTGCGACGGTCGACACCGGACCGGGCGAGGTGCTGACCACCGTGTTCGGGTCGGTGAGCCTCGCCAGCGGTCCGCTGTGCAATTCGACGCCTGCCACCGGCGGGATCACCGTCGGCTGAGCACCTTCCACGGCACGATCATCGGCACGCGGGCCCGGTAGGAGCGATATCGCTCGCCGAACGTCGAGATGAGGTCGTGCTCTTCGAACCTGATCGCGACCAGAACGTACGCGGTGGTCACCGCCGCGAAGAGCAGATGCCCGACAGACATGGTGGGCGCGACCCAGAATGCGATGAGGAAACCCAGATAGAGCGGGTGCCGCACCGATCGGTACAGCAGCGGTATCCGAAAGGTGCTCGTGGCGGTCGGTTTTCCGAGCTGGTGACGGACGACCTGCCTCAATCCGAACAGGTCGAAATGGTCGATGGCGAACGTCGACACGAGCACGAGACCGAACCCGGCGAGCGACAGCGCGTAGAGCACGATCGCAGTGGAGTGCTCTCGACGTCCCAGATCAGGTGTGGGAGTGGACGCCACTGCCACATCACCAGTGCCAGCGTTGCCGAGGCGAGCAGGACGTAAGTGGAACGCTCCACCGGTTCGGGCACGATCCGGGCCCAGCGTTTCTTGAACCAGGGTCTGGCCATCACCGAGTGCTGCACCGCGAACAACGAGAGCAGCGCCAGGTCGATCACGATGGCGATTCCGGCCGGGGCACGCGGCCCCTCGTCGATGTTCCGGGGTACCACCAGTCGTTCGACCCATCCGATCGCGTACAGGAACACCGCAAGGAAAATGAGATAGGCACACACTCCGTATCCGGTGGCGAGCAGGCGGGAAGCGCGGTGCGGGTGCGAGGACCCGGGTTGGTTGTCGATGTCATGCGCCCAGTGTCGAGACGGCGACCGCCGCCCAGTAGATCCCCTGAGGTGGAGAAACGCCCACCCTTCGGCGCTCGGTCACCGCGGTGCGTACATGATCACCGCGACGCCGACGAGACACACCAGTGCCCCCGCGATGTCCCAGCGATCGGGGCGGAAGCCGTCCATCACGACACCCCACAGGAGCGAACCCGCGACGAAGACTCCCCCGTATGCCGCGAGGATGCGGCCGAAGTTGGCGTCGGGTTGCAGCGTCGCCACGAATCCGTACGCCCCGAGCGCAAGCACACCCAGGCCCATCCAGATCCACCCTCGATGCTCGCGCACGCCCTGCCAGATCAACCACGCCCCGCCGATTTCGAACAACGCGGCCACGCCGAACAGGACGAGGGATTTCAGGACGCTCATGGTCGAACAGGCTACGGATCGGACCGGCCGACCTCGACGGGCCCGAGCATGCCGCACGCTGCAGGTCTCCGCGGCGTCACAATTCGTCGATGGAGACGACACCGTCTTGGAGAGCGCGCACCAGCAGCGATGTCTTGGTGGTGGCGGGACGCCCCACTCGCATGTACTTGTCGCGGATACGGGCGATGTGGGTGCTCACCGTGGCCGCTGTGACGAACAGACGAGCCGCGGCCTCGACTTGGATTCACACAGGAGCCACTCCCTGAGTATCTCGGTTTCACGGGCCGAGAGCTGAGGAGAGGAGTAGGTGCGGGAGGGCGCGAGCACACTCGTCATGTCGGGATTCCTTCTTCGATCGATATGACGACCGGCGGCTCCCCGACAAAGCCGATTTAGTCCGGTCTGAGAAGAACATACGATTTTGCGCCGACAACCACCAACCGAATGAGTGTCTGCCAGACAAACGCCTTGGCCGCGTCGCCCAGCGGACGCGGTGCAGAGATGGTCGTCGGTCCACCCTGTGCGGGCCGGGCCGGCTTCATTCCCGGTGCACGTCGTGTGGGTCCAGATCGCCGCGCAGGCCGCGCCAGCTCGGGTGCCGAAGTCGGCCGCCTTCGGTCCACGAACCGAACCGCACCTCCCCCACCAGCTCGGGTTCCACCCATACGGCGTCACGCTGGTCGACGATCGGCAGCTCACCCGCGAACGGGCTCGTGTCCCGCCGTCGTGCCCGCAGTGACGATGTCAGCGCCGCGAGAGTTCGGTCGTCGAATCCCGTGCCGACTCTTCCCGTATAGACGAGCCCGCTGTCGCCCGGGATACCGACCAGTAACGATCCGAACGACCCCGCACGGTTCCCCTGTCCCGGTCGATATCCACCGATGACCACCGACTGCGTGAGCCAGTTCTTCGCCTTGATCCACGCTGCACCCCGTTTGCCGCAGATACACCGAGTCGCGACGCTTCGCGACCACGCCCTCCCACCCGCGCTCCAGGCTTGCGGAGAGTGCGTCGGCGCCGTCCCCGGCCAACCGGTCGGGCACTATCAGCCTCTCCGTCGCCGCAGCGAGAGCCTCCAGCACACGACGGCGATCGTCGTAGGTCTTGCGGATCAGCGACACACCGTCCAGATAGAGGAGGTCGAACACCCGGTACTCCGGGATCGCCCCGCGCTGCAACCGCTCGAAGCTCGTGACGCCCTCCGCGTCCACGGCGACGATTTCCCCGTCCAGGACGGCATCGTGACCGTCGAGCACATGCGCCAGCTCACCGAGCGCGGGAAATTCTCCGGTCACGTCCCGCCCCGAGCGGGCACGCACCCGGACCTCACCGTCGTGTACCTCGACGACCGCGCGGTATCCGTCCCACTTGCCTTCGAATGCCCATGTCGAGCCGTCGAGCTTCTCGACGTCGCCCACGGTCGCGAGCATCGGACGCAGATCGGTCGGAAACTCCTCCGACCGTCCCGACCCGGACTGTTGCTTCATCCGATGGGCGAGCCACTGGTCCTTCTCTGTGCGGATCAGTGCGTATCGACCCATGATTCGTTCACCGTGCAACCGCACGATCACCTCGTCGTCACGCCACTTCTCGGTGTCGTAGGTGCCGGTGTCCCACACCGTCATCGTCCCGGCACCGTATTCACCGGACGGAATGGTGCCGTGGAAATCGAGATACTCGAGTGGGTGGTCCTCGGTCCGGACGGCGAGGTGGTTGCGGCCGGTGTCCTCCGGCAGATTCTTCGGCACCGCCCACGACGCAAGCACACCGTCACGCTCGAGTCGCAGGTCGTAATGCAGGCGCCTGGCGTGGTGTTCCTGGATGACGAACCGATCGTCGTGGCCGGTCGCGGCGACACGGGACGGGACCGGCTCCGGGGTACGCGCAGCGTTGCGCTTACGCCGGTAGTCGGTGAGCGGGTCGTCGGCGGGATCTCCGGACTGCGTGTCGCCGAGCGGGGGGTCCAGGCCCGCGAGCAGATCACCGTGGTCGGCGACCCGTTCGAGCACTTCGTCGAACGTGAGTTGCCGCAGCTTCGGGTCGTCGAGTTCGTCCCAGCTGCGCGGCGCTGCCACCCACGGTTCGTCGCGGCCACGCAGCGAATACGGAGCGACCGTCGTCTTGGCCGCATTGTTCTGACTCCAGTCGACGAACACCTTCCCGCCGCGCACCGCCTTCGCCATGGTCGCGGTGACGAGATCGGGGTGCAGCGTCGCAAGATTCGTGGCGACCTGTCGCGCGACGGTCGACGCACCGTCGGAGCCGAGCTGCCGATCCAACGGCACGTAGAGGTGGAGACCTTTGCTGCCACTCGTGACGGATAGTCTCCCACCCGAGTTCGGCGACCATGTCGCGCACGTACCGCGCGACCTCCGCACACTGCGCGAGCCCCGCCCCCGGCCCGGGGTCGAGGTCGAACACGAGGCGTGTCGCGGGACCGGGCGCGGATCCGTCGAACCGCCACTGCGGCACGTGCAGTTCGAGCGAGGCCTGCTGCCCGAGCCATGCCAGACCCGCCACCGAGTCGAACACCGGGTAGGTGACAGACCGTTGCTTGTGGTGCACCGTACGACGATCGAGCCACGACGGCGCATGCGGCGCGAGGTTCTTCTCGAAGAAGGCCGGTTCGTCGACACCGTTGGGCCAGCGCTTACGGGTACCGGGACGGCCCACGACGTGCGGCAGCATGACCTCGGCGACGGCGACGTAGTAGTCGATCACCTCACCTTTGACGGTGCGTGCGGGGATAGAGCACCTTGTCGAGGTTCGTCAATGTGATGCGACGGTCCCCGATCGTGCGGGTCGGCATCGTCTCATTGTGCCAACGCGACCCGGTTCACGTGGGCTGTGGAGCCGGTTCAGCCGTAGAGTTCCGCAAACTTGCGCAGCGAGGCGTCGAGGTCGCCCTGCAGCGCGGGCGACACCCGACCCGATCGGCCCGAACAGCGGCGCTCCCCCGAGTTCGATCTTCATCGTCAACCGCGAGCCCGACCCCGCGCCGGACACAGCGAGCCGCAGCTTGAACTTGGTGCCGCCCTTGCCGGTCCCGCGGAGCACGACGTGGTGCGGCGCGTCGAGCTCGTCGACCGTCCACTCCACCGGTTGCGCATTCCCTTGACCGACACCACGGACTGCAGCACCACCCCGGCTTCGAGCGTGTCGGGGAGCTCGCCGCGCCAGCCGTCGTGGATGCTCAGCCAGTCGCCGAACGCTTCCAGGTCGGAAGCCTTCTCCCACGCAGTCTGCGGGTCGAGCGGAAGGTCGGTCGCGACTTCGAGTTTCGCCATGATTGCAGCGTAGAGGAGGCGGGTGCCCGCACCGGGAACGGCCGAACGTCACCTTCTGTCAGTTGAACTGACCGAAGGTGACGTTCGGCTTACGGGCGCGGTCGTGAAGTCAGTGCGACACGGCCTTCTCTACACCGACACCGGTGAGCGAGCGGACCTCCATCTCCGCCTGTTTGAACGAATCCTCCGGCTTGTTGCGGCCGAGGTAGGTACCGAGGATGCCGAGGGCGAATGCGAGCGGGATGGACACGATGCCCGGGTTGGACAGCGGGAACCACGAGAAGTCGGCATTCGGGAACATCGACGACGGGCTGCCGGACACTGCCGGGGAGAACACGATCAGCAGGAGGCAGCTGATGAGACCGCCGTAGATGCTGAACAGCGCGCCGGTGGTGTTGAACTTCTTCCAGAACAGCGAGTACAGCAGCGTCGGCAGGTTCGCCGAGGCGGCGACAGCGAAGGCCAGCGCGACCAGGAAGGCGATGTTCTGCCCCATGGCGAGGATGCCGAGAACGATGGACACCAGGCCGATCACGACAACGGTGATACGTGAGACCCGCACCTGCTCGTCCTCGGTGGCCTTACCGTGCTTGAGCACGCTCGCGTAGATGTCGTGTGCGAACGATGCCGACGCCGTGATCGCCAGACCTGCGACGACCGCGAGGATCGTGGCGAACGCGACCGCGGAGATCACCGCGAGGAAGATCGTGCCGCCCAGTTCGAATGCGAGGAGCGGCGCGGCTGCGTTCTCCTTACCCGGCGCATTGAGTATGACGTCGGGCCCCACCATCTTCGCGGCGCCGTAGCCGAGCACCAGGGTGAAGAGGTAGAAGGCACCGATGAGCGAGATCGCCCACGTGACCGAGCGTCGTGCTTCCTTGGCGGTCGGAACGGTGTAGAAGCGCATCAGCACGTGCGGCAGACCTGCGGTGCCCAGCACCAGTGCGATACCCAGCGAGATGAAATCGATCCGGGTCATGCCGCTGATGCCGTACTTCGCGCCGGGTGCGAGGATGTCGCGGCCGGCGACCGCTTCGTCCGTAGAGTTCGATGCCATTGCCTGGCGTCGGCGAGAAGCTGCGAGAAGTTGCCGCGCACTGCGAACAGCACGAGCACGAACATGATGCCGGCGCCCGCGATCAGCAGCACCGCCTTGACCATCTGCACGTAGGTGGTGCCCTTCATGCCGCCGATGAGGACGTACACGATCATGAGCACACCGACGACGGCGACGACGATCGCCTGTCCGGCCTTGTCCTGGATGTCGAGCAGCAACGCGACGAGACGCCGGCACCGGCCATCTGGGCGAGCAGGTAGAACAGTGACACCGCGAGCGTCGACAGCGCCGCGGCCATCCGCACGGGCCGCTGTTTGAGCCGGAAGCTCAGGACATCCGCCATCGTGAATCGTCCGGTGTTGCGGAGGAGTTCGGCGACGAGCAGCAATGCGACGAGCCATGCGACGAGGAAGCCGATGGAGTACAGGAAGCCGTCGTAGCCGTAGACGGCGATGGCACCGGCGATACCGAGGAACGACGCGGCCGACAGGTAGTCACCTGCGATGGCGAAACCGTTCTGGGGGCCGGAGAACTGGCCGCCACCGGTGTAGAAGTCCGACGCTTCTTGGTGGTGCGACTGGCTTGATGACCAAGCCCATCGTGATGACGACGAACGCCACGAAGATGGCGATGTTGAGCAGCGGGTTACCGACATCGGTATGACCCTGCGCAAGTACGTTCACTGCTGCGGTCCTTCCAGCTCTTCGCGGATCGCTGCCGAGCGCGGATCCAGTTCACGCCCGGCGAACTTCACGTACACGGCCGTGATGATGAACGTGGTGACGAACTGCCCGAGCCCGAGGATCAGGCCGAGGTTGATGTTGCCGATCACCTTGGTCGCCATGAAGTCCGCCGCGTAGGTGGCGAGCAGAACGTACAGGGCGTACCAGGCCAGGAAGAACACCGTGACCGGAAACACGAACCGGCGCAGACGGGTACGCAGTTCCTGGAACTCCGGACTCGCCTGCATGTCGACGAAGTCCTGTGGAGTCGGTTCTCGCCGCTCCGGTACGTCACTCTCGCTGAGTGGTGCTGTGGTCACTGCCGACTCCTTGGTCGTCCGTGTGAGGTGTAGTGCACACACACGCTAGTGAGACCGCCATCACACAGATAGGGGTGCGTACCGGTTGCACGCCGAGCTGTCGTCGCGTGCGCCGAACGGTCGTCTCATTGCGACGAACGGCGCTCATCGAATGCACCCAGCTCCCGATCGCGGCCCATTCCGAGTCGCTCGGAACGTGCATCCTGGAGAACGTACGCCCGACGTCGGCGGGCACCTTCTGTCTCGTCGCCAGGCTCACGGTGATCATGACGAGGAAGGCGAGCGGCACGCTCACCGCTCCCGGGTAGGCGGAGAGCACGGCCGGCCATCCTCCGGCGGCCGCCGAATCGAATCGGACCAGTACCGCGAGCA
>BBEG01000223.1 GCA_001312645.1 Rhodococcus sp. JCM 9791
CGCCGACGGCCACCACCAGGCGCGCGCCGCGGGTGCGGCGGCGATGCATTGTTGTGGACAAGATCTTCCTCCTGCGTGGTGATGCCGAGGCGGCATCGTCAAGCGATCTTACGGTTAGGGCAGCATGTCCTAAGTTGCGGGGTGGATGCGGTGGCCCGACATTCGCGATTCCGCCCGAGAACGATTGGATCGGGTCGCCGACGGGAATGCTGGGGGCACAGCCCACCGTTCGGAGGTTTCACCCATGGCAACGGAAAACGCGTCGACCTCTGTCGTGAACGAATACGAGCGCGACATAGTGCTCCATGTCGATGGTGCACAACGCCGGGTCACAGTCGATGTACGCACCACTGTTCTCGACGCTCTTCGCGACCGCCTCGATGTCACCGCCCCGAAGAAGGGATGCGATCACGGTCAGTGCGGGTCGTGCACCGTGCTGCTCGACGGTCGCCGCGTCACCACATGCCTCGCTCTCGCGGTCTCGTATGACGGGGCCCATATCGTCACCGCCGCCGGACTGTCCTCGGATGACGAATTGCATCCACTCCAGCAGCAGTTCATCGAGGACGATGCGTTCCAATGCGGATACTGCACACCTGGCCAGATCTGTTCCGCAGTGGGGATGCTCGACGAGGTTGCGCACGGAGATCCCAGTTACGTCACCGAGGATCTAGAAGCGACCGTTGCTCTCGACGGCGACGAGATCCGCGAACGAATGAGCGGCAATCTGTGCCGGTGCGGGGCGTATCCGAACATCGTTGCGGCGATTTCCGAGTTCGCGGGCAGGGACACCGGCGTATCGACCGGAAGGCTCGAGGGATGAAGTCGTTGCGCTACGAGCGGGCCGCCGACTCAGCCGGCGCGGTCGCGCTCGTCCATGACAATCCGCACGCGGTCTTCCTTGCCGGAGGGACCAATCTCTCGACAATCTGAAGCTCGGCGTCGAGACGCCGGACCTGCTGGTCGACATCTCGCACTTGCCGCTCGACGACATCGTCGATGCCGCGGACGGCGGTGTCCGGATCGGTGCCAATGTGCGCAACAGCGACCTTGCCGCGCACCCCGTTGTGCGTCGCCGGTATCCGATGCTGTCCCGTGCGCTGCTCTCGGGTGCGTCGCCGCAACTGCGGAACTCGGCAACCACCGGAGGGAACCTCCTCCAGCGCACCCGATGTGTGTATTTCCGAGACGTATCGACTCCGTGCAACAAGCGTGAACCGGGCAGCGGGTGTTCGGCTCTCGGTGGGTACACCCGGTATCACGCGCTGTTCGGTGCGTCCGATGCATGTGTCGCCACGCACCCGTCCGATATGGCTGTGGCCTTGCTCGCCCTCGACGCGGAAGTCGTTGTTCTCGGACCGGAAGGTGAACGGAGCATCCCGATCGAGGAGTTGTACCGCCTGCCAGGGGACACACCCGAACTCGACACCGACCTCGCGCGCGAGGATCTCATCGTGGGCGTCCACATTCCTCCACCGCAGGGCAGCGCGTCGACCTATCGCAAGGTCCGAGATCGCGCCGCGTTCGCATTCGCCCTGGTGTCGGTAGCGGGAGAACTGACCGTGACCGACGGTGCGATCCGCGGGTGCAGGCTCGCGTTCGGCGGAGTCGCCCACCGTCCGTGGCGGGCGCATCGTGCCGAGGACGCGCTGTTGGGGCACCACCCGAGTGATCCGGTGTTCGCCACAGCAGCGGACGCCGAGTTGGCCCACGCGCAACCACTCGACGGCAATGCCTTCAAGGTGGTGCTGCTCCGGCGCACCGTCGTCGCGGTGTTGCGAGAGCTTTCCGACCGGATTTCTCGTGAGGAGCCTGCATGAACCACATCGAGGACCGTGCCATCGGTACGTCGACCGCAAGGCTGGACGGACCTGGAAAGGTGACGGGAACTGCGCCGTACGCATACGAACACCGTGTAGCGGATCCGGTGTATCTCGTTCCCGCGACTGCGACGATCGCACGCGGCGCGGTTCGGAACATCGACACGGCAGCGGCACTGGCCGTCCCCGGTGTGCTCGAGGTACTCACTCCCTTCGATGCTCCGCGTCTGACAGCGGAAGCGGAGGGAGAGTATGTGGTCCTCCAGAGCCCGGAGGTCGCGTATCGGGGGCAGATCGTTGCCGCTGTGATCGCGGAGACGCCCGAAGCGGCCCGGCAGGCGTGCGATCAGTTGGCGATCGAGTACGACCGGCAACCGCACGACGCCGGATTCCGGGACGATCACCCCGCGATGTATGCACCGGAGAAGGTCAACGGCGGCTACCCGGCCGACAGCGAGCGGGGAAACGTCGACGCCGCCTTCGATGCTGCCGATGTGGTTGTGGACGAGTGGTACTCGACTCCCGAGGAGCACAACAACCCGCTCGAACCGCACACTGTGGTGGCACTGTGGGAGCACGACGAGTTGACGCTCTACGACTCGACTCAGCATCCGCACGGCGTGGTCGAGGCGCTCGCGCCGGTCCTCGGGATCGACCCCTCGAAGATCCGCGTGATCTGCCCGTACATCGGCGGAGGGTTCGGATCCAAGGGTGCGCCTCATGCGCACGACGTGCTCGCCGCCATGGCTGCCCGGACGCTACCCGGGCGCGCGGTGAAGTTCGCCGTCTCGCGGCAGGACATGTTCGGCTACGTCGGCTATCGCGCGCGACCGCATCGCATGTACGCATCGCCGCCGACCGCGACGGGACCATCAGGGGACTGATCCACGAGGCATACACGCAGTCGTCGCACGTCTCGGAGTTCGTCGAGCAGGCCGCGGTGTCGTCCCGAAACCTGTATCGGGTACCGAACCTGAGGTCTACGCACCGCGCGGTGGCGTTGGACGTACCTGCGCCGTTCTGGATGCGCGCGCCCGGAGAAGCTCCGGTATGTACGCCGGAGAAGTTGCGATGGACGAACTCGCAGAGGCCTGCGGGATCGATCCGATCGAGTTGCGGCTCCGCAACGAACCCGACGTGGATCCGGAGACGGGGAAGCCGTGGTCGTCCCGGAGACTGGTCGAATGCCTCCGTGAAGGTGCACGACGGTTCGGCTGGGACGCGCACGATCGCACGCCGGGGCTCCGGCGTCACGGTCGGTGGCTGATCGGGACCGGCGTCGCGGTCGCCACATATCCGCACATGGTCAATCCCGGTTCGGAGGCGACGATCCGGCACGACGGAGCCGGCCGTTTCACCGTGCAGATCGGTGCCGCAGACCTCGGCACAGGTGCATGGACTGCACTGACCCTCATCGCCGCGGATGCACTCGGGTGCGGCGTCGACGACGTGCGCGTCGAGATCGGCGACAGCGCGCTGCCCAATGCGACGGTCGCAGGCGGTTCGTCGGGTACCTCGTCGTGGGGTACGCGATCATGACCGCGGCGGAGCAGTTCCGGAAACGATTCGGCGACAGTCCCGAGGCAGGCGCGGAAACGACTGCGGCTGCAGGCGAGAATCGGGAGCTCGAACACTACCGCGCACAGTCGTACGGCGCGCATTTCGCGGAGGTCGGCGTCGATGCCGATACCGGTGAGATCCGGGTGCCAGGATGCTGGGAATATTCTCGGTGGGAGGGTGATCAATCCACGCACTGCCCGCTCGCAGTTCATCGGTGGGATGTGCTTCGGGATCTCCATGGCGCTGTTCGAGGAGAGCATTCGCGACGGCCGTTTCGGACACGTCGTCAATCACGATCTGGCCGACTATCACGTGTCCACGCACGCCGACGTCGGCAACGTCGACGCCGCATGGCTGGACGAGGACGATATGCGGGCCACTCCGACGGGATCACGTGGTGTCGGTGAGATCGGCATCGTCGGCAGCGCGGCGGCTGTTGTCAACGCGCTGTGGCATGCGACGGGAGTCCGGGTGAGGAACCTTCCGGCGCACCTGGAGGATGTGTCCGGCGCGCTGCCCTGATCGTTCCGTGACGCGGCCCACCGGTACTTGTCGGTGGGTCGCGTCACACTGTGTGGAACTGCACCGCGAAGGCGGCCCTCGACACGCCGCAGACGCGTCCTTTCCGCAGTGCGAAAGTGAGGCGACCTGGGAATATCAAGAATGTAACTCACAACATCCTGGGTTCTATGTATCTATCGGGCACAAGGTGTAGTGTCGAGACCGTTGGAATCCCATACGGCATGGATCTCTCGGGGAAGTGAGATCGAGCCGGTTCGATGGGCATTCGAGCATCGCGCAGCAGTCAGTCGTCCGGCCCGTCACGGCCGTGTTGAAGAGGGGAATCCCATGAACATCACCGTCTACACCAAGCCTGCCTGCGTCCAGTGCAACGCCACCTATCGAGCCCTCGACAAGGCCGGAATCGAGTACGCGGTCGTCGACATCTCCGAGGACCCCGAAGCCCGCGACTACGTCATGGCTCTGGGCTACCTCCAGGCGCCGTCGTCGTGGCGGGCGAGGATCACTGGTCGGGCTTCCGTCCCGATCGCATCAAGGCTCTCGCGGTCGCTGCCTGATCCCACGCGGATCGCTGCAGCAGAAACGGCACTGTACGACGGGCCGGCCTTCGTAATCGACCGAAAAGTTGGTGAGTACCGATGACCTCGCAGGGGTCTACCCCGGGGACGTCTCTGGTGTACTTCTCGAGCGCATCCGAGAACACCCACAGGTTCGTGCAGAAACTCGGGATTCCCGCAGTCCGGATCCCGCTGCACGACCGTGAGGGTGCGTTCGAGGTCCATGATCCGTACGTGCTGATCCTGCCACATACGGCGGCGGCACCACCATCACAGGTCGCGACACGAATTTCGTGCCCAAGCAGGTGATCCGCTTCTTGAACAACGAGCACAACCGGAGTCTGATCCGCGGGGTGATCGCGGCGGGAAACACGAACTTCGGCGAATCGTTCTGTTTCGCAGGCGATATCGTTTCACGAAAGTGCAAGGTCCCGTATCTGTATCGGTTCGAACTGATGGGCACGGCCGACGACGTGGAGCGTGTCCGGGATGGCCTCGCACAATTCTGGGGGCAGAGCTCCAGACGGCATAACGCACAGGCGGGTCTCGGCCCGCAGTTCTCGAGTACCGCGGGCCTGCCGGCAGCGCGGCTGATTTCATACCTTCCGATATGTAGGGGCAGCACTGTGACCATTACCGATCCCGCTCGGACCACGAGCGCCGCGGCCGACGAGTCGCTCGACTACCACGCACTCAATGCGATGTTGAACCTGTACGGCCCCAACGGCGAGATCCAGTTCGACAAGGACGTGGCTGCCGCGCGCCAGTACTTCCTTCAGCACGTCAATCAGAACACCGTCTTCTTCCACAACATCGACGAGAAGCTCGACTACCTCGTCGAGGAGAAGTACTACGAGCCCGAGGTTCTGGACAAGTACTCGCGCGAATTCGTCAAATCGCTGTTCCAGCAGGCATATTCGAAGAAGTTCCGTTTCCCGACGTTCCTCGGTGCGTTCAAGTACTACACCTCGTACACACTCAAGACGTTCGACGGTAAGCGCTACCTCGAACGGTTCGAGGACCGTGTCTGCATGGTTGCGCTGACCCTCGCCGACGGCGACGAGATCCTCGCCCGGCACCTCGTCGACGAGATCATCTCCGGTCGATTCCAGCCGGCGACCCCCACGTTCCTGAACTCCGGCAAGAAGCAACGTGGCGAGCCGGTGAGTTGTTTCCTCCTCCGTATCGAGGACAACATGGAGTCGATCGGCCGCTCCATCAACTCCGCACTTCAGCTGTCCAAGCGAGGTGGCGGAGTCGCACTGCTGCTCAGCAATATTCGCGAGCACGGTGCGCCGATCAAGAAGATCGAGAACCAGTCTTCGGGTGTCATCCCGATCATGAAGCTGCTCGAGGATTCGTTCTCGTACGCCAATCAGCTCGGCGCACGCCAGGGTGCCGGCGCGGTGTACCTGCACGCCCATCACCCCGACATCTACCGGTTCCTCGACACCAAGCGTGAGAATGCGACGAGAAGATCCGCATCAAGACGCTCTCGCTCGCGTCGTGATCCCCGACATCACCTTCGAGTTGGCGAAGCGGAACGAGGACATGTACCTGTTCTCGCCGTACGACGTCGAACGTGTCTACGGGACGCCGTTCGCTGACATCGACGTGACCGAGAAGTACTACGAGATGGTCGACGACAAGCGCATCCGCAAGTCGAAGATCAAGGCACGTGAGTTCTTCCAGACGGTCGCCGAACTGCAATTCGAGTCCGGCTATCCGTACGTGATGTTCGAGGACACCGTCAACCGGGCGAATCCCATCGCGGGCAAGATCACCCACTCGAATCTGTGCTCCGAGATCCTCCAGGTCTCGACGCCGTCGGAGTTCAACGACGACCTGTCCTACAGTCATGTGGGCAAGGACATCTCGTGCAACCTGGGCTCGCTCAACATCGCGAAGGCCATGGACTCGCCGGACTTCGCGCAGACCATCGAGGTCGCGATCCGTGGTCTGACCGCGGTGTCCGATCAGACGAGCATCACGTCGGTGCCGTCGATCGAGAAGGGCAACAACGAGTCCCACGCCATCGGCCTCGGACAGATGAACCTGCACGGGTATCTGGCGCGCGAGCACATCTACTACGGCTCGGCCGAAGGCATCGACTTCACGAACATCTACTTCTACACGGTGCTGTTCCACGCGTTGCGTGCATCGAATCGGATCGCCATCGAACGCGGAACCCATTTCAAGGGGTTCCCGGAGTCGAAGTACGCATCGGGTGAGTTCTTCGACAAGTACACCGAGCAGGCATGGGAGCCGGAGACGGATCGCGTGCGCGCCCTGTTCGCCGATGCCGGCGTGACCATCCCCACTCGGAGTGACTGGCGTGACCTGAAGGAATCGGTCCGCGAGCACGGCATCTACAACCAGAACCTGCAGGCTGTCCCGCCGACCGGGTCGATCTCGTACATCAACAACTCCACCAGTTCCATCCACCCGGTGGCGTCGAAGGTCGAGATCCGCAAGGAAGGCAAGATCGGTCGCGTCTACTACCCCGCGCCGTACCTGACCAACGAGAACCTGGACTACTACCAGGACGCGTACGAGATCGGGTACGAGAAGATCATCGACACCTACGCGGCGGCCACACAGCACGTCGACCAGGGTCTGTCTCTGACTCTGTTCTTCAAGGACACGGTTTCCACCCGCGATGTGAACAAGGCCCAGATCTACGCGTGGCGCAAGGGAATCAAGACGTTGTACTACATCCGGCTGCGTCAGATGGCGCTCGAGGGCACCGAGGTGGAGAACTGCGTCTCGTGCATGCTCTGATCCAGCCCTGGCCGCTCCCGTCCCACGAAGACATTCAGGTAGGTAACCGATGACCTCTGTATCGCATTCACCCGCAGACGGGGCCCGGATCAAGTTGATCGACCGCGTGTCGGCGATCAACTGGAACCGCGTCCCCGACGAGAAGGACGCCGAGGTGTGGGATCGCCTCACCGGTAACTTCTGGCTGCCCGAGAAGGTGCCCGTCTCCAACGACATCCCGTCCTGGGGCACGCTCACTGAGTACGAGCAGCAGCTCACCATGCGCGTGTTCACCGGCCTGACCCTGCTCGACACGATCCAGGCACCGTCGGTGCCGTGTCGCTGATCCCCGACGCGGTCACCCCGCACGAGGAAGCGGTACTGACGAACATCGCGTTCATGGAGTCGGTGCACGCCAAGAGCTACTCGCAGATCTTCTCGACGCTCTGCTCCACCCGCCAGATCGACGATGCGTTCCGGTGGTCGGAGGAGAACGAGAACCTGCAGCGCAAGGCGCAGATCATTCTCGACTACTACCAGGGCGACGATCCACTCAAGCGCAAGGCCGCCTCGACACTGCTCGAGTCGTTTCTGTTCTACTCGGGCTTCTACCTGCCGATGTACTGGTCGTCGCGGGCGAAGCTCACCAACACCGCCGACGTGATCAGGCTGATCATCCGTGACGAAGCGGTGCACGGCTACTATATCGGCTACAAGTACCAGAAGGGCCTCGAGAAGGTCACGCAGGCAGAGCGCGACGAGCTCAAGGAATGGGTCTTCGATCTGCTGCTGGAGCTGTACGACAACGAGACCCACTACACCTCGGACCTGTACGACGAAGCGGGTCTGACGGAGGACGTCAAGAAGTTCCTGCGCTACAACGCCAACAAGGCGCTGATGAACCTCGGCTACGAGGCGCTGTTCCCGAAGGACGAGGCCGACGTCAACCCGGCGATCCTGTCGGCATTGTCGCCGAACGCCGACGAGAACCATGACTTCTTCTCGGGGTCGGGTAGCTCGTACGTGATCGGCAAGGCCGTCGTCACAGAGGACGCGGACTGGGACTTCTAGTCCGACTCCCGTATCCGGTTGATGCATCGCTCTGGCCGAATGTCGCGCTTGGCGGACGACATTCGGCCGGAGCGCTGTTCGGAGCGGTGTCACGGCCTCCGGAACCACGCTTCAGGCGATCGGCGAGCGCTTTCTCCAGCCGCAGTGCTGACGTTGCGGTGAGCGGGGTGGGCAGGTTGTCGGGCGCGAACCATGCCACCTCGAGGTTCTCGTCGTCGCCGACCCGGGCGGATCCGCCGGTCGCGCGCATCACGAAGGACACGTCCAGATATTGCGCGACGTCCCCGTTGGGATAAGTGATCGGTTCGGTGACATCGACGCTCGTGAGCCGTAGCACCTCGGCATCGACCCCGGTTTCCTCCGCGACTTCGCGGACCGCGGCCACCGCCGGCTGCTCACCGGGCTCGAGAATGCCGGACACCACCGCCCATTTGCCGTTGTCGGCGCGGCGGGTGAGAAGGATGCGGCCGTCGTCGCCGAGGACGATCGCGCTCACGCCGGACAACCACAGCGGATCGTGCCCGACGTGAGCGCGGAGGTCGGCGACGAAATCAGGGATGGGCATGCGTCCATCCCAACACCTCAGAAGTGGAACGACACAGGGGAGGCGGCCTGCCCCGAGTACGGCAGTAGCACGGTCGGCTGCAGCGGCACCGTGAA
>BBEG01000224.1 GCA_001312645.1 Rhodococcus sp. JCM 9791
GCCTCGGCTGCAGGTGCCGCTGCAGCAGCGGGTGCGGCTGCCTTCTTGGCGCCGGGGCCCTTGAGTCCGCCCTTCATCTGCAGACCGCCGGCCTTCGGAATACCCGTCGTCTTGGGGGCTGCCGGAGCTTCAGCGGCCTCCACAACCTCCTCGACACGCTCTTCCTCGACAGCCTCGGCAACAGCCTCGACCTCGACCTGAGTCTTCGGCTCCTGGATCACCTTGAGGTTCTCCGTGAGCGTCTCCGGCTCGACGCGAGCGATCGACTCGAGCATCAGCTGCGCGACGTCGACGACCTCGACACCCTCGCCCTTGCCCTCTTCCTGACGTGCCGTGACACCGTCGGTGAGCATGACGCGGCAGAACGGGCAGCCGGTCGCGATCTTCTTGGGGTCGGTGCTCAGCGCTTCGTCGACACGGTCGACGTTGATGCGCTTACCGATCCGCTCCTCCATCCACATGCGGGCGCCACCGGCACCACAGCACATGGACCGCTCGCCGTGGCGAGGCATCTCGACGAGCTTCGCACCCGACGCCGCCATGAGCTCACGCGGAGCGTTGTACACCTTGTTGTGGCGACCGAGGAAGCACGGGTCGTGATAGGTGACGTCTTCACCGACCGACGTGACCTGGATCAGCTTCTTCGCCCGCACCAGGCGGTTGAGCAGCTGGGTGTGGTGGACGACTTCGTAGTTGCCGCCGACCTCCGGGTACTCGTTGTTCAGCGCGTTGAAGCAGTGCGCGCAGGTGACGACGATCTTGCGCTTGCTCTGCTCGACACCCTCGAACACTCCGTCGAGGACCTCGATGTTCTGCTGCGCGAGCTGCTGGAACAGGAACTCGTTGCCCGCGCGGCGAGCGGAGTCGCCGGTGCAGGTCTCGTCGGCGCCGAGCACCATGAACTTGGTACCGGCGGTGGCGAGCAGTTCGGCGACGGCCTTCGTCGTCTTCTTGGCGCGGTCCTCGTAGGCGCCGGCGCAGCCGACCCAGAAGAGGTACTCGTAGCCGTCGAAGCTGTCGGTGTCCTGGCCGAACACCGGGATCTCGAAGTCCATCTCGTTGATCCAGTTGAGACGGTCCTTGGAGTTCTGGCCCCAGGGGTTGCCCTTGTTCTCGAGGTTCTTGAACAGACCCGCGAGCTCGGACGGGAAGTCCGACTCGATGAGCACCTGGTAGCGACGCATATCGATGATGTGGTCGACGTGCTCGATGTCCACCGGGCACTGCTCGACGCATGCGCCACAGTTGGTGCAGCTCCACAGCGTCTCGGCGTCGATGACGGGGGTGAGTTCGCCGGCCTCGACGAGCTCGGCCGATTCGCCGACGAGCTTGCGACCCGCCTCGGCACGCGCCGCTTCGGGGATCTTGGCGAGTGCGGCTTCGTCGACATTGCCTTCGCTGTCGACCAGACCGACCTCGTCGCCGCCCATGTCTGTGCGGCCACCGGCCAACAGGTAGGGGGCCTTGGCGTTGCCGTGGTCGCGCAGCGACATGATGAGCAGCTTCGGCGACAGCGGCTTACCGGTGTTCCAGGCGGGGCACTGCGACTGGCAGCGGCCGCACTCGGTGCAGGTGCTGAAGTCCAGCCAGCCTTCCACGAGAAGTCCTCGATGCGACCGGCACCGAAGGTGTCGGTGTCGGGATCGGCGTTCTCCATGTCGACGGGCTTGCCCTTCGACATCATGGGCTTCGCGGCGCCGAGGGCGACTCCGCCGTCGTCCTCACGCTTGAAATAGATGTTGAAGAACGCAGCAAAACGGTGCCATGCGACACCCCACGTGATGTTGCGGCCGACCACGTAGAGCCAGATCATGCCCGACATCAGCTTCACGAACGCGAAGATCGCGACCATCGTCGTGCTCGCGGGCAGCAGCTTGGCGAGGTTCATCGTGAAGAAGTCGGTCGACATGTGGCCGCCGCCGTAGGTGGCGATCTTCCCGGCCTTCACGAAGATCATGCCGAGGCCCTCGATGAGGACGACTGCCTCGACGAAGTAGGCGGCCTTGAAATCGGAGCCGGTGAAGCGCGACATACGACCGGGCTGACGAGGGTGATTCAGCTGGCGAATGATGATCAGCGTGACGATGCCGATCACCGTGCCGAGGCCGAGGATCTCGTCGATGAAGTGGTAGACCGCGGTGCCACCGATGAGAGGCCAGTGGAACTCGGGGTCGAAGGTCTGTCCGTATGCCTCGAACCAGACGATGGCGCCGAGGAGGAAGCCGACCATGACGAGCCAGTGAGCCCAGCCGACGGTCCGGAACTTGTTCATTCTCGTGTGCGCGAGGAACTCGACGACCATCTGCTTGAAGCGCGGGAAGAAGGGGCGCCAGCGATCCGGGGCCGGTTGGCCGATCCGGATCGCGCTGACCATCTTCCATGCGCCGCCGATGAAGGAGTACCAGCACACGAGGCTGAGCAGCACGCCGATCGTGCCCAACGTGATCGTCAGGGCATTCATACGTGGCCTTTCGTGTCGGGGGCGGACAGCCCGCCTGGTATAAGCCTCAGCATCGTAACGCACGCTAAGCTACCCGCCAGTAACTTAACTGCAGTTACCCGTGAGTAATCAATCGATTCGCTGATGAGGCCAGTGCGGCAGCCAACTTATAGTCGGGCATTTCGCCAATTCGAGCCAGGATG
Organism: Rhodococcus sp. JCM 9791; assembly: GCA_001312645.1. GTDB lineage: Bacteria > Actinomycetota > Actinomycetes > Mycobacteriales > Mycobacteriaceae > Rhodococcus. The sequence goes on from BBEG01000224.1 coordinate 2,644, forward strand.
CCCTAACCGCTCCATAAGGAATGTGTGACGTGTGAGTAGTTTCGGACACGATTCGGCATCTATCAGGGGATACCCGGATAACAAATTGCTGTGAGGTCGGTTATGATTCTGTGCCGGACGTGACTTTCGGACAAATAGAACGTCGTCGGGGGTTCGGAAGTCTCACGCTTACAGGAAAATTGGGGGCGTCCTCAGGGCGTGCGCCATGTCACAGAACGGAAACACATGAAGCTCAGGAAGCTTGCCGCCGTGGCGACGATGACCATCGCCGCTATGGGGATCACGGCCGGAACCTCCTACGCGGCCCCGGCGGCCCAGGACGAGATCAACTACGAGTCGCATGTCGATGGTCAGTCTGTCGTCACCGTCATCGACGCGGGCGCATTCCAGGTCTCGGGCGACGGTCAGAGCGTCGAGCTGCAGGACAACGCGGGCAACACCGTCGTCAGCCTGCCGCTCGCGGTTCAGCTCGGCGACATCCAGCTGCCGTTCGCGCGCGAGATCAGCGAGGACGGCAAGACCCTCACGCTGACCCCGTCGACCGACCTGTCGCAGGCAACCCCCGTTGCCCCCGAGGACAAGGTCGTCCCGGGCATCACGCCGGTCGCTCTCAAGGTGACCGACGTTGCTTCGCCCGATGAGAACCTCAAGGCTCAGCAGAACTTCGCGTCGCAGCTCGGTATTGCGACTGCTGTCGGCGGCCTGACCGGCACGATCATCGGTGCCATCATCGGTACGTTCGTGATGCCTGCGGTCGGCACTGTTGCGGGTGCGGGTATCGGCGGCGTCATCGGCACTATCGTCGTTGGCGGCCCGACTCTGGCTATTGCAGGAATCGGCCTGATCCAGACGCTTACGGCACCCCCGGGAACCACGGTGTACGCGAACTGATTTTCAGTCGACGAACGGCCTCGCCATCCAATGGATGGCGAGGCCGTTCGACGTTCAACGTCAGCTCATCCAGAGCAACCGGACCAAGAGGTTGATCCAACCCGCTACTAAATCGGCGCTACCCGTAACAGATCCGAACATCTTCGTGTGTCCTCCCTATTGTTCGCCGCCGATGCGGAACCATTCCCGTCATCGTTCGTTTCGCGGCCGAACGAGATTTCCGGAGCGTATCCCGCTTCGATCTTGATGCCGCGTCGACACTCCGCGCCCCATCCCGACGTCGCATCCCGTCCCGCTCCCACGGCTCGGAAACGGCGGGCCACGCTGTAGACGCAGCCGGTCGCGGCAGAATGCAACAGTGCCCGCCTTCCGTGTGGAAGGCGGGCACTGTGGTGCTCACGCGGTTGCGTCGCGAGGACTAGCCGGTGCGGATCGTCAGGCCCGGGTTCTCGGCGAGGATCGAGTTGATCGGAGTCGCGAACAGTTCGGGGGATTCACCCAGCAGGCCGCTGACGAGAGTGGCGATCTCGCACATGCCGTATTGGCCGACGTTCGAGGCGCTCGAGATGCCCATGGCAAGGGTGCCGGTGACGAGCGTGCCGCCACTGTCGCCCTGGAGCGCGCACAGTTGGTGGAGAAGCCGTTCTGCAGGATGCGATGGCCGATCTCGACGTTCTGGCTCGCCGCGGTCACGACGCCGCAGCTGTAGCCGGTACGCAGACCGGACTTGCACACGGGTGTTCCGACGATGGGATCGGCGGTACCGGTGATCGGCAGGGGAGCAGCACCCGGGACGCGGACACCGTTGTTCTCGAACCGGCCTTCGGCTTCTCCGGTCGGGCGGATGATCGCGTAGTCGCTGTCGTCTAGGCTGGTCTTCTCGAACTTGCCGAGGTGCTGACCGAGCGTCTCACCGTTCAGCTGGTACACATCGGACGCCCACTGGGTGCCGGCCTGAGCGCGGTTCGGGTCGCAGTGCCCGGCGGTGATGTTGACGGGGCCGCGACGGTCCTCGGCGTTGAAGCCGAGCGAGCAGCGCAGGCCCGTTCCCTGTCCGAGTGATGCGTATGCGTCGCCACCGAGCAGTGCGTCGGGTGCGGCGTTCCCTGCGACGGGATGTAGATCTGCGGCAGGCTGCGGGGTGAGCTCGGTGGGAGCGAACAGCACCCGCACACCCGAGAGGAAATCGGGCAGCTCCACTCCAGCGACGTTCTCGGCGCGCACGATGACGTCGTTGTTGATGACGTCGATGGCGACACCGCGAACCACATCGGCGATGGCCGGCGGCTGTGTCTCGAGCCAGTCGTTGAGCGCCTTCAACTCGTCGTTGAGGGCGCTCTCGCTGTCCTCGGTCCGCTGCACCGCGAACCCTGCGTCCTCAGCGGACGTGCGGGCCTCGTCGAACTGCTCACCGTCCGCGAGTCCGACAGTGGCTGTGCCTGATCGTCGAGCCACACGCCTGCGAACACGGACGCGAACTGCTCGCGTGCCGTCTCCGCGAACCGTGCGAGGTCCTGGCTGCGCGCGGCGTCCTGAAGGAACCGCTCAGGCTGATCTGTAGGTCTCGATTCAACGCTTCGACGAGTTCGGCGGGCAGGTCCGTGGTCTGGACGGGAGCCGGGTCGGCCTGGGCCACCAGCGCTGCAGGTCCGATGAGGAGCGCAGCGGCTGTGCCGAGGACGGCTGCCCGACGTGCGAAGGAGCGTCGCATGGATACCTTTCTCAGTGACCTCCACGCGTGACGTGGAGATGCCGATCGGAGCGGATCGGCGACACGATCATATGGGCTGATATCGGCAACCCGGGCGGACGCCTGGTTACCAGTGTGTCGCATGTGACTTCTGTGATTATTCAGGCGAGGATGCCGTGCGCACGCGGGTTCCGGTGGCGTCTGCGATGTCGCCGACCGGGATCCCGAGGCTCGACGTCCCGCCGGTGGTGGCGAGCACGAGGTTGGCCTCGACGCAGTCGGGTGCACCGGCACTGTTCGATCCCGAGATCACACCGAGGGCGAGAGTGCCCGTGACGATCGCGCCGCCACTGTCACCCGACAGGGTGCATGCGGTGGTCGCGAAGCCGCGAACAGTGCTCGCGCTGCCGTTGGCGTACAAGAGCTGGGTCTCGACGTGGTCGGCGGCGACCACACCGCACGTGAACGACGACGACTGTCCGGACTTGCACACGGGGGCGCCCACCACGGGACGTGCGGTACCGGTGACCGTCAGAGTCGAACCGTTTCCGCCGCGCACCGTCGGGCGGTCGAGACCTGCGTCGACACCCGCATCGTTGAGCGAGATGATGCCGTAGTCGAGGTTGCTGTCGGTGCCTGCCGTCGAGCTCGTGAACGAGCCGATCTGTACGCTCTCGTCGATGTTCCCGCGGTTGGCAGGTACACGGTGGATCCGCCGTCTTCACGGGCCACGGCGTCGCAGTGGCCGGCGGTGATGTTGACGGGATCACCGTTCGCGTCGACACCGTTGAACCCGAACGAGCAGATGCCGATGCGCTCGAGCGGTGTGTCGCGCACGTTGCCGTCGGCGGTGATGTAGGTGTCGCCGCCGAGCGGGGACGGGTCGTTGGAGGGCATGCCGGGCGTCAGCTGCACCTGGATGTTCGCGATGAGCGAGGGCAGGTTCAGCGCGCGGCCGAGAGGCGAGTTGACGATGTCGACGACGATCTGGTTGTTGAGCACATCGATCGACGTGTTGTTGACCTGCGACGACACCTCGCGCGGCAGTGCAGCGACCCAGCGGTTGAGTTCTGCGAGGGCCTGTTCGAGACCATCGGCCGAGATGGGTGCGACCGTGGCCTGGTAGCCGTCCTGCTCGGCCTGCCGTGCTGCGTCACGGTTGGTGACGGCGACGACGGGATTCCCGTCGTCGCTCATCCATGCTCCGGCGAAGTCGGAGGGGCGCTCGGCGCGGAAGTCGCGCGCGTAGCTGTTCAGTTCCTGGGCGCGAGCCGCGCGTTCGAGGTACTGCTCGGGGGTGAGCCCGAGATCGCGCTGCACGGCCTCGACGAGTTCCGGCGGAAGGTCGGGCGTCTGGTCCGCGGGAGCGGCGTTCGCGGTTGCGGTCAGCGGTCCGATCAGCAGCACCGCTGATGCCGCGATTGTGGCGGCACGACGGATGGTGGTACGGACTGCGGCGCGCGACGCCGACGAGTGACGCATGAAGCCTTTCATAATCGGTCGATCTTGTGTCTGAACTGGTGTTTTGCAAATCCTGGCCGTGAGGTCCGTGTGGTCCTCGGATAGCGTACGGCACCGGCCGTTGATCTTGAATAGGCCGGAAGCACCGATTCGGCTAGATCTCTTCCGGCACCGTGGTGGTGGCCTCTTCGGAGGGAGCTGCCGTCGTCTCGGTCGGATCGGGCCCGTCGGTGGGGTCCGGCTCGGTCGTTGTGGTCGGCGCCGGTGACGACTGTGACGGCGAACTCGAGCCACCGCCGGAGCGCCCGAACCGATGCTCGGCTCGTTCGGCGGGTTACGGCGCGACCAACCGGTGCTGCTGCTCGTCGGCGCAGTGGTGGACGAGGTGTTCTTCTCCGTGGTCGCAGACGACTCGGTGTTCGAGGTCTCCGCCTCGAACTGTGTCTGAGGGACGTCCGTTGCCGCGTACCCCGGCGCCGTGTACTCGGCCTCTTCGATTTCAGCGGTCGTCGAGGTCTCGGAGGTTTCCGAGGTTGTGGGTTTCGCCGACGTCGATCGCGGCTCGGACTGCGTGCCCGTGGGGAAGATCGCGCTCGGCGCGGTCGTCGTGATCGGCGGGTTCGCGCTCGCAGTGGAGGTGTCGCGCAGTGTGAAGACGAGCACGCCGACGCCGACTATCAATGCGACTGCCGCGGCTGCGGCCCAGACACCGATCTTCGGCTTCTTGTCGGGATCGGTGTCGGTCGCCGGATGCGCGGTGTCGACCGGGCCCACCTTTCCGGGGGTCGTCGCGTTCGTGGAGGCAGCGCCCCTGCCGGCATTTGCTGGTGTGGCCGTGGCGGCAGCGGTGGGCGTGACCTTGGCGATCACCGTGGTGGTCTCGGGATCCAGATCGGCGCGCTTCGGGCCGGTCGGCCGGGTGGCGGGAAGTACCTGTGTCGATCCGAGGAGATCCACCGACCCTGCCGCGGCAGCGAGCGCCGCGCCACGAACCATCGTCTGGTGGGGGTCGGGCGCAAGTGCACATCGCACACCGAGGCCGGCCTTGATGGACTGGGTGACGATCTGCGCGGCGCTGGTGTCGACCGTTTCGTCGAGGGTCACGACGATGGCGTCGAGATTGGTCACGAGCCAGCCGAACGCTCCGAGCGCCGTCGACAACTGCGCGGAGACGGACGGGGCGTCACCTTCGGCGAAGCGGAACGCCTTACCCGCGACGACACCGGAGCGGACGAGTGTGACGGTCGATCCATGCGGGTCGATGTGGTAGACCGCGACGAGGCGGCCGGTCTGGTGTGCCACCTGCGACTCGAACCACGCGGCAGCGGCCTCGGCATCGGAGATGAGGGACACGTGTCGCAAACCCACGTAGTCGAGGGCGTTGCGGAGCAGCGCGACGGTCGACGGTGGCCAATCGGTGGGGTGGGACGCCACGACGGTGTAGTTCTCGTCGCCGATCATGGACCCGGCGTCGGCGATGAGGCATTCCATCGCGGTCGCCACGAGATCTTCCGCGCGGGACAGCGCACCGTCGTTGGCACGGACACCGTTGGAACGTCCCAGCCGGTCGACGAAGTCGGTGAACGAGCTCGTGTTGCCGTCGGCGACGTGGTGTTCGCCCAGTGTGGCGGTGCCGTCGGAATGCAGATGCACTGCACTGCGCCGCTCGATGGGTTCCGGGTCGGGTCGTCCGGGGGAGGGGGACGTGACGGCAACCGACGACACGGTCGTGCCGACCCTCAGGCCTACGCCTACGGACATGCCGAAGTTCCCCCATTCTGGTAGGTCGTGTCACATCGCCGAACATCGACGCCGTACCCCATCGCTCGAAGCATGGAGAGCAGCTCGGAGCGGGTTCCGGCGCCGAGGCGACGACGGATCCGGGCGACATGATGTTCCACGGTCTTCGCGGAAATGTACAGGCGATTCCCTACCTCGCGGTAGGTGAGTCCCGAAACGACGAGGTCGGCAACCTCTGCCTCGCGTTCGGACAGCGGTCCCCTGGTGGTCCGGTCGTCGGATGCGTTCCTTCCGGGGGCCGCTTCGCGAACAGAGTCGGGTGGTGAAGGCGTTGAATCGGAGGTCTGCCGCACCGTGCGTGCGAATTGCAGGAGTGCCGTCGCTGTCGATGTGTCGGACGCCCGGAGCGCGCCTTCGCTCGCCAGCCGCGCGCCGTCCCACGGTAGTCCG
>BBEG01000225.1 GCA_001312645.1 Rhodococcus sp. JCM 9791
TCCATCCCAGCCATCGCCTCGACCGCCGACGCGTGCGCCGACGCGAGCGTCGGAGTGGTCGGACCGATGACGACGGGATCGCTCGAGAAGCTGTACATGAGCTCGTCCCGGAACGCGACGGCGTCGGGCCCACCGTGGAGCTCTCCACTGACCACCATCACGAGATGCTCCCCTTGCACCACCGCCAGCGCCGCGCGACCGTGCGCGCGGGCGATCGTGTGCACAGTTGTCACCGCGGACACGCCCTCCTCGGGTGGGGGGGAGCCGATGAGTACGGTGGCCGAGGCCGTTGCATCCCAATTGAGGGTGGCGGCACGGGACTGCATGTCGGATCCGGTGTCGCCGCGGACGACCGCGTCGACCACCAGCGCCTCGAGACGGGTGTCCCAGGCGCCCCGCGACTCCGCAGCGCTCGCATACACCGACGCTGCCGCGAAACCCAGCTCCCGACCGTACCGGAGGATTGCCTCGGTCAGTGCAACCAGTTGTTCCTCATTGCGGGCCAAGGCCGGCAGCCACTGTTCGAAGAACTCCATGGCTGCGCGAACCATGTCGACGGTCTGACGGAAGGTGAGCCTGCGCGCCAGATCCTGTGGAATCGCCTGGAAAGCGTCGAGGCTGAATGAAATATCACTCTCGGGGTCGCGGACCCATTCGAGGAAATCGACCACCGACGTCTGGATGATCAGCTGCACATTCGAACGCTGCGACGCGTCGAGGTCTGCGAAGAACGGCAACTGCTCCTGCATGACGTGCACGGCCTCGGTGGACATACGCCCCGAGAACTGTTTGACGCGCCGCAACAGTGCATCCGGCAACGGCGCGCGTTCCGGACGCTGAGGCGGCATCGGACGTCCCGCGGAGGCGCCCGATGCACGCGTCATCCGGCGCGGCTCCGGCTCGTCGATCATGCGAAGAACCTACCCGGACAGGTCCGGGTAGGTTCACCGATGCTCGAGATGAGCGCGAACTCGTGAAGGTCAGGCCACGCCCGGGTCCGAGGTCGGAGCGGCAGCAGCCGTCACATCGTCGATCCGGTACTTCGTTGCGGCCTCGACCGCCCGAGCCGGTCGATCGTCCCCTCGCGACCGAGCGCTGCGAGCACTGCGACGACCGTCGACTCCGCGTCGATGTTGAATACGCGGCGTGCTGCGGGGCGGGTATCGGAGAATCCGAACCCGTCGGCCCCGAGCACGGTGTAGTCGCCCGGCACCCACTGGCGGATCTGGTCTGGCACTGCACGCATCCAGTCGGACACCGCCACGAACGGGCCGGCTGCGTCGTTGAGCACCCGCTGCACGTACGGAACGGCGGGATCCTTCCCCGGGTCGAGGAGAGCCTGACGGTCGCACTCGATACCTTCGCGCCGGAGCTCACCCCACGAGGTCACCGACCACACGTCGGCGGAGACGCCCCACTCGTCGGCGAGCATCTGCTGGGCACGCAGCGACTCAGGCATGATCACGCCCGAGGTGAGGATCTGCGCTTTCGGACCTGACGCTGCACCGCGGTTGTACAGGTAGATGCCCTTGAGCAGGCCCTCGACGTCGAGGTTCTCCGGCTCCGCCGGCTGTGTGTACGGCTCGTTGTAGATGGTGATGTAGTAGAAGATGTTCTCGCCACCGAAGCCAGGCTCGAGCGTTCCGTCTGCCGCCGTCGTGCCGCCGTACATCCGACGCAGACCATCGCGCACGATGTGGGCGATCTCGTACGAGAACGCCGGGTCGTACGTCACGGCCGCCGGATTGGTGGAGGCGAGAAGCAGCGAGTGCCCGTCGGCGTGCTGCAGACCTTCACCGGTCAGGGTGGTGCGTCCGGCGGTGGCGCCGAGCACGAAACCGCGCGCCATCTGGTCGGCCGCGGCCCACAGGCCGTCGCCGGTGCGCTGGAAGCCGAACATCGAGTAGAAGATGTACACCGGGATCATCGGCTCACCATGGGTCGCGTACGACGTACCGACCGCGGTGAACGATGCCGTCGAACCGGCCTCGTTGATGCCTCGTGCAGGATCTGACCGATCTCGCTCTCCTTGTAGGCGAGCATGAGTTCTGCGTCGACCGAGGTGTACAGCTGACCGTTGCGGTTGTAGATCTTCAGCGACGGGAACCACGAGTCCATACCGAACGTGCGGGCCTCATCCGGGATGATCGGCACGATGCGCTTGCCGATCTCCTTGTCTCGGAGCAACTCCTTGAGCACGCGCACGACCGCCATCGTGGTGGCGACCTCCTGCTTTCCCGAGCCCTTGCGGACGACGTCGTACGTCTTCTCCTCCGGCAACTTCAGTGGCGCTGCTTCGTACGGCGCTCGGGGAGGAACCCGCCCAGATTCCGGCGACGCTCGAGCATGTACTGGATCTCGGGTGCGTCGAAGCCGGGGTGGTAGTACGGCGGTGTCTTCGGGTCCTTCTCGAGTTCCGCGTCGGAGATCGGGATCCGCTGGACGTCGCGGAAATACTTGAGGTCCTCGAGGGTGAGCTTCTTCATCTGGTGGGTCGCGTTGCGGCCCTCGAAGTGCTTGCCGAGCGTGTAGCCCTTGATGGTGTGCGCGAGGATGACGGTCGGCTGGCCCTTGTGCTCCATCGCGGCCTTGTACGCGGCGTGGATCTTGCGGTAATCGTGCCCGCCGCGCTTGAGATTCCAGATCTGCTGGTCGCTGAGGTGCTTGACCAGTTCCTTGGTGCGTGGGTCGCGCCCGAAGAAGTGCTCGCGGACGAACGCGCCGTCGTTGGCCTTGTAGGTCTGGTAGTCGCCGTCCGGGGTGACATTCATGAGATTGACGAGCGCGCCGTCCTTGTCGGCGTGCAGCAGTGCATCCCACTCGCGGCCCCACACGACCTTGATGACATTCCAGCCGGCGCCGCGGAAGAACGACTCCAGTTCCTGGATGATCTTGCCGTTGCCGCGGACCGGGCCGTCGAGACGCTGCAGGTTGCAGTTGACGACGAAGGTGAGGTTGTCGAGACCCTCCGTCGCGGCGACGTGTGCGAGGCCACGCGATTCGGGTTCGTCCATCTCACCGTCGCCGAGGAATGCCCACACATGCTGGTCGGAGGTGTCCTTGATGCCCCGGTCTTCCAGGTAATGATTGAAACGCGCCTGGTAGATGGCGTTCATCGGGCCGAGGCCCATCGACACCGTCGGGAACTCCCAGAAGTCGGGAAGAAGTCGCGGGTGGGGATACGACGGCAGGGCTCCGCCCTGGGACAGGTGGCTGTGCTCCTGACGGAAACCGTCGAGCTGCTCGGCGGGGATTCGGCCTTCGAGGAAGGCGCGCGCGTAGATGCCGGGCGACGCGTGTCCCTGGATGAAGACCTGGTCGCCACCACCGGGGTGGTCCTTGCCGCGGAAGAAGTGGTTGAAACCGACCTCGTACAGGGCGGCGGACGACGCGTAGGTGGAGATGTGGCCACCGACGCCGATACCGGGGCGCTGTGCACGGGTCACCATGATCGCGGCGTTCCAGCGGATGTAGCGCGGAAGCGGCGCTCGACCTCTTCATCGCCGGGGAACCACGGTTCGCTCTCGGTGGGAATGGTGTTGACGTAGTCGGTCGAGGTCAATGCCGGAATCGACACGTGGCGCTCGCCGGCGCGCTCGAGCATGCGCAACATCAGGTAGCGGGCTCGGGAAGGTCCGGCAGCTTCGAGCATTCCGTCGAAGGACTCGAGCCACTCGGAGGTTTCCGCCGGATCGATGTCCGGCAGGTAGGAAGCCACGCCCTCGCGGATGACCCGAACCCGGTTGCGTCGCGGGGGCTGGGGTGTCGGTCGAGGGGCCCGTACCCGAAACGCCGGGTGTGGCGGCGTTCGCTCGGGAGTCGGGTCCGTGGATCAGGTCTGTCAACGTCAGCTCCTCATCGTGGTGGGGCGCGCAGGTGTAGCGCCCACTCCGTAGGCCGGCCCTTGTGGGGGCCAACTCATCGACATCTGAACATGATGCACCCCTCATCTTCCCCCATCGCGCCGGATCGGGTACGACGCGGTCCGACAAATCAGGCCCGGATCGCAGCCGGGTGGACCCCCTCCGAATGGTGCGCGTAGCGTCGATCCAGAAGATTCTCTCGGAAATCGCAGCGTTTCGGGTTGCGCTCAGGCGCCCGACCATGTTCGCTTTGATCAATCGCACGTCACACCGGTACGCGGAAGCCTCCGCGGCCACAATCTTGAGGAGGAACCACCGTGGTCGCCGCGGCGGATGCCAAGAACTACGTTTCGAAGCTCGGTATCAAGCACGACCACGTGGTGCAAGAACTCGGCTGGGACGAGGACACCGACGAGGATCTGCGTGCAGCAATCGAGGAGGTCACCGGTACGGAGCTGCTCGACGAGGACTCCGACGAGGTCGTCGACGTCGTGCTGCTGTGGTGGCGGGAGAGCGACGGTGATCTCGTGGACAACCTCATGGATGTCGTGAGCCCGCTCGCCGAGGACGGTGTCGTGTGGGTGCTGACCCCCAAGACGGGCCGCCCCGATCACGTCGAGCCCAGCGAGATCGCCGAATCGGCGACCACCGCCGGTCTGACTCAGACATCGGCGACGAATCTGGGCGACTGGATCGGCAGCCGGTTGGTGCAGCCGAAGGCCGGCAAGCCGCGCCGCTGAGTCATCTCTTCCCCTCCGAATGAAGGACACCATTTCCGATGGCGATCGCCGTGGGCACCGAAGCGCCCGATTTCACCCTGAAGGACCAGAACAACCAGGAAGTGACACTCTCGAGCTTCCGGGGTGCCAAGAACGTGCTGCTGGTGTTCTACCCGCTCGCATTCACGGGCGTGTGCCAGGGCGAGCTGTGCGCCGTGCGCGACGACCTGCCGACCTTCGAGAACGACGACACTGCGATCCTCGCCGTGTCGGTGGGTGCGTCTCCGACCCACAAGATCTGGTCTGCAGAACAGGGCTACACCTTCCCGCTGCTGTCGGATTTCTGGCCGCACGGTGAGGTCGCTCAGGCCTACGGCGTATTCAACGACAAACTCGGCTTCGCGAACCGCGGAACTTTCGTGATCGACAAGGCCGGCGTCGTGCAGTTCGCGGAGGAGAACGGGCCCGGAGAGCCCCGTGACCAGCAGGCTTGGTCCGGGCGCTCGCCGCGCTAAAGTCCTGAAGTGAAAATCGGCAGCCTCCGGTTGCCGATTTTTCGGGCGTGTAGCTCAGTGGTAGAGCTCTGGTTTTACACACCAGCGGTCGGCGGTTCGATACCGTCCACGCCCACCAGTTCCATTCCATGCCGTTCGGGTCGCTCGGTACGCGGTCGACCCCCCCGTTTCCTGTAACGGCCTCCTGTAACCGCCTCCTGTAACGATCGTCACCTGTCTCACGAGATCTTGAATAGGCGGCGACTTCGACCGCCTCGCACAAGAGTGGAGGAAACGGCATGGGATCATCCGACATCGTTCAGTGGATCAGCGAGGGCTACCTCAATGGAGATCCGATCGCGACCGCGCTGTTCATCCCGCTCTTCTTCGCCGTCAACCTCTGGAACCTCGCGACCGGCGGACCGATTCTCTGATCGCCGGCCACCGCACGGCGCTCCCGGCCGACTACGGGGCAGGGATGTCTGCTGCGGTGGTGTAGGCTCGGCCAGTAGTGCAGAGAATGCCTCGTCGAGATCGTCTGCCGACGACAGGCTCAAGCGATGAGTGGTGACCCTGCCCGTCGTGGGGTACGCCTCACGCAAGGTCGGGTGATGGACGCGCTCGAGAGATCAAGAGCCACCTCGAGGCGCGTGGCGTACAGGAATGCGGCAGCGAACACCCGCGGCGTCGACGAGGACGCCCGCGCCCACGAGACCTCCGAGGTGTGCACAGTCTCCTCGACGTCGTCACCCAGCGCGAAGACCAGGGTGCGGAATCGCCGGAACGCGTCGACGGCCGCGGGGTCCTTGTCGGCCAGATAGTCGTCGACGGTCGAGTACATCGGGAACTCCTCGTGTGGTGAAACACCGGGCAGTGACGTGTCGCAGTACGCGGTCACCGGTGCCCGCCGTAACGGTCGGCCAGCTTGTCGCTGGTGGTATGCGACATCGACGTGGAACGCACGGAACCCGAACGTACGATCGCCGTGTCCTTCGACGGAGATTCCGGCTCGGTCGGGACGACCGCATCGGCGTCCCGCGCCTTCGCCTTGCGACGTTCCCGAATCTCCGCCCAGACGAAGTATGCGAGCCCGAGGGGCGCCATGATGCCGAACGCGAGCCACTGCAACCCGTAGGACAGATACGGCCCGGCGTCGAGCTGAGGCAGCGCCTTCGCCTCGAGTACACCGGGCTGCCCCGCATCGAGCTGAAGGTATCCGTTGACCAGATCGAGCCCCGACGCCTCGGCGATCTGGCCGGAGTCGATGAAGTAGACCTGCAGATAACCGGCGTCGGTGAACGGATCCTTGCCTTCGACGGTGCCTTCCGACATGCGGATTCGAGCATCCAGGGTCACCCGTCCCGTCGGTGCAGCGGGAAGCTCGGGCACCGCAGTGCCCTCGACAGGACGCGCGTAACCGCGGTCGACGAGGATGGTGCTTCCGTCGTCGAGCACGAACGGGGTGAGGACCTCGTAGGCAGGCTTGGACTCGGTGCTCCGCAGCCGTACCAGAACATCCGAATCCGGGACGTAACTGCCGTCTGCGATCACCCGCCGCCATTCGCTCTCGACGGTTGCGCCGCCGTTCCCGAGCAGCTCGCCGACAGGCACACGGTCCTGCGACACGGACTCGGTGATGCGGTCGTTGCGCTCGCCGGTGCTCGTGTTCTTTCCGAGCTGCCACGGCGCGAGCACGGTGAAGCACGCGTAGGCGAAGCAACCACTACCAGAGCGAGAACGAGCCAGCTCGGGCGAAGGAGAAATGACAGTCGGCGCACACGTCCACGGTAGACCGTGATGTGTATCTCACTGTTGTCGCACCCAGTCGAGCAGGCCGGGCACGCACGCTTCGATCTGCTCCCGTACCTGCTCGAATGCGGCCGATCCGCCGTAATACGGGTCGGGAACCGAGTCGTCGTCGCGTCCGGATCGAAGCTGCGCAGTAACACTCGACGCTCGTTCGGGACACCGAGCACTGCGAGTGCGCGGTCGTGGCCGGTCGCGAGCGCGACCACCAGGTCGGCGGACAGATGGTCGTCTCCGAGCTTCGCGGCGCGGTGCCCCGTCGGGTATCCGTACTTCTGCAGGACCGCGTCGGTGCGAGGGTCGGCGTCGCAGCCGATGTGCCAGCCGTGGGTGCCCGCGCTGCTCACCCGAACGCGGTCGTCGAGACCTTCTCGTCGCAGATGCTCGACAAAGATCTTCTCTGCCATCGGCGAGCGGCAGATGTTGCCGGTGCACACGAATGTCACGTGCACCGTGCGGGTCACCTCTGTTTCAGGCATGTCCACGCCTGTGTCGGTCATGTCGCAGTCCGCCCATGTCGAAGTCCGCCGGTCAGGAGGTGCTGCAGGTCGGCGACGGCGGCGACGGTCTTCGCTGCAGCGGCGCCTTCGGAGTCGGTGCCGTAGCCCCACTCGACGAACATCGTGGGGATCCCGAACCGGCCGGCTCCGTGGATGTCGTGTTCGCGGTCGCCGACCATCACGACATCGGAGGTTCCGCCCTGCGCGGCGTCGACGGCTTCGATACCGAGCGCAGCGAGACTGTGGGCGACCACGTCGGCTTTCGCGCGCCGGACGCCGTCCTCGCTCGCCCCGCCGATGAACTCGAAGTGGTGCGCGACCCCGAAATGTTCGAGGATCCGCACGGCAGCGGATTCGTTCTTCGAGGTCGCCACCGCAAGCCGGCTACCGGAGCCGTGGACGGCCGCGAGCATGGCTCCGACGCCATCGAACAGGGCATTCTCGGACCATCCTGTGTCTGTGTAGTACTCGCGATACGCCGCCAATCCCTGCTCGATCTTCTCTTCGCCGAGGCCGAACGAGCGCAATGTGTCGCGCATCGGGGGTCCGAGCAGCCACTCGAGGTTCCCGTCGGGAACGGTGAAACCGACGGTCCGGGCGGCATGGAGGAAACCGTTGATCACGCCCGTCGCGGAATCGGTCAGGGTGCCGTCGAGGTCGAACAACACGACCGGGGAGGGCAGCAACAGTGGGTGCGGATCGGCGAGGAGAGTCACCCGGCCATTGTCCCCGGTTCTCGAAGACCCGCAGCGTAGGGTCGTCGGCGGACAGCAGGACACTGTGCAGCAGGACCGAGGTCAGGAGGATTCGTGACGGCCACCCTTCGTGAGGTGATCGAGGTACTCGACACGGCGTATCCGCCGTCATTGGCGGAGTCGTGGGATTCGGTGGGCCTGGTCACGGGTGATCCCGGCGACCCGGTCCGCAAGGTGCTGCTCGCTGTCGACGCTACCGCCGCTGTCGTCGATCAGGCCCTCGAGTGGGGCGCCGACCTGCTGCTCGTACACCACCCACTGTTGCTCCGCGGTGTCGATACCGTCGGCGCGCATACCCCCAAGGGTGCTCTCATCCACCGGCTGATCCGGGGTGGCTGCGCACTGTTCACCGCGCACACCAACGCCGATCGCGCCGATCCTGGCGTATCCGACGCGTTGGCGCAGGCTCTGGGCCTGACCGGGTTGCGGCCGATCGATCCGAAGCCTGAACAGGCCGCCGACAAGTGGGTGGTGATGGTGCCGAGCGAGGCATCCAGCACTGTGCGTGCCGCGCTGTTCGACGCCGGAGCAGGTGCACTGGGCAACTATCGCGAGTGCTGCTGGACGGCGTCGGGGACAGGACAGTTCCGTCCCGTCGACGCGCGACCCGGCGATCGGTGCGGTCGGGGAACTCGAGCAGGTCGCCGAGGACCGCAT
>BBEG01000226.1 GCA_001312645.1 Rhodococcus sp. JCM 9791
CAATGCGGCCGCGGGCGGCGCGAACGGACCACCGGGAGCGCACGGAGCAGTTCGAGTCGGCCCGCCTCCTCCTGGGTGCGTGTGTGCCGCACCACCAGCAGGATGCTCATGATCGCGACGGCGACGAACACCGTCAGACTCAGTTCGTTCGCGGTCATCGCGCCGAGGGTGTAGTTGTCGGCACCGTAGGCGGGACCGGTCATCAGTACCGCCGCCGGATTCTCGAGGAGGTCGGCGCGGGCCTGCCGCGCGGCCGCGTTCGGATACGCGGCGATCAGACTCTCGACGGTTACGTACACAGTGAAGGCGAGCGCAAGCGTCCACACGGCGATACGGACGCGGTCCAGGCGGAGGTAGAGTCGGAGCAGGTCGCCGATTCCGTTGAAACGGTGGGAACTTCGGGTCTCACGGTCGGCCCGGGGGGCGAGTGTGGCGGTCATCGGGTCGCCACCTGCTCACCCTCGGGCACGTCTGTGGGGGTATCGCCGTAGTGGCGCATGAACAGTTCTTCGAGCGACGGCGGGGTGATCGTCAGGTTCGCGATGTCGAGTTCGGTGAGCTCTCGCAGCACCGACGTCACGGAGGCATTGTCGACGTCGAAGGCGAGATGCCCGTCGTCGTAGGTCAGATCGTGCACACCGGGGAGCGACGCGAATCCGATGGGGAGGGCGGGTACGGTGGCCCGCACCGCGGAGCGGGTCAGGTGCCGCAGCTGCGCGAGGGTTCCCGTCTCCACGTCTTTCCCGGACCGGATGATCGTCACGGTGTCGCAGAGCTTTTCGACTTCGGCCAGGATGTGGCTCGACAACAGCACCGTGCGCCCGGCGTCGCGCAACGCACGCACTTCGTCGGTGAACACCGCCTCCATGAGCGGATCGAGTCCGGACGTCGGTTCGTCGAACAGGTACAGCTCGACATCCGACGCCAACGCCGCGACGAGCGCGACCTTCTGCCGGTTGCCCTTGGAGTAGGTGCGGGCCTTCTTGGTGGGGTCGAGTTCGAACCGTTCGAGGAGTTCGGCTCGGCGTGAGGGGTTGTCGCCGCCACGGATTCTGGTCAGTAGGTCGATGATCTCACCGCCGGTGAGCGCCGGCCACAGGTTGGTGTCGCCCGGGACGTACGCCAGGCGACGATGGATCGCCACCGCGTCGGTCCACGGGTCGAGCCCCAGGACGCGAGCGGAGCCCGAGTCGGCGCGGAGCATGCCGAGGAGCACGCGGATCGCGGTGGATTTCCCGGCACCATTGGGTCCGAGAAACCCTGCTACGGTTCCGGTTCCGACTTCGATCGAGAATCCGTCGAGAGCGCGGGTGGTGCCGAAGGTCTTGACGAGGTCGACGGTGTCGATGGCGGGTGTGTCCATGGTGCAACCTCCGTGGTCGGTTACGGGTCGGCTGCCTCCCGGACAGCCAGATATGCGGTGAGCATGGTCGAGTCGGTGAGTAGCGGTTCGGTGTAGAGCTCGAGCAAGGGGAGCAGAAGACGGTCACTGTACGAACGCAGCCACGCGGGCAATGCGTCGAGATCGAGAGGCTCGTTCGGGCCGGGAACATGCAGTAGCAGCGCGCCGGTGCTGAACTCGACGAGCGCCCGTGCCCGTGCCTCGGGATCCCGACTGGGACTCACGATGCCGGACTCGGTACCTTTCGCGAGGTAGCCCTCGGTGGTGGCCACCAGATGATCGAGAAACGCCCGAGAGGCCGGGCGCCGGGCCTGAAGGCTCCGAATCAGGTAGCCGATGAGCGGGGCATAGCTCCCGATGTTCTCGAGCTGCGCCAACATCGCCGCGACCCCACTGCCCGGTTCGAGGACCGAGGATTTGAGCTCGCGGATGCTGTCGAGAACATACGCGTCGCAGTGCTCACGCAGACCGGCACGGGAACCGAAGTGGTGCACGATGAGCGAGGCGCTCACACCGCATTCGGAGGCGATGGCCCGCAGCGAAATGTTCACACCGTCCCGAGCAACACAACGAATTGCTGCGTCGCGGATGCGAGCACGGGTCGTGAGGTCGGAAACGCCCTCGACTGAACGCATGTTCCAAGGGTTGCACACGTGTTCAATGACGTCAACAGGATTTACACGTCAACAGGATTTACTCGGTCGGCTTCAGGAGAAGCCCATCACCTGATTGCCCCACACCTCCCGCATCGACCCATCCGGATCCGACACGACCGTGTCGCGCGCATCGATCAGCAAGGTCATGCGCTCGCCTGGCTCGTACTGCGGCCAGTGCTTCGACGCATCCAGAGCAGCCGGCACCCCGTGCTTGACGAATGCCAGCCATCGACGCTGCACCCGCCCCGACACCTCGATCGCACCCTTGCGACCACCGAGCCAGAAACTCGGATCGCGACCGAGCGTCCCGAAATTGCCGAACACGTATGGCAATTCGGTTGCATGACCGGCACCGATCCGCGCGGCCTTGAGCATCGGCGTCGCGTGGTCGAATCGATACACCCATGTCGGGGAATGTTCGGCATGCGCCTCCGCGACCCATAACACCGGCATCCGGAAACCCGCGTCGCGCGACAGGGCCATCGCACCACTCGGCTTCGGCAGATCAGGGTACGCCGCGGCGATCTCAGCGAGCCGTTCCGGCTCGAGATCGGGACGGTCCTTCGCGAGTGCCTCCAGCATGGCGCGGACCGCCGAATCGTCGACGGGCATCAGCGGCGACTTCATGAAACGGAAGATCGACGGCTCGTCCTTGTTCGAACCGATGATGAGCGGAACCCGATGCGACAGACCCTTCTGGAACGCCGCGACCGGATATTTGGGCACCAGGTCGCGGTCGACCACCGGGGTCATCGCCAAGGTGCCCGGAATTTTCGTGGGGATCTCCCCGACCACTGTTTCGGCCGCGGCGACGAGCTGCTCGTAGGGCATGTCCCGCAGACCCCACCCGAGCAGGCGACACGTCGAGGATATCGAGGAATCGCTCAGCAACCATCGCCGCGCGTTCACGACCGTATACCGACGTCGCCGGTGGCGACTGCGCGATCGCCCGATGGAACAACCCCTCGCGCGCGGCACCGTCATGAGCGTCGTGACCGATCCCCCGCCCGACGATTCACCGAACAGGGTGACGTTGTCGGGATCGCCGCCGAAGTCCGCGATGCAGTCGCGCACCCATTCGAGCGCAGCAATCTGGTCTCGCAGACCGAGATTCGACTCATACGTATCGCCGACGGTGGAGAACGACGACAGGTCCAGAAACCCCAGCGCCCCCAGACGGTAATTGAGCGTGACCACCACGATGTTGCCTGTCTCGCTCAGCACACGTCCGTCGTAGATCTTCTGACCCGAGTAGCCGATCACATAGGCGCCACCGTGGATCCACACCATCACCGGGCGCTTGTGCCCGTCCGGTTCCGGAGCCAGATGTTGAGCGAGAGGCAATCCTCGCCGATGGTCATGTCGGACGAGATCCCGATCGGGCTGTTCCGGCTCTGCGGAGCGATCTGCCCGTACCGCTCGCAGTCGAGCACTCCCGACCACGGCGAAGGCCCCTCCGGCGACCGGAACCTCATGTCACCGCAGGTCGGGGCGGCGAACGGGATCCCCTTCCACGAGTACACCGCGCCGTCGCGGAATCCGCGGGCTTCGCCGTACTTGCATCCGACAACGAGTGTCTCGGCGTCCACATGACCTCCCGGTGAGCTACTCGCATCCCAACGTACCCACCGGACACCGAGCCGACAGCCGCTCGGCGAAGGTGCTATCGTCGCCTCCGACCGACACGGGGTGCTCCGCAAGTGCGGGGCTGAGATCACACCCGTCGAACCTGATCAGGTAATGCTGACGAAGGGATGTTTCGGGATGACTGTGCCTGCGCACGATTCACCGACCGACCGTTTCACCGATGTCCTGTGGGACCACACGAAGGTTCTACGCGACTCCATCGACAACCTCGAGTTCCTGCGTTGCCTGGGCGACGGCACGCTTCCCCTCGAGTCGTTCCGCTTCTACATCGAGCAGGATGCGCTCTACCTGGCCGGATACGCCAAGGCCCTCGCGCTCCTCGCCTCCAAGGCACCGGACCCGGTCACCGGCGCATTCTGGGCGACCAGTTCCGCGACGGCGGCGACCGAGGAATCCTCGCTGCACCGGCAGCTTCTCACCGATGGCGTGCTGCCTGTGAGCGACGCACCCGTCGCGCACTCCCCCGCGTGCCTCGGTTACGTGTCGTATCTGACGGCCACGGTGGCGACCGAACCGTATCCGGTGGGTGCCGCCGCAGTGTTGTCGTGCTTCTGGATCTACGCCGAAGTGTGCCGCGACCTGGCCTCCAGCGCAGCCGCCGTGCTCGCCGCCGATCCGGCCCATCCCTACGCGCAGTGGGTGGCCACCTACGACGACCAAGGATTCCAGGATTCCGTCGCGACCGCACGCACCCTCGTCGACGCCGCCGGGGCAGCCGCCACCGACACCGAGCGCGACGCGATGATCGACGCGTTCACCCTCGCGACCCGCTACGAGTTGCTGTTCTGGGACACCGCCCTGAACACGCAGCCGTGGCCCGCGTCGTGACGCTGCGGCACCGGATCACCGCACTCGCTGTCGCCACCATCACCGTGTGCGCAGTCGGCGCATGCGCCGGTGGCGGTTCCGACGACACGATCCGGTTCGCACTCGATTGGACCCCGAACACCAACCACACCGGTCTGTATGTGGCGTTGCAGGAAGGACTGTTCGACGATGCCGGGCTCGACGTCGAGATCCTGCCCTACAACGAGGCGACACCCGACACCCTCGTCGACGCCGGCAACGCGGAGTTCGGCATCTCCACCCACGGCATGGCGACGTTCTCCCGCGCTTCCGGGGCACACACCGTCACCGTGCTCGCTCCGTTGCAGCATTGGGCAACAGGGATCGGCGTCAAGGCGGACCGCGCGGATCTCATGCGTCCGGCAGACCTCGACGGTCACGTCTACGCAGGTTTCGCCGA
Organism: Rhodococcus sp. JCM 9791; assembly: GCA_001312645.1. Taxonomy (GTDB): domain Bacteria; phylum Actinomycetota; class Actinomycetes; order Mycobacteriales; family Mycobacteriaceae; genus Rhodococcus. The sequence goes on from BBEG01000226.1 coordinate 4,952, forward strand.
CCCCGGTGACAGCGAGGCGCTCGCGCAGGTCATCCGCAACGACGGTGGACGCGGCGAGTTCGAGGAGGTCGTCCTCGGAACGTCCGCGTACGAGGCGGTCTACTCCGGTACCGCAGACTTCACCGTCTCGTATCTTGCGTGGGAAGGACTCGAAGCAGAGCATCGCGGACTGCCGATGCGCTATTTCGAATACACCGACTACGGCTTCCCCGACCAGTACGCGATCGTCGTGAACGGCAACGAGGACTGGCTCGCCGAGAATCCGGACCGGGGCCGCGCGTTCGTGCAGGCACTTCAGCGTGGGTACGAGATCGCCGCTGACGATGCCGATCGAGGCGCCCGCGCGCTGCTCGACGCCAACCCGGGGGCGTTTCCCGACGAAGAGCTCGTCTTCGAGAGCCAGCGGATGCTCGCCTCCGACTACATGCGGGACGAGCAGGGTCGCGTCGGTACCCTCGACGCGGAGAAATGGGCCGGGTACGCGCGGTTCCTGTACGAGCAGGGACTGCTCACCGGTCCCGACGGCGCGCCGCTGACCGCCGAACCCGACTGGTCGACCTACCTCACCGATGACTATCAAGCGCCCTGAGGCCGAACACCCTGACACCCGGGGGACGACAGACCGGGTCAGGACTGCCCGACGCCGCGTGAATCGTGCATTGCCGGCGATTCTCGTCGCAGTGGTACTCGTCGCAGCGTGGCAGCTCTACGTGATGATCAGCGGAATCCGCCCGCAGGTGCTGCCGTCTCCCGCACGAGTGCTGCAGCAGGGGTGGGCATACCGCAGCGACATCGCCGGGCATGCCGCCGCGACTCTGCAGGTCACGATCGTCGGGTTCGCGGTGTCGTTGACCTTGGCGTGGGTGCTGGCAATCGCCGTCGATTTCTCGCCATGGCTACGGCGGGCGTTCGTTCCGCTGTTCGTGGTGTCGCAGACATTACCGATCATCGCGATCGCCCCGCTCATGATCATCTGGTTCGGCTTCGGTCTGCTGCCGAAGATCCTGGTGATCGCCCTGGCCACGTTCTTTCCGATGGCGATCGGGTTGATCGAGGGATTCGCAGCGACCGACCGGGAGGCGGGGGCACTTCTGCGCAGCATGGGTGCCACGCGGTGGCAGGTGTTCCGATATGTGCGGCTCCCGTCGGCACTGCCGCGGTTCTTCACGTCTCTGCGCATCGGAGTCACCTACGCCGTAGTGGGCGCGGTGTTCGCGGAGTATGTCGGCGCCACATCGGGGCTCGGCATCTACATGGCCACCCAGAAGAACTCGTTCCGCACCGATCTGGTGCTCGCAGCCGTCCTGGTCACCGCGATCGTGTCACTGGTGTTGTACCTGCTCACCTATGTGGCCGAACACATGATCGCACCGTGGGCGCTCACCACGGAGAATCGGCCGACAGAGAATCGAACAACAGGGAGTCGGGCATGAGCGCAGTCATCGTCTCCGGCGTCCACCGGTCGTTCGACGGCAACCACGTACTCGCCGACATCGACTTCGACGTGTCCCCAGGGGAATTCGTCTCGGTCATCGGCCCGAGCGGGTCGGGGAAGTCCACTCTGTTCGGTTTGGTGGCGGGCCTCGACACCCCCGACGAGGGCACCGTCACGGTCGGTGGAGCACCCGCGGCGCCGGGGCGCGCCGCACTGATGCCCCAGAAGGATCTCCTGTTCCCGTGGCGCACCGTCCTCGACAACTGCGCGCTCGCACTCGAGGTACAGGGAGCGCCGCGTCGGGAGGCACGCGAGCGAGCGCGGGCTCTGTTCCCCGCGTTCGGACTCACCGGATTCGAGAAGGCCCGCCCGAACGAGCTGTCCGGCGGGATGCGTCAGCGCGCCGCGCTGGCGCGGACCGTGGTCCAGCAACGCGAAATCCTGTTGCTCGACGAGCCGTTCGGCGCTCTCGACTCGCTCACCCGCACCGATATGCAGTTGTGGCTGCAGGACGTGTGGCAGCGCGACCGCTGGACCGTTCTGATGATCACCCACGACGTACGCGAGGCCGTTCTACTGTCCGACCGGGTCCTGGTCCTCTCGCCTCGACCCGCAAAGATCCTGCACGAAGTGCGGGTTCCGCTGCCTCGGCCACGGTCGTTGGAGTTGCTCACCGACCCGGAATTCGTGGCATTGGAACGTGAGCTCGTGTCGGTGCTGCACGCACGGTCCGACATGCATTGAGGGCTCGCGTGATTCGGAATACCGGAATATCGAATCGGTAACAGGACGCCGCCTCACCTGCATCGGCGATGCCACCCCGTATCTATCGGATTACAGCGCTCACCCACACCGTCTCTCGGGCGTACCTTGGGGAATCCGTAGTTCGAACAGGTGTCCGGAAGCGGCGAGGAGGCGGCGATATGAGCAGTGCATTGTCCGATCCCTTCATATCGCCGACACCCGCGTCGCCGACACCCGCGAAAGCCCCGCGTGTCAGGGAGTACGGCGGCGTGAGCCTCGCCTCCCGTGCGCTGAGCATGTCCGTGCGCCACACCGTGCGGCCGTTCCTCGATGCCTGGGCACTCACCCCGGCACTTCCGTGGCCGACGGGTCTGGTCGACCGCGCTGCGTTCCCGCTACTACCGATATCGGGGACCGAGCATCACCGCGTCGCGTTGGACACGTGTCCCGCCGAGTTCGTGCGCGCGCCAGGCGCCGACGGCCGCACCGCGGTCCTGTACCTGCACGGTGGCGCATTCCTGTGCTGCGGTCTGACCACCCATCGTCAGCTGGTGTCGCGCATCTCGGCGGCAGCGGGCGCGCCGGTGCTGTCGGTGGCCTATCGGATGCTCCCGCGTCATCCGATCCGACGCGCGGTCGACGACGCTCTGTCCGGACTGCGATGGTTGATCGCCCACGGCTACCCGATCGAACGGATCGTCATCGCCGGCGACTCGGCGGGCGGATTCCTCACCTTCTCCGTGGCGCACGAAGCGCTGTGCCTGGGGATGGTCGGGCCGCAGGCACCGTCGCGATCTCACCCCTGACCGACCTCGATCCCCACCGCAAGCTCGAACACCCGAACGCCCAGAAATGTGCACTGTTTCCACGACGCGCGGTGCCGGTGCTGTCCACACTGATCGAGCGGGCCGAGCGGATCGACGACCGGTACGAACCGGTGCCTTCTCCCGTGGATCTCGACATGACCGGTATGCCGCCGGCACTGATCCAGACCGGATCCGAGGAAATGACCTTCATCGACGCCGAGACCATGGCGTACCGTCTCGCAGCGGCCGGCGTTCCCACGGAACTGCAGGTGTGGGAGAAGCAGGTGCACGTGTTCCAGGCGGCCGCGTCGCTGGTACCCGAGGGCAGCCGTGCTGTCGCCCGGATCGGTCGGTTCGTGCGCTCGCTCGACATGGTGTGATCCGGCGAACAGTGAGACCCGTGGGCGGCATCCACCGGGAGCAGCCAGGACGGCGGTACTGTGCGTGACGGTATCCGGTTCGAGCCGGTTGCCCGAATTCAACATATCGATCGAAAGGGACAGCGTGAGCTCTCTCAATGCCGGCCAGAGCTCGGTGTGGGCCAGGAACTGAAGTCCGACAACGGCAAGTACACCCTCACGCTCCAGCAGGACGGCAACCTGGTCCTGTCTGAGGGCCGCAGTGCCGTGTGGGCAGCGGGAACCGACGGCTCCGGTGCCGTGCGCGCGAATGTCCAGGAGGACGGCAATTTCGTCCTGTACAAGGGCGACAACTCCCCGGTGTGGGCGTCGGAGACCAGCGGTAACTCGGGCGTGCGCCTGACGGTGCAGGACGACCGCAACGTCGTGCTGTACGCAGGCGACAAGCCCGTGTGGGCGAGCAACAGCGTGCTCGAAGGCTGCCGACGG
>BBEG01000227.1 GCA_001312645.1 Rhodococcus sp. JCM 9791
CGGCGAGGGACGAATCGCCGGCACCCACGTGCTGCGCGTGGTGACGGTGGAGGAGTCGCCCGCCACACGCCTTCGGGTGTGATCAGGACGGCACCGGCCGACCCGAGGGTGGCGAGTACCGTTCCCACCCCTCGTGCGACGAGCATGCGCCCGGCGTCCGCGACGGATCGAATGTCGCCGCGCGCAGCATCGTCCTCGAGCGACTTCGCGTCGCATCCCGTCAGTTGGGCGAGCTCATCGGAATTCGGCTTGATGAGATCGGGGGCGGTCTCGGGGAATCCGGCTGCGAGCGCTAGCAGTGGAGTCTCCGATGTGTCGACTGCGACACGGCACCCGGTGGACGTAGTGCACGTACGAGGTCGGCGTAGAACCCATCCGGAACGCCGGGCGGAAGTGAACCGGACAGCACGACCCAGCCGTCGGCACGCGCGTTCTCGACCATGGCCTCGACCAGTTCCGTCCGGGTGGCCGCCGAGCACAGCGCCGGGCTCGTTGAGCTTCGTCGTGGTTCCGTCGGATTCGGCGATGGTGATATTCGTGCGTGCATGCGCGGACGTCGGGACCGCACGGTACGGAATTCCGCGCTCGTTCAAGGCTGCGAGCAACGGGTCGTCGGGGTTGACGGGGAGCACCGCGAGAACGTCGTGGCCGGCTCGATGCAGGACACGCGCGACATTGATGCCTTTGCCCCCGGGATCGACGGTCGTCGCGCCGGCGCGGTGCACGGCCCCGCGTCGGAGCGGCCCGTCCAGATCGACAGTGCGGTCCAGGCTGGGATTGGCAGTCAGTGTGACGATCATGCCGTCACCACCTCGATTCCGTGTTCGATCAAGCGGTCTCGGTCTGCGTCGTCGAGGTCTGTATCGGTCACAAGGACGTCGACGGCCTCGATCGGCGCGAAGCTCAAGAGGTGTCGTCGGCCGATCTTCGAGGAGTCCGTCACAACGACCACCCGATCGGCGCAGCGCACCATCGCGCGTTTGACGGCGGCCTCGTCGGAGTCCGGCGTGGACAGCCCGTGCTCGATCGTGAGGGCGTTGGTTCCGATGAACGCCACGTCCACATTGAGGATCTCCAGGAACCTCAGGCTTCGGGCCCTACGGCGGCCTGGGTTGTGCCACGCACCCGACCACCGATCAAGTGCAGCTTCACCGGCGCCGACCCGGCCAGGCGCGCGGCAATCGGCACCGAATTGGTTGCGACCGTGATTTCGGTATCGCTCGGCAGGACGGCTGCGACTCTACTGGTGGTGGTGCCGGCGTCGAGGATCACGCTGCCCCCCGTGCCGGGGAGGAAGTGCGCCGCGGCCGCTGCGATCCGGTCCTTGTGGCCGGCACGGGTGTTCTCTCGTTCGGCGAGGCCGGGCTCCGAGACGGTGAGTGCCGTTGCGGGAACCGCCCCGCCGTGTACACGCCGGATGTGTCCGAGGCGTTCGAGGAGTGCGAGGTCGCGTCGCACGGTCTCCGATGTGACGTCGTAGCGTTCGGCGAGATCGGTGACGGACACACGGCCCTGGCGTCCGATCAGGTCCGCGATCGCCTGTTGACGTTCCTCTGCGTACACCCGAGCCCCTTGCGTTGAATGTTGGATAATGTTGTTTTACGCCCGTATGTGTTGACATGTCAATGCCTACGAGTAATCTGAATCACAGACGCAGTCGCGGTGAGGAGACGGAATGACGAACGAGGCACCAGTTCTGCAGGGCACGCCGGTAGTGCCCGGAGTCGGATACGGGCCGGTGATCCGGCCTGCCCCACGTCCGCAGATCACCACGTCGTCGGATGTCGTTCCGGACACTGCGCGAGAAGCCGAGGTTGCCCGGTTCGATGCAGCGGTGGAAGAGGTCGCCGGTCGTCTGAGGGCACGCGCCGCGCGCGCCTCAGGAGCAGCTGCGGAAGTGCTTCAGGCCAACGCGGTACTGGTGGAAGACCGCGCCTGGCGCGCGGCTGTGGACGGAAAGATCCGAGCCGGATCGGACGCAGTTGCCGCCACTGTCGGCGCGACAGACCAGTTCGTCACGATCTTCGAGAAGATCGGCGGGCTGCAGGCGGAGCGGGTCACTGATCTGGTCGACATCCGGGACCGCGTGCTCGCCGAATTGAACGGCGAGCCCGAGCCCGGCATCGACACACCCGACGTTCCCTCGGTTCTGCTGGCCGATGATCTCGCACCGGCCGACACCGCCGCTCTCGATCCCGTACTTGTCGTCGCAATTGCAACGAAGCTCGGCGGACCGACCAGTCATACCGCGATCATCGCGAGACAGCTCGGTATCCCGTGTGTCGTCGCGATGGCAGGTATCGACGACATCGAATCCGGAACGTCGGTCATGGTCGACGGCGGGACCGGGCGGCTCGTTGTCGAACCCGACCACGAGAATGCGGAAGCCGTTATCGCGAAGGACAGGGCAGATCGTGCCCGCATCGCGATGTGGGCCGGCCCCGGGCAGACCTCCGACGCGCAACCGATCGCGATCCTGGCCAACGTCCAGGACGGTGCAGGCGCGCGCACCGCCCGGTCGACTCCGGCCGAAGGTGTGGGCTTGTTCCGCACCGAACTGTGTTTCCTGGATCGTGACACAGAACCGACCGTCGATGAGCAGATCGACATCTACTCCGAGGTGTTCGAGGCATACCAGGCCGAAAGGTCGTGCTCCGCACCCTCGATGCGGGTTCCGACAAGCCACTGCGGTTCGCAGATCATCCGGACGAACACAACCCCGCGCTCGGTGTCCGAGGCATCCGCATCGCCGCCGCGACCCCGGGAATCCTCGAACGGCAACTCGATGCGGTCGCGGCCGCCGCGGTGCGCACCGGTGCGACGCCGTGGGTGATGGCTCCGATGGTCGCCACCGTGGCCGAGGCAGCCGCGTTCGCCGAACAGGTCCGTTACCGGAACCTGGTGCCCGGCGTGATGATCGAGGTGCCTTCCGCGGCGTTGCTCGCCGACCGCGTGCTCGCCCACGTCGATTTCCTCTCGATCGGGACGAACGACCTCGCTCAGTACACGATGGCGGCAGACCGGATGTCGCCGGCATTGGCGTCGTTGACCGATGCCTGGCAGCCGGCGGTGCTGGCCCTGGTCGCACGCACGACAGAAGCTGGTTCCGCCGCAGGAAAACCCGTGGGGGTGTGCGGCGAGGCCGCGGCCGATCCACTCCTCGCCTGCGTTCTCGTGGGGATGGGTGTGTCGTCGCTGTCGTGCGCGGCATCGGCTGTCGCCGCGGTCGGTGCGAGACTGGCGACAGTGACCGCGGCGCAGTGTCAGGACGCTGCACACGCAGTTCTGGGCACCGACGATCCTGCTGCGGCGCGTGCTGCGGCGTCGCGCATCCTCGGCTGAGGTAGGCAAACGGCGTTGCACTTTCTCGACCGGTGTCACGTACACCTGTCCTGAGTCTTACGATCTCCGTCGTGAATGAACGCGTGCGGCCGACGAGTCGCAACATGGGTTTCGGCTGGGCATTGCACGGTGACGGACGACAGATCGAGGCCGGTGCGGTCGTCGCTCCCGACGAGCGGTTGTCGTGGCCGCGCACCATCGGTATCGGTATGCAGCACGTGATTGCCATGTTCGGCGCCACGCTGCTCGTGCCGACCATCACCGGATTCCCGGTGACCACCACATTGCTCTTCTCTGGTATCGGCACCGTTCTGTTCCTGCTCATCACCCGAGGTCGGGTACCGAGCTATCTAGGATCGTCCTTCGCATTCATCGCGCCCCTGTCGGCATCTGCGGGGAGCGGTCCGGCCGCGCAGCTCGGCGGTATCGTCGCAGCCGGCGTTGTGCTTGCCGTCATCGGTCTGATCGTCAAGGTGCTCGGCTCGCGTGTGATCGACGCGGTGATGCCTCCCGTCGTCACCGGTGCGGTGGTCGCTCTGATCGGACTCAATCTCGCACCGACCGCGGCGGGATCGTTCGAAGCACAACCGTTGATCGGTGCCGTCACTCTCGTGTCCATCCTCGTGGTCACGGTGCTCGGCCGCGGCCTCTTCGGAAGACTGGGGATCCTCGTCGGTGTGGTCATCGGGTGGGTCTTCGCATGGTTCAGCGGGGGGCTCGCTCCCGACCGAGTCGATGCGCTGCAGGCGGCAGCCTGGTTCGGCGCACCCGAATTACGAGCGCCGACCTTCGAATTGTCCGTCGTGCTGCTGACGCTGCCCGTGGTCATCGTCCTGATCGCCGAGAATGTGGGCCACGTCAAGGCAGTCGCCGCGATGACGGGTCGGAACCTCGACGACGTCGCCGGTGACGCCCTGTTCGCCGACGGACTGGCGACCACCATTGCCGCGTAGGCGGTGGATCGGGCACCACCACCTACGCGAGAACATCGGCGTCATGGCTGCAACCCGCGTGTATTCCACGGCCGCGTACTGGGTGGCTGCGCTGACCGCGGTGGTGCTCGCCTTCTCCCCGAAGTTCGGGGCGCTCGTGTTCACGGTGCCCGACGGTGTTCTCGGCGGCGCCACACTCGTCCTGTACGGGCTGATCGGGCTCCTGGGCGTGCGGATCTGGATGGACGCGAAGATCGACTTCACCTCCCCGGTCAACCTCATGGTGGTGGCAGCTGCGCTCGTCGCAGGTATCGGCGACCTGACGTTGTCGATCGGATCGGTCGAGCTCGGTGGCATCGCGTGGGGCTCGATGGGAATCCTCGTCGCTACCCGCTCCTGCGCCGATTGGCCGACCTGCGCAGCTGACTTCAGGTTGTCCCGGTCACAAAATCTGCTCGCTCCTGTCAGAGTCACCGTGCATCCGCGTGCATACCGTGGATATGTCCACGTCGTCACTGACCAGGAGCGCAGATGGAACGCACCCTTTTCGAGCCCGAACACGACCTGTTCCGAGAGTCGTACCGGAAGTTCCTCGAACAGGAGGTGGCGCCTTTCCACGAGCAGTGGGAGAAGGACAAGATCGTCGACCGCGAAGTGTGGAAGAAGGCAGGCGCCAGGGGTTTCTGGGAATGGCCGTACCCGAAGAGTTCGGTGGCGGAGGTGTCGACGACTTCCGCTACAACGTCGTTCTGACCGAGGAGACCACTCGCGGGGGATACAGCGGTGTCGGTTTCATGCTCCACAACGATGTCGTGGCGCCCTACCTGCTGAACCTCGCGGACGAGGAGCAGAAGAAGCGGTGGCTCCCGGGATTCTGTTCCGGCGAAATCATCACCGCCATCGCGATGACCGAGCCCGGCACCGGCAGTGACCTCCAGGGCATCAAGACTCGCGCGGTTCGCGACGGTGACGACTGGGTCCTCAACGGATCCAAGACGTTCATCACCAATGGGATCAACGCCGACCTGGTGATCGTGGTCGCGTGCACCGACCCGGAGAAGGGCGCACAGGGCTTCTCCCTGCTTGTCGTCGAGCGCGGCATGCCGGGCTTCGAGCGTGGCCGCAATCTCGACAAGATCGGTCTCGACGCGCAGGACACCGCCGAGCTCAGCTTCGACGACGTGCGTGTCCCCGCCGCCAATATGCTCGGCGAAGAGGGCCTGGGCTTCATCTACCTGATGCAGAACCTTCCGCAGGAGCGGCTGTCGATCGCTGTGGTCGCGGCCGCCGCGATGGAACAGGTCCTCGAGGACACGATCCAGTACTGCCGCGACCGCAAGGCCTTCGGCAAGCCGATCGGCAGGTTCCAGAACAGCCGATTCGAGCTCGCCGAGTTGTCGACGGAAGCTCTGCTTGCCCGGGTGTTCGTGGACAAGTGCGTCGAGCTGCTCAACGTCGGTGCCCTCACCGTGCAGGAGCTGCGATGGCCAAGTACTGGACTACTGACAAGCAGGTCGAGCTCATCGACCGCTGCCTCCAGCTGCACGGCGGTTACGGCTACATGCGTGAATACCCGATTGCGAAGGCGTACCTCGATTCTCGGGTCCAGAAGATCTACGGCGGCACGAACGAGATCATGAAGGAGGTCATCGGCCGCAGTCTGAACATCTGACCGCTGCGCCCCTGATCGCTGACGCACCGCACGAGGCCGGTGTGGTTCCACCGAGGTGGAACCACACCGGCCTCGATGTGTCTAACGGTGCAGGTGCCGGGCCGTGATGTGCGGCCGGAGGATCTACGGTCAGAGCTTGCGGATGACTGTGACCACCTTGCCGAGAATGACGGCGTCGTTACCCGGGATCGGTTCGAACATCGGATTGTGCGGCATGAGCCAGACGTCGTTCTTCACCCGTTTGAACGTCTTGACAGTGGCCTCGCCATCGAGCATGGCTGCAACGATGTCGCCGCTCTCGGCGACATTCTGCTGGCGAATCACAACCCAGTCGCCGTCGCAGATCGCCGCGTTGATCATCGATTCGCCGACGACCTTCAGTAGGAACAGCGACCCCTGGCCGACAACTTCACGGGGGAGTGGGAAGACGTTCTCGATGGCCTCCTCCGCGAGGATCGGACCGCCCGCTGCGATGCGTCCGACCACGGGAACGAGTGCGGCCGACGGGATGTCGTCGGAAGAGATTGCCGGAATGACCTCGCCGGCAGTGTCGGGCGTGACCTGCGGGTCGTCGAACCCGCGTACGTCTACCGCGCGCGGGCGGTTGGGGTCGCGGCGCAGCATGCCTTTGCGCTCGAGGGTGCGGAGTTGGTGTGCGACCGAGGACGTGCTGTTGAGGCCGACCGCGTCGCCGATTTCGCGGATGCTCGGCGGGTATCCCCGCTCGGCAACCGATGTGCGAATCACTTCGAGGACGCGGCGTTGACGCTCGGTGAGCGCGGTGCTGTCGGTGCCGGACGACTTCTTCGGCCGGCTGGTCGCGGAGTTGGCGTCCGTCATGGTCGTGACTCCGTGCGTCGAGTTTCTGATGTGTTGTGTGTGACCTTTCGAATCTAACCGGATCCGTCCGTATATCAAACATCTGTTCGAGATTGTTTCGAACAAACCAGCGACAAGTTCGGCCGGTCGTGATAGAAAGCTCGAACACGTATTCGTTCGAATAGGTGGGCGAATCTACCGACTCATGACTGCCACGGAGGATCCGATGGGCGCAGCACTGTTGACGGAATTCCGCACGACCGCTCCGGCCGGGACGAGTGCGATCCCACCGGCATCGCCGCTGTGGGCGGGGGGCGACGATCGGTACCCGGTTCGGTACGAGGGGAGGTCCTGTGCGCACCCACCTGCCATCCGCGTACGTCACTCGCTGCTGCAGGTACTCGCCACGGTGGTGTTCACGGCCGTCGCGGTCACGGCGATCCTCTGTGTCGCGCATATTCGTACGAGCCAGATCTCAGCGGAATCCGGCCGCTCCATACCGGTCGTGACCGAGGCGGCGTCGCCCGTCGGGGCGAGGGGAGCGGTCACCGGTGGGAGATGACGGCGCGGTGTCGACCCACCCGGATTCCAGGAGCACACGACATGTGCGGGTATTGTCTGAATCTGTCAGTCACACCACCCGTGTGGTCGCGTCGGGACGACCCTGCCCCCGGGCGAGATCGATCCTTCGAGTACGGCATCGTTTCGTCGGCGACGTCGCGGCCACCACGGCAGCGACGAAGGAATCGACATGTACTGCCCGTATTGCCGGCACCCCGACTCCAGGGTCGTCGATTCGCGTGAAGCCGACGAGGGCGCCGCGATTCGCCGTCGTCGGGCGTGTCCGGAGTGCGGTCGCCGATTCACCACGGTCGAGGCCGCCGTGCTGTCGGTCGTCAAGCGCAGCGGCGTGACCGAGCCGTTCAGCCGCGAGAAGGTCGTGCGCGGTGTCGCGCGCGCCTGCCAAGGACGCGATGTAGACAACGACGCCCTGAACAAGCTTGCGCAACAGGTCGAAGACGCCGTGCGCGCCAAAGGCGCACCGGAGATACCCAGCCACGAGGTGGGGCTTGCGATCCTCGGGCCTTTGCGCGACCTCGACGAGGTCGCTTACCTCCGATTCGCCTCGGTGTACCGATCCTTCAGCTCCGCCGAGGATTTCGAACGTGAGATCACGGAGTTGCGCGAACATCAACGCACCCGCGACGTCTCCGCCGACATGGACTGATCCGTCCGGACCTGCCGGTCGGTCGCGTGGCGATCGTTTCGTCAGCGGATCGAATCGATGGCTTCAGTACCCGCTTCTCCGACACCGGAACCCGCGTGCCCATCCCTTGGGCGAACAAGCTCACACGCAGCTCCTCGATCATCCAGTAGACATCCACGACGTCGCGTGCGGTTCGGCGTTCCTGCGGCAACCGCGCGAGCAGCTTGTCGTAGGCCGCATACACCCGATCGAGGACATCCATGGCCTGGGCATCGCGATTAGCGCTTGCGGGCAGCGCTTCGAGCCGCTGAGCGGCGGCAGCGAGATAACGGGGTAGGTCGGCCAGGCGACGAGTGCCCAGGTCGGTGACGAACCCGGCGAAGAGCAACGAAGACAGTTGCTCGCGGACGTCGTCCGCGGCCTCACCGCGAACCCGATCCAGCAGCACGCCCACCTGATGGGCCTTGCTCAGTGCAGGGACCACGGACTTCAGCAGGTGCGCGACGCGTCGGGGGAGTTCGCTGCGCACGACCGCGGCGAGCGCGTCGAATTCCTCGGGAGTCCGTACCGGCTTCCCGTGCGCGGCGATCAATTCGTCGACTGCGCACGCCCGGCAGTCCTCGATGAGCGCGTCGAACGAACCGTCCGGATTGCGGCCGAGCGCCAGTCGCTCCGGGTTCGTCAGACCGGAGGTCACGACCTTCGCTTGGTGGGCGCAGCGGCGAGAAGAAGTGCGCGCAACCCGGCGCGGGTGGCGGCGCGCTGCGCCTGAGGCGTGCTCAGCACGCGGACCGCGACAC
>BBEG01000228.1 GCA_001312645.1 Rhodococcus sp. JCM 9791
CGACCGGGCCTCGTGATGGCGATCGTCAACCGCACCCCGGACTCGTTCTACGACCAGGGGGCCACGTTCACCGACGCGGCAGCTCTCGCCGCTGTCGACCGCGCCGTCACCGAGGGCGCCGATCTCGTGGACATCGGCGGTGTCAAGGCGGGACCCGGCGACTCGTCGACAGCGCGGAGGAGATCAGGCGGGTCGTGCCCTTCGTTGCAGCGATCCGTGAGCGGTACCCGGATGTGCTCATCAGTGTCGACACGTGGCTGGCGCAGCGAAGTGGCCCGGCGCGCGGTCGCCGAGGGCGCCGACCTGATCAACGACACGTGGGCGGGCGCCGACCCCGAACTCGTCGACGTCGCAGCCCAGCTCGGAGTTGGCATCGTGTGCTCCCACACCGGTGGCGCGATCCCGCGAACGCGCCCCCACCGCGTGCGGTACGCCGACATCGTTTCCGAAGTTGCTGCCGAGGTCGTCGGAGCCGCCGAGGACGCTGCGAGGCGAGGTGTCGCGACGGACTCGATCCTCATCGATCCGACCCATGATTTCGGGAAGAACACCTACCACGGGCTCGAATTGTTGCGGCACGTGGACGTTCTCGTAAATAGCGGGTGGCCTGTGCTCATGGCGCTCAGCAACAAGGACTTCGTAGGCGAGACTCTTGGTGTCGAACTCGCCGAGCGGTTGGAGGGCACATTGGCAGCGACAGCATTGTCCGCGGCAGCAGGCGCGAGGGTGTTCCGAGTACACGAGGTCGCAGCGACCCGTCGCGTGGTCGACATGACGGCAGCGATCGTCGGGACCCGCCGGCCTGCACGCACCGTGAGGGGACTGGCATGAGCGCCCCCACACGCATCTGGAGCGAAGCGAACAGTTGGGACCGTCCCACGTGGACGTCGCCGAACTCGAGCGCGCGAAGGCCGGCCGCACAGTCACGGTCGTGTTGCCCGCCCTCGACGAGGAGGAGACCGTCGGGAAGGTCGTCGACACGATCCATCCGCTCCTGGGCGGTCTCGTCGATGAGCTGGTGGTGCTCGATTCGGGCTCCACGGACGACACCGTGGCCCGTGCGCGTGCCGCCGGCGCGCGCACGATCTCACGCGAAGAAGCAGTGCCCGGTCTGCCACCGGTCCCCGGCAAGGGCGAGGTTCTGTGGCGGTCGATCGCGGCGACGTCCGGCGACCTGATCGCGTTCGTCGATTCCGACCTCATCAACCCCGACCCGGCGTCGTACCGAAGCTCCTCGGCCCCCTGCTGCTCGGCGACGGAATCCACCTCGTCAAAGGTTTCTATCGTCGACCCTGCGGGTCAGTGGCGCGGAGGACGCCTCCGGCGGTGGCCGGGTCACCGAACTGGTCGCGCGACCCCTGCTCGCCGCACTGCGGCCGGAACTGACGTGTGTGCTCCAACCCCTCGGAGGTGAATACGCGGGTACCCGGGAGCTGCTGCAGTCGGTTCCGTTCGCGCCGGGTTACGGCGTCGAGATCGGACTTCTGCTCGACACGTACGACCGGCTCGGTCTCGATGCGATCGCCCAGGTCAACCTGGGGGTGCGTAAACATCGGAACCGGCCCCTGTCGGAACTCGGCGCGATGAGCAGGCAGATCGTCGGAACGATGCTGGGTCGATGCGGAATCGCGGATTCGGGGGCGCCGCTGACGCAGTTCCTCGTCGACGGCGACTCCTTCAGTCCCGTCGAGACCCATGTGAGTCTCGAGGACCGTCCACCGATGATGACGATCACCGGCTGACTCGGATGTCGGCGCGGCGTGTCAGGATCGAGGAATGCTGACGATTCTGCTGTACGTGCTCGTCATCGTCGTCGTCGGCGCCGCACTGTTCTTCGTCGCGAGCGTGGTGTTCGGGCGTGGTGAGGCGCTCGCGCCCATCCAGCCGGAACCACCGCGACGGTTCTGCCCGCGGCGGACGTGACGGGGACGGACGTGCGAGATCTGCGTTTCCAGCAGACCCTGCGCGGATACAAGATGGGCGAGGTCGACTGGGCGCTCGATCGGCTCGCCCGCGAGATCGACGAACTCAGGCTTCGGATCGAGGAGTACGAGGGATCCGCCGAGACCCTCGGCGACGACGCACCTGTGTCCGAGGATCGCGTCGTCGAGGAAACCGACGACGGTCCTGACGATCCCGAGGTTCGGGAGCCTGCGGGATCCGAGGAGTATTCGGAGGCCGAGGAGGAGAAGCAGGACGCCGACAAAGGAGCCACGCCATGACCGAGGACGGACGGGTGCGCTGCCCCTGGGCGATCGATCGCCCAGGGGAGACGCTCTACCGCGTCTACCACGACACCGAGTGGGGACGAAAACTACACGGTCGCGACGAATTGTTCGAGCGACTTGCCCTCGAGGCGTTCCAGTCGGGTCTTTCGTGGTTGACGATCTTGCGTAAGCGCGAGAGGTTCCGTGCGGCGTTCGACGGTTTCGACGTCGATGTCGTGGCTCGCTACGGCAACGAGAAGATCGCTGAGCTGATGGCCGATGCGGGCATCGTCCGCAACCGGCGCAAGATCGAGGCGGTGGTGTCGAACGCGCGAGCGGTGCTCGATCTCGACGATTCCGATCTCGACACGTTGCTGTGGTCGTTCGCACCGGCGCGGCGCGCCGACCGATTCGATTCCGTGGACAGAATCCCCGCGGTGACCGCGGAATCGACGGAGATGGCACGTGAGCTCAAGCGTCGAGGCTTCCGTTTTGTGGGCCCCACCACCGCATATGCCTCATGCAGGCCACATGGTAGACGACCACATCGCGGAGTGCTGGGTTCGAACGGACGTCTGACCTACACCGCGTGGGCGCGCGCGGGAGTCCGCTGCCCAGCAGGGACTGCGATAGGGAACAATGGTGGAGCGCGCATCGTCGACCGAGACGAGGCAACCACACGGTAACCCACGCGCCCGGAGGTCGGGTGCAGATTTGGAGGGAGCAGAGGATGGCGGCCATGAAGCCCCGGACCGGGGACGGTCCCCTCGAAGCAACCAAAGAGGGACGAGGAATCGTCATGAGGGTTCCACTCGAGGGCGGCGGACGTTTGGTCGTCGAGCTCACGCCGGACGAGGCTGCGGCCCTCGGCGACGAACTCAAGAGTGTCACCAGCTGATCAGCGCCTCGTTCGACGATTCCGGGCCTCGCGCTGCTCTATGTGCGCGGGGCCCGGATTCGTACGGGTGAGCTGTGCCGTGTGCGTCGTGGATGAAGGGAAGCCATGCTCGACTCGGTGATCGGCCTCTTTGCATGCCCGCACTGTGAGTCGGCGATGGACCTCGACGACGCAACGGTGCTGTGCGAACGAGGCCACAGCTTCGACATCGCACGACAGGGATACGTCTCACTCCTGACCGGCGCGGCAACCCGGTTCACCGGCGACACCGCGGAGATGATCGCCGACCGCGCCGCGTTCCTCGGTGCCGGCCACTACGACCCGATCCGCGACGCGGTGGCGACCGCGTGCGCGTCCGTCCCGTCCGATTCCGGCGTACTCGAGTTGGGCGCGGGAACCGGCCAGTACCTTGCGTCGGTGCTCGACGGGATGCCAGGCTCCCGAGGTATCGGTCTCGACGTGTCGAAACCTGCGGTCCGTCGAATCGCCCGGAGCCATCCCCGCACCGGAGCCGTCCTGGCGGACGCGTGGGCACAGATCCCGGTGCGGTCCGGGGCGCTCGGGCACGTGCTGTCGGTGTTCGCCCCGCGCAATGCGTCCGAGGTCCACCGGGTCCTCGAACCGGGCGGGACGCTCGTGGTGGCCACTCCGACACCGGATCACCTGCGTGAGCTGGTGTCGCTGCCCGGAATGGTCAGCGTCGACGAACACAAGACCGAACGCTTGTCGGCCGCGCTGTCCGGCCGGTTCGAGCGACACGAGCGCACCGAGATCCGGTTCACGATGGAGTTGCCCCGCACGGCACTCGAGGCTCTCGTGGGTATGGGTCCGTCCGCCTTCCATCTCACCGTGCAGCAACGCGCCGAGATGGTGGAGGTGCTGCCCGACGGCTTCGAGGTGACCGCGTCGGTGGTGGTGTCGACGTGGGTCCGGAAGGACGGTGCGGTCAGCGGCGACTGATCGCGTCCTGGTAGACGGCGAGGGTATCGCGCGCGATCTGCGCCCACGAGAACTCGGTGACGGCCCGTGCGCGCCCCGCCCGCCCGTATTCGGCCGCGCGTGACGGATCGGAGGCGAGATCGTTGACGGCGTCCGCGAGAGCCTGTTCGTAGACCGCGGGTTCGTATGAGTTGTAGTGCACCAGTGTGCCGGTGACGCCGTCCTGCACGACCTCGGGGATCCCACCCACATCCGATGCCACCACAGCCGTCTCGCAGGCCATCGCTTCGAGATTGACGATTCCGAGCGGCTCGTACACCGACGGGCACACGAAAACCTGTGCGGCAGCAAGGAGTTCGCGGACCGATTCGCGTGGGAGCATTTCCTGCACCCAGATGACGTTGCCCCGTGAGCTCTGCAATTCGGCGACGGCCCGTTCGGTGTCCGCTGCGAGTTCAGGGGTGTCGGGCGCGCCCGCGCACAACACGAGTTGGATCTCGGGTGCGATGCGGTGCGCGGCCGCGATCAGGTGACCGAGACCCTTCTGTCGGGTGATCCGTCCGACGAACACGGCGATCGGGGCTGTCGGGTCGACACCGATCGTCGGCAGGACCGATTCGGCACCCGGCGCGAGGGGCCTCGGATGCCACACCGAGGTGTCGATTCCGTTGCGCACGACGTGGACGCGCGCGGGGTCGACGAACGGATACGCGTCGAGGACATCGAGTCGCATGCCGTCGCTGACGGCGATGACGGCGTCCGCGTACTGTACGGCGTTGCGCTCGGACCACGACGAAATCCGGTAGCCGCCGCCGAGCTGTTCGGCTTTCCAGGGGCGTCGGGGCTCGAGTGAGTGAGCGGTGAGGATATGCGGGACGTCGTACAGTTCGGCGGCGAGATGGCCGGCCAGACCCGAGTACCAGGTGTGTGAGTGGACGATGTCCGCTCCGGCAGCCCCGTGGGCCATGCGCAGTTCCGCCGAAAGGGTCGTCAAGGCGGCGTTGGCGCCGGAGAGAGCCGGGTCGGGGGAGTGCACGATCGCGGTCTCGCGGGGTGCCCCCATACAGTGCACGTCGACCTCGCACAGTCGCCGTAGTTGCGACACGAGCTCGGTTACGTGAACGCCTGCGCCGCCGTATACCTCGGGCGGATATTCCCGTGTCATCATTGCCACCCGCACCGCATCAAACTATCGGGCCGCCGAAGTTCCGGCTACTCGATCCCCGAACGCCGGGACAATAGGACACATGCGACACCCGAGGCGCACCGAGCCCGATTGGCACTTGGCTGGCGGCATCGTGGGGAGTGCGGATAGGTTGAGCGTGTGAGGAGCCAGCCACATGTGCTTGGAATTGTGCTCGCCGGCGGCGAGGGTAAGCGGCTGTATCCGCTGACCGCGGACCGCGCGAAGCCCGCGGTGCCGTTCGGGGGTGCCTACCGGCTGATCGATTTCGTGCTGAGCAACCTCGTCAACGCGGGATATCTACGCATCTGCGTGCTGACGCAGTACAAGTCGCACTCGCTGGATCGGCACATCTCGCAGACCTGGCGACTGTCCGGCTTCACCGGCGAGTACATCACCCCGGTGCCCGCACAGCAGCGCCTGGGGCCGCGCTGGTACACCGGGAGCGCCGACGCGATCCTGCAGTCGCTGAACCTCGTGTACGACGAGGACCCCGAATACATCGTGGTGTTCGGCGCCGACCACGTCTACCGCATGGACCCCGAGCAGATGGTGCGTCAGCACATCGAATCCGCGCCGGCGTCACCGTCGCGGGCATCCGAGTCCCGCGCAGCGAAGCGTTCGCGTTCGGATGCATCGACAGCGACGAGAACGGCCTCATCACCCAGTTCCTCGAGAAGCCTGCGCACCCGCCCGGCACACCCGACGATCCCAACGTGACCTTCGCGTCCATGGGCAACTACGTCTTCACCACCAAGGTGCTCGTCGAGGCATTGCGGGCGGATTCGGAGAACTCGGACTCCGACCACGACATGGGTGGTGACATCATTCCCGCGCTCGTGGCGCAGGGCACCGCGCACGTCTACGATTTCAACGACAACGTGGTGCCGGGTGCCACCGAACGTGATCGCGGCTATTGGCGAGACGTCGGAACACTCGATGCGTTCTACGACGCACACATGGACCTCGTGTCCGTCCACCCGATCTTCAACCTCTACAACAAGCGCTGGCCGATTCGCGGGGCCATGGAGAACCTGCCTCCCGCCAAGTTCGTCCAGGGCGGCCTCGCTCAAGAGTCGATCGTCGGCGCCGGAAGCATCCTGTCCGCCGCGACCGTCCGCAATTCGGTGCTCAGCTCCAACGTCATGGTCGAGGACGGCGCCACTGTCGAGGGCAGCGTGCTGATGCCCGGCGTGCGGATCGGCAAGGGCGCAGTCGTGCGCCACGCGATTCTCGACAAGAATGTCGTCGTCGGAGACGGCGAGATCATCGGAGTCGACCTCGAGCGCGACCGTCAGCGTTTCGCGGTGAGCAACGGCGGAGTCGTCGCAATCGGTAAGGGCGTGTGGATCTAGCTCACCTCGTGCGCACCGGCGTTCAGCTCATGCGTACAGCGCACAGCAGTCCGTCGCCGAGCGGCAGTACCACCGGCGCCAGTCGTTCGTCCTGAGAGATGGCGCGCGCGGCTTCACGAACAGCGAGTACCGTCGAGTCCCGCGCGGCCGGATCGGCGACGCGCCCGTCGAGCAGAGCGTTGTGCAGCACGATGACCCCGCCGGGTCTGAGCAGCCGTACACCCTCTCGGACGAAGTGCGGGTGGTCGGCGGGGGTGGCGTCGACGAAGACGAGATCGTATCCGGAATCGGCGAGCCGCGGCAGTACGTCGAGTGCGCGGCCGTTGATCAGCCGGGTGCGCGAGGCGACCACTCCGCCGTCACGGAACGCGATCTTCGCGGCGCGCTGATGCTCGGGTTCGCTGTCGATGGTGGTGAGTACACCGTCCTCGCGTAGTCCGTGGAGCAACCACAGGCCGCTCACGCCGGCGCCGGTCCCGATCTCGACGGCGGTGCGCGCATCGAGCATGCGTGCGAACAGGGACAACGCTGCGCCCACGGACGGTGAAACGGGTTCGGCGCCGAGATCGAGGGCGCGATCGCGTGCGTTGACGAGAGTGTCGTCCTCGACGACGACATTCTCCGCGTGGGCCAGGATCCGGTCGGCATTGGTCTGCACCCTGATGAGGCTATCCTCGCGACCGCATCAGTGCAGGCAGGCGCGCCCCAGAATCCGCATTCATGGTTTCTCAGCCGACTCTCAGGGTACTCATACAGCGTCCACATCGCCGTGGTGAAAAGTGATGATCGGATACGCAACAGACCGCAGGTTCGACGATCGTGAAGTGTCGACCGGGAGAAGACGACGAAACGGATGCCGCGGAAATAGATCCCCGCACCCGAGCGTTTACACCGGAGAATGTTTTCGATCAGCGGTCCCGAAGAGGAGGATCCACCGATCCACATGCAAAGATCCGACACCGTCCCCACCCCCGAGGTGTTCACGCCCGCCGCCGCCGACATCAGCGGCACAGCGGTGTTCGATGCCACCGGTGATCGTGCTGCCATGCCGTCGTGGGACGAGCTGGTCCGCGAGCACGGCGACCGCGTGTACCGCCTCGCATACCGCCTTTCCGGCAACGCACAGGATGCCGAAGATCTCACCCAGGACACATTCATCCGGGTGTTCCGTTCACTGCAGGACTACCAGCCGGGCACATTCGAGGGCTGGCTGCATCGAATCACGACCAATCTCTTCCTCGACATGGTGCGCCGCCGGAATCGCATCCGGATGGAAGCGCTGCCGGAGGACTACGATCGGGTACCGGCCCACGGGCCGAACCCCGAGGAGATCTATCACGACGCCCGCCTCGGTGCCGATCTGCAGTCCGCACTGGACTCGCTGGCACCGGAGTACCGTGCGGCAGTGGTGCTCTGTGACATCGAGGGACTCTCCTACGAGGAGATCGGTGCCACACTGGGTGTCAAGCTCGGTACGGTGCGTAGCCGCATCCACCGGGGCCGCCAGGCGCTGCGCGAGCACCTGCGCGAGCATGGGAAGGTCGAAGTCGGTCGCGTCGATGCGGGGTAGCCGCCGGGAGGATTTGATGACGATGGTGCAACCACCTCGCAGGTTCGGTTCCACGGAGCACCTGGCCAGCGAAGCCGTTGCCGCATTCGTCGACGGGGAGCTCCGGATGTCGGCATATCTCCGCGCCGCTCAGCACCTGTCCATCTGCGCCGAATGTGCAACGGAGGTCGAGGCACAGGACCAGGCCCGCCGCGCACTGCGGTCGGCGGCCCGTCAGGCGCCGCAGATGCCGTCGTCGCTGCTCGGTGCTCTCAGCAACATTCCCAGCCATTTGTGCGACAGGCCCGCCGACCCCACTCGTTCGTCGGACCCGGGTGGTCTTTTCGGCGCTACTGCCCAGGATCCGCGGAGCGCCTCACGTCGATGGTCGATCCTCCGTCGTCGGTGACAGCGAGCGGGCGGTAGCAGCAGACACAGTGCCATCGGTGATACTGGGCTGCGTGACGGACCTACACGGGGGAGACGGACACGCGTGAGCGGCGATTCTGTGCAACGGACGGGTGTGCAACGTAACGGGCGAGGCGACATCGGGGCCGACGACTTCGGGACTGCGCCCGCCGACGGCATGCCCGACGC
>BBEG01000229.1 GCA_001312645.1 Rhodococcus sp. JCM 9791
GGTCGCGCACCAGCCGGTCGGTCCGGTGGACCCGAGGACGTTCGCGGTGTCGAGCAGCATCCGCACCGGCCGGGTGCGCAGCACCGACCACGCGTCCGCGAATCCCGCGTGCAATGGCATCGATTCCACCTCGGGCTCCGACACCCACCGCAATTCGGTGCTCTCCCCGTTCATAGTGGTGTCGAGCGGTTCGGGAGCGTCGGCGACAACCGTCGTGTAAGTCCACGAGCCGGGAGTACCGGAAGTGATCCGCTCTGCACGCACGGCGACCGAATCGCTGTCGATGCCCGCTTCCTCGTGTGCTTCGCGGATGGCGGCGTCGACAGAGGATTCGTGACTGTCACGTGCCCCGCCGGGCAATGCCCATGTTCCACCCTGGTGGCTCCACGTCGCGCGGAGCTGGAGCAGCACCTCGGGGTATCCGTCGTTCCCGGGCGCACGCAGCAGCAGACCCGCCGCACCGTGCAGACCCCATCGACGTCCTCCGTCCGGCCCTATGGCCCAGCCGTCCCCGTCACCGCGCATAGCGTCCGCCTTCCTCGCCCTCGTCCGTCGCGAGGACACAACGTCCCCATTACGTTGTCGGTTGCCGGGTCTCATGAACTCCGGAGGGACTCCGACAATGCGGACGCCTGCCAATACTGTCTGTCCAACTTATATGCTCGCCACAATCGAGTTTCCTAGGAAGGGGTGGCCACGTGAACGTACGCGTGACCCCTCCGATCGATTCTGTCGGACTCTCTGCCCGGCCGATGGAGGAGGCCGAGGGGCAGGGCGACCGCGTCGACGGACTGCGGGAATTCTTCCACTCGACACCGGCGAAGCTGATCTCGCTCGGGTTGGTGCTCGCTGTCCTGCTGGTGGTCTCGGGTGTGGTGTCGGCCCAGATCGCGAGTAGCCGGAAGTCCACCCACGATCGTCTCCTCGCAACCACCGAACCGCTCGCGAACGCCGCCCAGAATCTGTACAGCGCGCTGTCCATCGCCGATGCGGCTGCCGTCACCGGCTTCATCTCGGGAGGTATCGAGCCCGCCGAGGTGCGCGACCGCTATCTCGAGGCTGTTGCCAAGGCATCCGGGGAACTCGTCGTCGCGGCTGCCGGCCTGGCCGAACAGGACGAACTCGGCGCCGCGAACGTCGCGGCGATCGCACGAATGCTGCCCACGTACACGGGGTTGATCGAGACCGCACGCGCAAACAATCGCACCGGCAACCCGGTCGGTGCCGCCTATCTGGCGGAAGCATCGAATCTGATGCAGACGTCGATGCTTCCGGTGGCCCAAGAGCTGCACACGCAGGGTGTGAAGGCGGTGAATTCGACGCAGCGCGCCGCGGTGGCTCCGCCGTGGGGCGCGATCGGTCTGCTCCTCGTCACCGTCGCAGCGTTGTGCGCCGCCCATGTCCTCGTGAGCCGCAAGACCAGACGCACCTTCAATCCAGGCCTGATTCTCGCGATCGGCGCGACGGGGGTGCTGTTGTGCTGGCTCCTCATCGCCGGGCTGGTGTCGTCGAACGCCACCGAACGCGCCATCGAGCAGGGCGCGGCGCCGCTCTCCGATCTCACCGAAAGCCGCATCCTCGCGCAGCAGTCCCGCACTGTCGAGACGCTGATGCTTGCGCGACGCGACGCCGGCGGCACCTACATCGGGGACTACGACGAGACGATCACGCGTCTCGGCGATCTTCTGGGTGGCTACACCGACGGCGGCACGGTGGAGATCGGTACCGACGCCGTGTCACGGGCAGAAACGGCCCGGCAGGCGTGGGCCCGGTCGCATGCACGGACCGTGTCGGCGCTCGAACGCGGCGATTACACCGCCGCCGCGGTACTGGCAACCGGTCCCGGACCCGACGAGGCGACCGCGCAGTTCGCGCGTCTCGACGCCGCGCTGAGCGAGGGCATCGAGAAGACCCGCGACGAACTTCGCGACAGCGAGTTCCGGGCGTCGCGCACGCTGTCCGGTCTCGCGCCTATGGCGTTGACTCTGATGGTGCTGTCACTGATCGCGTCATCATCGGATTGTGGCCTCGGCTCCGGGAGTACCAGTGACGACGCGACGCAGGATCACCAGCGGGCTCGCGGCCCTGTGCGCGCTCGCAGCCATCACCACGGGGTGTGCCGCCGACGTGCCACCCGACAACTCGGAGACCGAGATCACGCAGATCGGGCTGCCGATGCCCGAGGGCGCAGACATCGTGGCCTCCCCGACGGAGTTCCCCACATCACCCGATTGCGGCGATCCCACCGCGAGTCTGCGTCCCACCGGCAACGAGACCGGTCCCGCGATCGACGCCATCCGAGCTCGGGGCCGGCTGATCGTCGGGCTCGACACCGGCAGCAACCTGATGAGTTACCGCGACCCGGCGACCGGGCGCATCACCGGATTCGACGTCGAGATCGCCCGGGAGATCGCCCGCGATCTCCTCGGCGACCCCGAGGCCGTCGACTTCCGGATCCTGAACTCCGCTGAACGCGAGCAGGCACTGCAGGACTCGACCGTCGACATCGTCGCGAAGACCATGAGCATCACGTGCGCGCGACGCGAGCACGTGGACTTCTCGACCGTGTATTTCCGAGCCCAACAGCGGGTACTCGTGGTCAAGGACTCCGACATCCGCAGCGCCGCCGACCTCGCGGGGCGCCGTGTGTGCATCGTGACCGGCACGACATCGCTGCCGCGGATGCAACAACTGCAGCCGGCAGCGTCGATCCTTGCCGTTCCGTCGTGGGCCGACTGCCTCGTCGTCCTTCAACAGCGTCAGGTCGACGCGGTGACCACCGACGACACGATCCTCGCCGGGCTCGCCTCGCAGGACCCGTATCTCGAACTCGTCGGGCCGTCTCTGGGGTCCGAGCCGTACGGCATCGGCATCTCACAGAACAGCGATGACCTGGTGCGCGCCGTCAACGGCACCCTCGCGCGAATCCGTGCCGACGGTACGTGGACCGAGTTGTACGACCGGTACCTCACGGTTCTCGGTCCGGCGCCCGCCCCACCGACGACGTACGTCGATTGAGGTGACAATGTCCGGCACCGAACCACCAGATGCCCCCGAAGAACCCGACTCCGGCCCCGTGACCCAGCCCGCCGCCCCGGCAACCGAACGCAGTGCGACGGCGGCCCCGGCCCCCGGAAGTGCGACGCGAGCGACGCAACGATCACCACTGCCCGATTCGGCACCGCACGCGAGCACTCCGTCGCAACGGTCGTCGACTCGGCGTTCGCGCTCGCGCGGACACCTCCGGCGGCGGGTCGCGGATCTGGTCGATGTGCCCGTCCCCTCGCCCGTTGATCCTGCGTCGGCGATATTGCGCAATCCCCATGTGGCCGAGGGGAAACGATTCTGCTGGAAGTGCGGTACTCCGGTGGGCCGCAGCACCCCGAAGGGCCCGGGTTCCACGTCCGGGCACTGCCCGAAATGTGGGTCGCGGTTCGAGTTCACGCCCGCATTGCAGCCGGGTTCGCTGGTCGCGGGTCAATACGAGGTGCAAGGCTGCATCGCACACGGCGGGCTCGGCTGGATCTTCCTCGCAATCGACCGGAATGTCAGCGACCGGTGGGTCGTTCTCAAAGGACTTCTGCACAGCGGTGACGCGGAGGCTCAGGCAGTGGCGGTCGCGGAGAAGCAGTTCCTCGCCGAGGTGAGCCATCCGAGCATCGTCCGGATCTACAATTTCGTCGAACACCCGCAGCCGGACGGCACCCCGATGGGGTACATCGTCATGGAGTATGTGGGCGGTAACTCGCTCCGCGAGGTGCTCGGTACGTATCCCGACAAGCGGATGCCCGTCGAGCAGGCCATCGGCTATCTCCTCGAGACACTGCCCGCGCTCGGCTACCTGCACGAGATCGGGTTGGTCTACAACGACCTCAAACCCGAGAACATCATGGTCACCGACGAGCAACTCAAGCTCATCGATCTCGGTGCCGTCGCGGGAATCGAGGACTACGGGTACCTGTACGGCACGCCCGGCTACCAGGCACCCGAGATCGTACGGACGGGGCCGACGGTGGCCAGCGACATCTACACGGTCGGGCGCACCCTCGCGGTACTGACCCTCGACATGCCCTCCGACAAAGGACGCTATCTGGACGGACTGCCCACACCCGTCGAGGCACCGCTTCTCGCGGAACACGACTCGTTCCACCGGCTGTTGCTGCGCGCCACCGATCCCGATCCGGATCAGCGTTTCGCGTCGGCCGACGAGCTCGCAGGTCAGCTGACGGGGGTCCTCAGGGAGATCCTGTCGCAGAAGACCAGCAGCGAACACCCCGGTCTGTCGCGCATGTTCAGTCCTCCGCGCACCACTTTCGGGACCGACGAGGCGGTCGCGCAGACCGATGTGTATGCCGACGGGGTCGAGCGGAACCCCACGATCGAATCACGTGATGTTGCTGCGGCACTTCCTGTTCCGCTGATCGATCCGAACGATCCGAGTGCGGCGCTGCTCGCCGCCGCGGTGCACAGTGAACCGCAACAGACCCTCGACTCGCTGCGGCACGCCCGCGAGAGCGGCATCGAGCGTGTCGTCGGGACGCAGGTGTGGCCTTCTCCCGCGAGCTCACCCTCGCCGAGACACGCGCCTACTCGATCTCGGGGAAGCCGAACACGCCGTCGAGATCCTCCAACGTCTGGAGAACGACATCGGTGCCGACTGGCGCATCGACTGGTACGCGGGACTCGCGTCGGTGCTCCTGGAGGATTTCGAGGTTGCATTCGGGAGATTCGAGAAGGTCCTCGTGGCGTTGCCGGGTGAGCTGGCACCCAAGCTGGCCCTGGCCGCCACTTCCGAGCTGATCCTTCAACATTGGGAGAGCGACGATCCGTCGGCGTGGCGACGATTCTGCGAGGAGTCCTATCGCACGGTGTGGCGTACCGACCACAACATCGTCAGTGCCGCATTCGGTTTGGCGCGTCAACTCACCGCGCACGGAAATCTCACCTCGGCTGTGGAGATCCTCGACCAGGTGCCGGCCACGTCGCGTCATCACAGCGCGGCGAACATGACGAGCACGCTGATCCTATTGCGCGACAGCGACATCGAGTCGATCACCGAATCCGACCTCCGCGAGGCCGCGCGGCGGGTGTCTGCACTACCGCCGGACGAGGGGCGCGCCCTCCAGATGGAGCGCTCGTACTCAGCACCGCGCTCGAGTGGGTGCGCGCCGGCAACAGATCCCGGCACGAACACACCCGCTTCCTGGATGTGCCGTTCACCGAGCGGGGGTTGCGGCGAGGCACCGAGGCCGCATTGCGTCAGCTTGCAAGGCAGGCACCGGCCCGCATGCATCGCTACACACTCGTCGACCTCGCCAACGCCATCCGCCCGCGGAGCCTGCTCTAGCGGACCGCTAGGCGAATGCTACGGCGGCCCGCGCGATGGCGAGCTCCTCGTTGGTGGGTATCACGAGCACCTCGACTTGTGAGTCATCTGCCGAGATGCGGCGATCGCCGCCACCGGATGCCTCGTTGCGTTCCGGGTCGACGACGATTCCGAGTCGCTCGAGCCCCGCGAGGCTGTCGCGGCGGACGTCGATGTTGTTCTCCCCCACTCCACCGGTGAACACGATGGTGTCGATTCCGCCGAGGATCGCGAGATAGGCACCGATGTACTTCTTCAGACGGTGCACGTACACATCGTAGGCGAGCTTTGCGTCGGCGTCGCCGTCGGCGATCAGCCGAGGAGCGCACGGAAGTCGTTGACGCCCGACAGACCTTTCAATCCGGAACTGCGGTTGAGGACGCGGTCGATCTCGTCGACGTTCATCCCCGCGGCACGGTTGAGGTGCATCAGGACACCGGGGTCGATGTCGCCGCTGCGCGTGCCCATCACGAGTCCTTCGAGGGGCGTCAGGCCCATCGATGTGTCGAGCGGGCGGCCACCGGCGATCGCGGACGCCGACGCACCGTTCCCGAGGTGCAGCACCACCTGATTCAGCTCACCGTATCGGCGGCCGAGGAACTCGGCGGCACGGTTCGAGACGTATTCGTGGGAGGTTCCGTGGAATCCGTATCGGCGAACTCCGTTCTCCCGCGCGATGTCCCGGTCGATCGCATAGGTCGCTGCCGCGGCAGGCAGCGAGTGGAAGAACGCGGTGTCGAACACGCCCACGTGAGGTACGTCGGGCAGCTCTTCGCGGGCCACCTCCATACCGACGACGTTCGCGGGGTTGTGCAGGGGTGCGAGCACGGACAGGTCGGAGACGGCCTGCACCACCGAGTCGTCGATGAGTGTCGGTTCGTAGAACCGGTCTCCGCCGTGGACGAGTCGGTGCCCGACAGCGACGATCCCGACCTCTTCGAGCGGGCGGCCGAGTCCTTCGAGCATCTCGAGAACCTTGCGCAGACCGAACCGGTGATCGGGAATCTCGCCGAGGTGTTCGTCGGTTCCCGTCGTGTGGTGGAAGATGATGCGCCCGTCGGGTTCACCGATCCGTTCGATGAGCCCGTATGCCGGCGCCTCCGCTGTCTCGGGGTCGATGAGCTGGAATTTGATCGACGACGAGCCGGAGTTGAGCACGAGGACGGTGCCGGCTGTCAGCGGGTTCGGAGCACTCACTGGGCATCTCCCTGGGCTTGGATTGCGGTGATCGCGACGGTGTTGACGATGTCCTGGATGAGCGCACCGCGCGACAGGTCGTTGACGGGCTTGTTCAGACCCTGGAGCACGGGGCCGACAGCGACCGCGCCTGCGCTGCGCTGCACCGCCTTATAGGTGTTGTTGCCGGTGTTCAGGTCGGGGAAGATGAAGACGGTCGCCTTCCCC
Organism: Rhodococcus sp. JCM 9791; assembly: GCA_001312645.1. Lineage (GTDB taxonomy): Bacteria > Actinomycetota > Actinomycetes > Mycobacteriales > Mycobacteriaceae > Rhodococcus. Next base: position 6,770 of record BBEG01000229.1, read on the forward strand.
GCCACCGCGGATTCGGGAAGTTTCGTGCTGGCCACCGACGGTTCGATCGCAGCGTCGTACTGGATCGGCCCTTCCACCGGCAGGTCCGGTCGCCGTTCCCGCACGAGAGCAGTTGCGGTGCGAACCTTGTCGACGTCGGCACCCGAGCCGGATTCGCCGGTCGAGTACGAGAGCATTGCGATGCGCGGTTCGATACCGAATCGCGCCGCGGTGGTTGCCGACGAGATCGCGATGTCGGCGAGCTGGTCGGCGGTGGGGTCGGGCACCACGGCGCAGTCGCCGTAGGCGAGTACGCGATCCGACAGGCACATCAGGAAGATGCTCGACACCGTCGATACGCCCGGTTCGGTCTTGATGATCTCGAAGGAGGGCCGGATCGTGTGCGCGGTGGTGTGGGCAGCACCGGACACCATGCCGTCCGCGACCCCGAGATGAACCATCATCGTGGCGAAGTACGATATGTCGCCCATGATTTCTCGGGCTCGTTCGACGGTCATACCTTTGTGGGCCCGCAGCCGCGTGTACTCCTCGGCGAACGTGTCGATGTGCGTGGACGTGCGCGGATCGTCGATGTTCGCCGCCGAGATGTCGATGCCGAGCTCGGCGGCGCGCTGGCGAACCACCGCCTCGTCACCGAGGATGGTCAGGTCGGCGATGCGTCGCTGCAGGACCCGCCCTGCGGCACGCAGAACCCTGTCGTCGCCACCCTCGGGCAGCACGATGTGACGTCGCTGTTCGCGTGCCCGGTCGATGAGCTGATATTCGAACATCTGAGGGGTCGTCACCGAGGGACGCGGCAAGCGCAGACGCTCGAGCAGTTCCGAGGCGTCCACATGCTGCTCCATCAGGCGAGCGCGGTCTCGATCTTGCGCTGCGCCGACAGCGCCATGCGTCCTCGTGTGCGGTCGGCCGCCGACGCTGTATCGAAGGTACCCAGCGCGGTGGTAAGGATCGGGAGGCTCGGCCTGAGACCCGCGACGAGTTGCGCGATGGCCGGGTGGGGCAGCAGCCCACCGTTCATGATGATGCCCGCGAGAGTCGGGAATCCCTCTGCCGCATTGGCATTGACGAGTGCGAGGATGACGTCGGTCCGGTCTGCCGGTACGATCACCACCACGCCTTCGGTGAGGCGTTCGAGGATGTGCTCGGCTGTCATGCCGCCGACCATGATGCGCAGCACCTCGCGTTGCAGCAGGTCCGAGTCGCCACTGTAGAGCTCACCATCGATGGCGATCTGCAGCTCACCCATCGTCGGGGCCATCAGAATCGGGGTCTCGGGTAGCGCCCACACGGTTTCGGTGCGGCCGGCGAGCGCCGCAGTGACGTCGTCGAGGCGGTCCGGGTCGCAGCGGTTGACGACGGTTCCGGCGAGGTGGGCGTGGTGCGCCGACAGTTCGTGCGCGCACACCGCGGTGACCTGGGCTATCTCGTCGGGGGTACGCCCCGAACCGCGCAGGACGAGCAGGACGGGTGCGTCGAGGTTCGCGGCGATCCGCGCGTTGTACGACAGCTCGCTGGGATTCGCTATCTCGGTGTAGTCGCTGCCGACGATGACCACCGCATCGCAACGGTCGGCGACCGCATGGTACTTGCTCACGATGTCGCTGAGCGCGGCCTCGGGATCGGTATGAACATCGTCGTAGGTGACGCCGATGCAGTCGTCGTAGTCGAGGTCGACGGTGGTGTATTCGAGGAGAAGTTCGAGAATGTAGTCCGTGTCGCTGTCGGTGCGGGCGATGGGCCGGAACACCCCGACGCGGGCCGTGGAGGCGCACAACATCTGCAGTACACCCAGCGCAACGGCCGATTTTCCGGTATCACCCTCGGGGGCCGCGATGTAGATGCTCGACACTGACCCTGCGCTGGCGCTCATGGATCTCACCCTAGTGCGGGCCGCACGGATGCGCGGAGTGCGGGCCGCA
>BBEG01000230.1 GCA_001312645.1 Rhodococcus sp. JCM 9791
TCGGCGTTCCACCAGGATGTTCCGGCGCGATTCGCGGATCGGGCTCTTCGGGGCCGAGCAGTAGGTGCCGGCTCGGATAGGCACCGAACGTGGCGGCGTGGAGCCGGTGGGCTGCTCGTCCGAGGATTCCGAGAACCAGGAGGCCAGACGCAGGAGGTCGGCTCGGTGGGAGAAACCGGGAGCGTCGGAGGTGCGGCTCCGGGTGTGGGTGAGCAGCCGGTTCAGTGCCGCGGCCGCGGCGTCGCGCAGTGCTCTGGGGCCGGCATCCTCGTCGTACCAGGACGCGAGCTGTTCCCATTCGTCGCGTGTGCGTCCGGGGGAGCGAGTGACGGTGTCGCCGGGCAGGCCCGGATCGGGGAGTGCCGCGAGAAGGTCGTCGATGTGGGGGAGCAGGCGCTGCGCTGTCGCGCAGACCTGGGTTGCGTAGCGGCTCAGGTCGGAGGAGATGACATCGACGTAGTCGAGCAACAGGAGCTTGAATTCGGTGTAATCGTCGCCGGAGAGATCCGGTTGCCCCGAGACCACCGCGAGGTAGGTGTAGAAGTCGGCAACGCTGTCGGTGAAGGCGCTGTGGTGCACGAACACCCCGGTGACGTGGCCGGCGAGGGTGTTCGGATCGATGGCGAACCCGGTGCCGGTGGCCGCGTCGATGTGCGTGAGAGCGTCACAGATACGGGCGAGGGATTCCCGGGTGACCTCGCGGGCGCCATCGTGTGACGACAGCAGCGTGGTGGCCTCGCGGTGCACTCGGCCGCCGAGGACCGTCGGACGATAGAGGGCGGCGGCGCGGACGTAGTCGCCGACCGATCCGACGCGCGTGTCGCGGCTTGCCTCGCCGAGGTTGCCCCACGCGACGAGTTGTCGGCATCGGTTCTCCGCGACGTCGCGGTCGATGCGATGTCCACCGGCGGCGAGGGCGGCGGCGATGTCGACCGCCGTCGCGTCGGCGAGCAGGACGCCTGTGAAGTAGTCCATGATCGCGACGTAGTTGTCGGATTCGTCGGCGACCAGGTAGCGGAACAGGCCGCGGGACCCCCCATCACCCATCGGTCGTCCTTCCTGTGCGCCACCACCACGGTACGCACAGGCTAGTCGTTCGGTTTCGTCGAGCGTCGGGTGATGCGGGGTGCGCGCCCACGATGGGGCGATGACCGTCGGCGCGGTCGGGTAGTGGCGGGATTTCGACACTCTGCTGTACCACGAAAGGGACAGTTGCGTGCTCGCCATGCCCGTGTGCGGGCTGCCACCAACCGTTTCCGCTGATCAGCTGAGCGAATTGCCCTGGTTTGAGGCGTGGAGCACACCGCTTATAGTTGCAATATGCAACAGAAGCGACGGTCCGGTTCGCCGGATCGGACCGGAGTGGTCGAGGTCTACGACGAATTCGTTCACCTCGTACGTTTCCTCACTGCCGGGGAGCGGTCCGACGACAGCTCTCTGTCACTCGCGCAGCATTCGCTGCTAGGGTTCATCGCCCGCAATCCGGGTTGCCGCGCTACCGATATCTCGGAGGTTTTCGGCGTCAACCGGTCGACCGTCTCGAGGCAGGTTCGCCACTGCATCGACCAGGGTTGGCTCTCTGCGGACTCCGGACCGACAAGGTTGGGACACCCGCTCAGACTGACGGATCAGGGGCACACCATGCTCGCCGTCACAGTGACTCGCCGATACGACGAAGTCACCGCAGGACTGACGGGTTGGGGTCAGGATGAGATCGGCACGTTCGTCCAGTTGCTGCGCCGCTTCCGCTCCGGTGTGGACCCGTCCACCCCGCCTTCGACCGACCAGAACGATGGAGATTTCAGTGCGTGAGTACTCGACCCCCGCTCAGTTCACCATTGCAGACGATGATTCCGTCGTCCACACGGTATTCACCCAAGCGGAGAAGACGCCGCACCGCGTGATGTATTCGCGTCCGCTGGGTGACGAGTGGGTCGCAGTCACCGCATCGCAGTTCGCAGAGCAGGTCGCCGGTGTCGCCAAGGGCTTGATCGCCACAGGCGTGCAGCCCGGCGATCGCGTCGCGTTGCTGTCGGCCACCCGGTACGAATGGTCGTTGTTCGACTACGCGATCTGGGCGGCAGGTGCGGCATCGGTACCGATCTACGACTCGTCGTCGACCGAGCAGATCCGCTGGATCCTCGAAGACTCCGGCGCCTGCCTCGCCATCGTCGAGACCGCCGCCCATGAGGCGCTCTTCGTCGGCATGCCCGACACCCTCGGTGAGATCCACCGGATCGATGGTGGGGCAGTGGATGCACTCATCGCTGCAGGCTCAGGGATCGACGACGCCGAACTCGACGCTCGCCGCGCAGGCATCCGCGCCGACGACCTCGCCTCCCTCGTCTACACCTCCGGCACCACCGGCCGGCCCAAGGGGTGCATGCTCACTCACCGGAACTTCCTCTCGGAGGTCCGCGGAATCCTGACGGCGCCGATCGGTCGGATGGTTGCCAAGCCCGGTAACCGAATCCTGACGTTCCTGCCCCTGGCGCACGTGCTGGCGCGGGCAGTGTCGCTTGCGGTATTCGAAGGTGGTGCAGCGCAGTCGCACTGGGCTGACTTCGGTACCGTATCGGGCCAGTTCGCGCGCTACTCGCCGCACATGATTCTCGGTGTGCCCCGCGTGTTCGAGAAGGTTCGCGATGCCGCGGCCGGCAAGGCGGCAGCAGGCGGAAAGCTCAATGCGGCCATCTTCCAGTTCGCGGAGGAAACTGCCATCGCGTACAGCGAGTCGCTCGACCACGGTGGCCCGAGCCTGTTCCTGAAGGCCAAGCGGACCATGGCCGACAAACTCGTCTACGGCAAGCTACGTGAGGCCATGGGCGGCGAGTGCCAGATGGCCATCTCCGGTGGCGGGGCGCTCAGCACCAAGCTCGGACATTTCTTCCGCGGCGTCGGCGTGCCGATCTACGAGGCTACGGCCTGACCGAATCGACTGCGGCACACACCGTCAACATGCCGGGATCGCAGAAGATCGGCACCGTGGGTATGCCCCTGGGCGGAAACAGTGTTCGTATTGCCGAGGACGGTGAGATCGAACTGCGCGGCGGAGTCATCTTCAACGGCTATTGGCGCAACGAGAATGCCACCGAGGACGCGTTCCACGACGGATGGTTCCGAACCGGCGATCTCGGCTCGCTCGACGCCGACGGGTACACCACGATCACCGGGCGTAAGAAGGACCTCATCGTCACCGCCGGCGGCAAGAACGTCTCGCCGGGCCCGCTCGAAGACCGGATGCGTTCGCACACCCTGGTATCACAGGCCGTCGTCCTCGGCGACGGACGCACGTTCATCTCGGCGTTGTTGACCGTCGACCCCGAGGTATTCGACAACTGGAAAGCAGAGAACGGCAAGCCGGCCGACGCCACCATCGCAGGTCTGCGCAACGATCCCTCGTTGCGCGATGCGATGCAGACGATCGTCGACGACGCCAACAGCACGGTCTCGCATACGGAGGCCATCAAGAAGTTCGTGATCCTCGACCGCGACCTGACGGAGGAGACCGGCGAGCTGACTCCGACGCTGAAGATCAAGCGGAACGTGGTCGCCGAAAAGTTCACCGACGACATCGAGGGCATGTACACGAAGCGGTGACTTTCACTCGGATCCGGCCTGGGCCAACGCCGAGGCCAGATTCGCGAAGCGCTCGTGGCCGGAGAGGTCGTCGATGAGGACGGCCTCTCCGTCGCGTCGGCGAGCGGAACACGCCAGTTCGGATATTCGTCGACCGTGCCGGGCTGATTCTGACTCCGACGTTCACCGACCGCATCGGCCAGAGACAACGCCAGCAAGGCCGACGGGCTCGCTGCGATGAGCCGGTGCAGTGCCTCGACCTGACGCTCGGTGGTCTCGTTCTCGGTCTCGCCGAGCAGTCCCCGCTCGCGGGCGAGGCCGAGCACGGCGTCGCGTTCGGCTGCGGCCCCGGCCAGCTCGGTCTCCGGATCTCCCTTCAGTAGGCCGAGCCTCGATCTGATCGAAACATGCTCCCCGGCAAGGTATCCGGATGTCGGCGGTAGGTCGTGTGTGGTGACCGAGGTGAGGCACAACCGACGGTAGGTCTCGGGTGCGCGCGGGCTGTCGCCGTCCTTCTCGAACCACAGGATCGACGTACCCGCGACCCCGCGCTCGGCGAGATACTCCTGGACCCATCCCTCGAACACCCCGAGATCCTCGCCGATGACGACCGCATCCGCGCGGTGCGCCTCGAGCACCAGGATGCCGATCATCGCCTCGTGGTCGTACCGGACGTACGCTCCCTCGGTCGGTGAGGACCCTTCCGGAACCCACCACGTACGGAACAGGCCCAGGATGTGGTCGATCCGCACACCACCGGCATGCCGCAGCGCCGAGCGGAGCATCTCGCGATACGGGCGATAACCGAGTTCGGTGAGACGATCGGGACGCCAGGGCGGCTGGTTCCAGTTCTGCCCGTTCCGATTGAAGTCGTCGGGCGGGGCACCCACCGTAACCCCCGACGCCAGTGCATCGCCGAGGGTCCACGCGTCGGCGCCGCCGCGCTGCACACCCACCGCCAGGTCGTGTACGACACCGATGTCCATCCCCGCAGCGCGGGCGGCGTCCTGCGCGAATGTGAGCTGCTCGTCGCACAACCACTGCAACCATCGGTGGAAGTCGATGCGCTCGGCCAGCACGGCGCGTTGATGTACCACCCAGGGATCGTCCGGCGCGGTCGCCCGCTCGTCCCAGCGGATCCCACGGGGCCCGGCCTTCTCTGCGAGTGCGCACCACAGTGCGAAGTCGTCGAGTGCGCGGCCGCCCTCGGCGCAGAATGCCGCATAGCGAGCCTGACGGGCTGCCCCCCGGGGCACACGGTGGATACGTTCGAGCACTTCGAGCTTGGCTCGGAAGGTCGGATCTCGCTTCAGGCGCCCGGCCTTGTGGTTCGCCTTCGTGCAGTCCTGTGCGCGCTCGTCGAGGAGCTTGCGGTGCTTACGCGGAAGATATGCGACCTCGGGAATGTCTTCGACCCGCAGGTACAGCGGATCGACGAACCGTCGCGACGACGGAAGATACGGAGACGGCTCGTGCGGGGGCCGGGGCTCCGCCGCGTGCACCGGGTTGATCAATACGAAGTCGCCGCCGTGGCCCGCGGTCACCGCCGCGAGATCGGCGAGGTCGGCGAAATCACCGATACCCCACGACCGGCGTGACCGCACCGAATACAACTGCGCGGCCAGACCCCATCGCCGGCGGCGCAGCACCCGGTCGGCTGTGGACAGCGAGCCGGTGTCACCACGAGCGTCGCGGTCGCCTCGACGTCGTTGCTGCGTGCGTGGATCGTGTGCCAGCCCAGCGGGAGATGTGGCACCGCGAACGTTGCCCGGCCGAGCAGCCGCCCGTCCACCGTTCTCGGATCGACCCACACATCGAGCTGGTCGACATCGACCTCGGCGCCGTCCTCCGTCACCACCCACACCGACACGGGGTCGCCGTGCGGCACATGCACGGCGAACGAACGTCCGTCGCCTTCGACGACGACCAGCGACAGCGGCAGCATCTGCCGCCATGGCAGGTTCGGGGCATCCGCGAGCGCGTCCTCGATCTCGGCGTCCGACCCGGCAGGCACGTCGAGGGCTGACAGGATCGTGCGCAAGGTGCGGTCGGAGACGTGATGTTCGAGGGTGTCCCACCCACGGTAGGTGCAGGACACACCGTGGTGCCCTGCGAGTTCGCGAAGCTTGTCCGACGACGTCACGCTCTGGAATCATGCCAGCAACGCCCGCGGTGGCAGTACCCACGAACAGGGGAACACATGACAGTCATCGACGTCGTCGAGGGAGACATCACCACGATCGCGGTCGACGCGATCGTCAATGCCGCCAACTCGTCGCTGCTCGGTGGCGGCGGAGTCGACGGTGCACTCCACCGCGCGGGTGGGCCGGAGATCCTCGCCGAGTGCCGAGCACTGCGTGCCACGACTCTGCCGGACGGGCTCCCCGCCGGTGATGCGGTGGCCACCACTGCGGGTCGGTTACCCGCTCGGTGGGTGATCCACACCGTCGGCCCCGTGTACGCACCCGGCGACGACCGGTCACCGATCCTGCGCTCGGCCTATCGTCGATCGCTGATGGTCGCCGACGAACTCGGCGCGGCGACGGTCGCATTTCCTCTCATCTCCGCCGGAGTCTACGGATGGCCCCTCGACGATGCTGCCGAGCAGGCAGTTTCGGCGATTCGCACCACGACGACGTCGGTTGCGACGGTCACCCTCGTCGGATACTCGACCGCCGCCGCAGACGTGCTGCGACGCGCCGTGGCGGGTTCCTAGTCGCCGAAACCGTCGAAGAGTGTCGGCTCGTCCGGATTGTCGAACAGCGGCGGCTGGTCGGTGCTCGGACCCGCCGGTGGGCGTCGGCGCGTCGGAATGTCGGTGGGCTGCTCGAGGAAACTCAGCGCTGCAGCCAGAGACCAGCTCGTCAGCTTCCACTCGAGTGCCTTCGCGTCTGCGGCGGCGACACCGTCGTCGTCGCCCACGAATGCCCGGTTGAGGGATTCGCTGGTCCAGCCCACATGCTGCTCGGTGCTGAGTTCGAGGAACTGCTGCAGGCGCGAAGCCTCCTGGTCTCCGATCGCCGCGACCATCTCGACCGGGATGTCGGAACGCCCGTGAACGTGGTGATCACGCAGTTCGAGCAGGGCAGACGGAAGATCGTCTTCGAGACGGGGTTCCCACAGGTCGTCCTCGAACGGATCGTGGTCGTCGCCGCCCTCGAACTCCGAGGACTCGAAATAAGGGTCGTGACCGTGACCGCGCATCGGCAGGCCGCCGATATGCGCAGCGAAGTCGTGGTCGACGCCTTCGAGGAACAGGGACATGCGATCGAGAGCGGACACCAGATGCTCGGGCACGAAGGGCACCGCAGGCAGGTGGTTGACGACGGCGACGCGATCGTCGATCAGCACGAACTTCAGTTGCGGCCACTGCCGATTGAGATCGGAGACCACCTCCATCGCGCGGGTGCGACCACTGATCGAATGCACGATCGGCGCGAGCAGATCCACCGTTGCGGCGCCTGCGCCGACACCGACGAACACGAGGACATCGGCGATGCGCAGCACGAGGTCGCCGTCTTCGTCCCACGTCGGGGTGTCGCCGACCCGATCGCCCACGGTGTCTTCGATGAGTTCTCGCAGGTGCTCCTCGCCCAGTGGATGGACAGGCCCGCGGACCGGCACCTTCGGGGAAACCTCGGCGACCGGGGACGGAGTCTCGAACTCGTGTGTGCTGGCGGTCCCGAAGGATTCTGCCCTCAGGAACAACGGGTGAGGAACGCCCCACACGTCACGCAGCACGCGCACCGCGACCTCCGCGAGCCTGTCGGCCCACGCCGACGGAAGATCCAGCCAGAACGCAGGCGAGCCGCCGTCCTCCGGTGCATCGGGATCCCGCGACGGTGTTTGCCAGCCAATTCCAGCAGCAATGCCTCATCCTGCGGCGACAGATACCGATCATCGGACAGATGGAGATTGGACGGCACTTCACAGCGCACCTGCTGATCGCCCCACGCGTAGAACTGCACGCACGGCCCGGCCGGCCCACCGGATTCCTCTGCCAGCGGCTCGAGCACGAGTCCGCCTCCGTCTCGCATGGAAGCGACGTGGTCGGCGAGGTCCCCCCGGAACTCGCGCCAGGCGCGGTCGACGTCGCGGTCGAATCCGCTTTCCGGCTCGCCCATGAACCTGCCCCCTTACCTTCCCGACATTGACCCGTGTGTCGTGAACACTAGTCGGACCCACCGACAGGACGCCCGTCGGTGAGCGTGCCGATCGGTTGGAAGGCGCATACTTGCACCTGTGCCGAACCGCGCGCGGTCCCCCGATGCAGACAGGTCCGCCCAGCTGCGCGGACTCACGTGGCGGGCGTTGCTTCGCACCGTGACGACGGTCGTGGTGGTGGGTACCGCCTACTTCACGTTGCCCTTCACCGGACTCGACGACCTCTCGACACTGTTCCTGCTGGTGTGCGGGTCGGCGGTGGTGTGCGCGGTCTGCGGCTGGCAGGTGTGGTGGGTCCTGCGCTCCCCGCATCCCATGGTTCAGGCGATGGAAGGGATCGCCGCGACCTCCACCGTCTACATTCTGGGCTTCGCGTCGCTGTACGCCGTGATCTCACAGGTCGACCCGGAGGGATTCACCGAGCTCCTGACCCGGATGGGCGCCTGTATTTCAGTCTGACGGTGTTCGCGACCGTCGGATTCGGGGACATCGCCGCGGTCACCGATGGAACGAGGGCGGTGGTCTCGGCGCAGATCGTATGCAATCTGATCTTCCTCGCGCTGGTGGTGCGGCTGTTCGTGCTCGCGGCCAAGCATCGTCGGCAGCAGGTGGGGGAGAAGCCGATAACCGACGAGAGTCCGTGAATGACAGATTCTGTGAACGTGGACGTCCCCACCACCGAAGCAGGTGATGGGGACGTTCGACACTATGAGCCTGCAGGCATCACGGGATGGTGAGCACCTGGCCGGGCTGGATCAGGTCCGGGTTGGAGACGCCGCTCGCATCGGCGATGCGCTGGTACTGGCTGCCGTCGCCGTAGAAACGCTCGGCGATCGCCCAGAGGGTGTCGCCGGAAGCGACGGTGTGGGTCCGCGGTGCCGGAGCGGCGGGAG
>BBEG01000231.1 GCA_001312645.1 Rhodococcus sp. JCM 9791
GGAAGAGGTCGTGCGGATGCTCACCGAGGCGGGCGCGGATCCGCTGGGCGGGCACCCCACCGCGGTGGACGCGGCGCAGATGTTCGGGCGTGAGGACTACCTGCAGCTCTGGCAAAGGTAGGCTTCACCTTCGTGATCGACCTCAAGTTCCTCCGCGAGAATCCCGACACCGTTCGCGCCTCGCAGCGCACCCGAGGCGAGGACCCAGGTCTCGTCGATGCGCTGCTCGATGCGGATGCCTCCCGTCGTGCCGCTGTGCTGGCGGGCGACAACGCCCGCGCCGAGCAGAAGGCGCTGGGCAAGAAGGTGGGTAAGGCGTCCCCGGAGGAGCGGCCAGCGCTGCTCGACGGTGCGAAGGAACTCGCGGCCGAGGTCAAGGAACTCGAGGCCACGCAGAACGCCGCGCAGGAGGCGCTCGAGCTGGCGCACATGGCGATCTCCAACATCGTCCAGGAAGGTGCTCCGGCTGGCGGCGAGGACGATTTCGTCACTCTCGAAACGGTCGGTGACCTGCCGACGTTCGATTTCGAGCCGAAGGATCACCTCACCCTCGGTGAGTCGCTGGGCCTGATCGACATGGAGCGCGGCGCCAAGGTCTCCGGTGCGCGCTTCTACTTCCTCACCGGCTACGGCGCGCTGCTGCAGCTCGGTCTGCTCCAGCTCGCTGCGCAGAAGGCCACGGCCAACGGTTTCACCATGATGATCCCGCCGGTGCTGGTGCGCCCCGAGATCATGCGTGGGACCGGTTTCCTCGGGCAGCATGCCGACGAGGTGTACCACCTGGAGGACGATGACCTGTACCTGGTCGGCACGTCCGAGGTACCGCTGGCGGGCTATCACTCGGGCGAGATCCTCGATCTGTCGAAGGGGCCGAAGCGGTACGCGGGCTGGTCCTCGTGCTTCCGCCGCGAGGCGGGCAGCTACGGCAAGGACACCCGCGGCATCATCCGCGTGCACCAGTTCGACAAGGTCGAGATGTTCGTCTACTGCAAGCCCGAGGAAGCGACCGCGGAGCACCAGCGGCTGCTGGCGTGGGAACGCGAGATGCTCGCCGCGATCGACGTGCCGTACCGCGTCATCGACGTCGCCGGCGGCGACCTCGGCTCCTCGGCGGCCCGCAAGTTCGACTGCGAAGCATGGGTGCCGACGCAGGACCGATACCGCGAGCTGACGTCGACGTCGAACTGCACCACTTTCCAGGCGCGGCGTCTCGGTGTTCGTTACCGCGACGAGAACGGCAAGCCGCAGACTGCCGCGACCCTCAACGGACGTTGGCGACGACGCGGTGGCTTGTTGCGTTGCTCGAGAACCACCAGCAGGCCGACGGCTCCGTCAAGGTTCCGGCAGCGCTCGTTCCGTTCGTCGGGCGTGAGGTGCTCGAGCCCGTCGGCTGACCGGCGGCGGGTGTGCTCAGCTCAGGATGAGGCAACTCGTGGAGCCGGTGGCCAACAGTTTCCCCTGATCGTCGCGAGCTTCACCGCGCGCGATCGCAGTGCGGCGACCGGTGTGCTCGCAGAACCCCTGCACCCGCACCACGTGGCCCGGCTGCACTGCGCGCAGATAACGTACCTGCAGGTCGAGAGTCGTGTAGCCGACACCCGCGTCGAGTGTGCTCGACACGGAGAAGCCCATTGCAGTGTCGAACAAGGTGGCGAGCACCCCGCCGTGCACGCTGCCGACTGCGTTGGCGTGGAACTCCTGCACCTCCAGGGTCACCTCGACGAACCCTTCCCGGGCGTCGGTGACGGTGAAACCCAACGTCCGGGACGTGGGTGATGGGGGATGCTGCCGTCCATCAGTCCGCGCAGGAACTCGAGTCCCTGCATGTCGCGGTTGGCGGCCGATGTCGGTGCCGGATCGTCCCACGAGTAGGTGCGTTGCCGGTGCAGTTCGTTGTCCTCGCTCACAACTGACGACGGTATCGGACGGTCACGTCGTTCGTGACACACGCGAGCAGTAGTGCCATGCTGGACCCATGCGTCGACGATGTTGATCCAGCCGTTCGACCTCGCTGTCCGTCCGGGCGGTCGCCTACGCGGCCACCCGCGAGTTGGTGCCGCTCTACGGGCTCTATGCGCTTCTGTTCGAAGAACACGGACTGAGCACAGGCAGTATTTCGTCGCTGTTCGTGCTGTGGTCCGTTGTTGCATTCGTGTCGGAGGTTCCGTCGGGTGCGTGGGCCGATACGGTGTCGCGCCGGGGTCTGCTTCTCGGCAGCGGCGTCCTGTTCACGGCGACCTTCACGATCTGGATGCTCTGGCCCACCGTCTGGGGTTTTGCGCTGGGCTTCGTGCTGTGGGGGATCAGTGAATCCCTGAAATCGGGCACATTCGAGGCGCTCCTCTACGACGAACTCGCGGCGCTCGGCGCGGAACGTCGGTACGCAACGGTCTCGGGGTACGCGAATGCCGGCGAGATGGTGTGCGCGTTCGTCGCAATCCTGTCGGCGGCACCCCTGTTCGGGCTGGGCGGCTACGCACTCGTCGGATGGTTGTCCGTTGCGCTCACCCTCGCGAACGGGCTGTTGGTCCTGACATTGCCGTCCACACCCCGGGCGAGGGACACCGACGATGCCGGCGGTGGCCGGTGCTCAGCCGTTATGTGTCGGTGCTGCGCGAGGGCACGGCCGAGGTCCGCACCGACAAGGTGGTGCGCCGCGCGGTGGTGCTCGCTGCCGCTCTGCTCGCCGGTCTTGCGTTCGACGAGTACTTCGGCCTACTCGCGAGGGAGGGCGGTGCACGCGTCGAGCAGGTGCCGGTTCTGGTGGCGCTCACGGTGATCGGTCAGGTGCTCGGTGCCGCGACCGCGGGCCGGACGGCTCGATGAGCGGCCGGGTGATGGGCGCGGTGGTGACCGTGGGTGCAGTTCTCCTCGCCGTCGGTGCGATCGCCGGTGGTGTCGGCGGCTTCATCGCGATCGGGCTCGGGTACGGCGCAATCCACAACACCGCCATCGTCGCCGAGGCCAGGTTGCAGGACACGATGTCGGGGCGCGCTCGCGCGACGGTCACCTCGGTAGTGGGGCTGACGAGCGAGGTCCTGTCGGTGGGTGTGTTCGCGGGGTTCGCGGTGGGCTCGACATGGATTCCGTTGTCCGGACTGGTCGTCGCAACGGTGTTGCCGCTGCTCGTCGTGGGTTTCGCAGCAGGCCGGTGGCTGCCCGGTCGGGGCTGCTCAGCAGCCTCTTAGCTGGATGTTCTAGCGTCGACGCACATGCGTGCACGTCTGCTCACCATGATCACCGCCGTGTCCGGGCTCGCCCTTGTGGGTGCCGGATCGGCCTTCGCCTACCTCGATTCACCCGACACCACCGTGACCGTTGCAGAGCAGGAAGTCGGCGACGGCGTCGCCGATGCCCGCAGCACACTGCAGCAGGCCAGTCTGCCCCTCTCGGTCCTCGGCGGTGGGGTCGGCCAGCTCACGGACGGCAGCCGTCAGCTCGACGACGGCGCCAAGCAACTCGCCGACGGACTCGGTCAGGCCCGCAACGGCGGACAACAGCTCGCCGACGGGCTCGACCAGCTCCACGGTGGTGTGGGGCTGCTCGGCGACGGAGCTTCCCAGATCAGTGGCGGCGTCGAAGAGGTGGTCACCCGGCTCAGCGGTTTCGGGGAGATGCAGGGCAGCGTCACCGCGCAGCTCACGACCGTCGCCGACACCCTCGACCTGTCCGGCGACCCGGTGTCGCGTTCGGCGTCGCGGGAGATCCGGGAACTGGTCGGCATGCTGGACACCCAGGGCCTCGGGCCCGACACCATGGACCAGCTCGGGCAGCTGCGCGACGGGGCGCAGCAGCTCGCCTACGAGCTCACCGACCCGAACGCACAGTTCGTCGCAGGTATGTCCCAGGCCTCGGACGGATCGCGGCAGCTGCTCGACGGCCTGATCCTGCTCGACGACGGTGGCCGGCAACTGACCGACGGCACCGGCCAGCTCGTCGCGGGTGTCGGACCGGTCAGCAACGTCGTAGAGAGCATCTCGGGCAACGTGCGGGAAGCGACTGAGGCCCTGCCCAAGGGCGGCACCGCGCAGGCCGCCGAACCCACCGTGCACACCGGGGGCCGTCAGTGGTGGCCGTTCGGCTGATCGCGGTCGGCGCGGTGCTATTGCTCGTGCCCGTGTTCGCTCCGCGGCCCGCTGTGGCACGGATTCCGAGCGACGCGACGGTGTGACCAGCAATTATTGGTTCAGCAGCTCGGTGATCAGCACAGGCAATCGCTCGCGCCATTGCACCCAGTCGTGACCACCCGCGAACGTCCCCGAACGGATCGGGTGTCCGGCCGCGGCCAGTCGATCGGCGGCGGCGGCGACCTCGTCGAGCATCATCACTCCAGTGAGCCCACCTCGCTGAGGATGGGCACGTCGCCGCCGTTGTCTGCCTCCGCGAGTGTCGGCACATCGCGGCCCTGCTCGTCGTGCCACCACATCGACGGTGACAAGCACGCCGCGCCCCGCACGGCATCGGGTCGGGTCAATGCGAAGAACATCGACGCGAGTCCGCCGTACGAGCAGCCGCCCACCGTCACGGGCTCACCCGCGAACGCGAGGAGATCGTCGCGGAAGCGCGGATTGGCGGTCAGGTCGGACGCCCGCACAGTGCGTGCCTGACCGTCGGCGCTCACGTGGTCGACGACGAGTACCCGCGCGGGGGCGTTCTCGGGATCGTCGAACGCGGCGAGCACCCGGTGACGGCGGATCTCGTCACCGTCGAACAATACGACGGTGCCGTGACCCGGCACGGGCGGTACGTAGGTGCCGACTCGACGCGGGATGCCGTCGAATTTCACCGTCTCGGTCGTGAGGATGCCTTCCGGAAGCGCACCCGTCCGGAGTCGCTGCGGCTCGGCGTCGGGGGCAGCGGCTTCGAAGGATCCGATGGCGCTGCGGCGGAAGTCGATCCACCAGTCCCGCTGGTTCTCGTCACCTTCCGGAATTGTGAGCGGTGCGCTCGACGGAATGAACGTGTACCCGCCGCGCCAACCGGCCGGGACCCGTACGGACAGGATCCACGACCGTGAGTCCGGGTCGCGGTGCATGCTTCCTGCGGGAATCAGGCTCCGGTCGGTGACGCAGTTGGCGTCGAGGAAGACGGCGGTCGTCGAGGGCGGCAGTGCGGCGTCACCCACGGCGAACGTCGCAATCCAGTCACTGCCGTCGGAGGTGAAGACCACCGTTCCGTCACTCTGCAGCGACTCCCGGGCGGCAGCCGGAGTGGGGACGGAACGATCGGGGGCCGGTCGTCGCTTCCTCGGCGAGGGTGCGGGAACGGTGGTGCTCTTGGTCAAGTCCGATCAGCCTCTCCGCGGATCGCGGCCGCGATCTTGTCGGGCAGTTCCTGGCCGAGCCACGCCATGCTCAGCAGGCTGGTCGAGCGGAAACCGCGCCATTCTTCGTCGGTCGGCTGGTAGTGATGCCCGCCCTCGACCACGTTCAGCGAACTGAACACCGGCATCGCGTAGTACGTGTCGCGCAGACCGGTGTCGGGGAAGTAACCGATGAGCACATCCGCCTCGAGGAGACGGAGGTTCTCGGGGCTGAGCTGGTTGTCCTTACCCTCCTCGACGTACTTCTCGGTTTCCGGCGCGGGGACGAGACCGAGGCTGCCGAGCAGCTGACTCGTGGCAGAGTCCGGTCCGGTGAGCAGACCTGCCTGATCGGCGGAGTGCAGCAGGGACACGACGTACGTGGCGCCGTTCAGTTCCGGATTGCGTTCGGCGGCGGCCTCTAGTTCGGATTCGGTGGCCTCGATCCGGGCGTCGATGTCCTCGCGGGTGCCGAACAGCTCGGAGACGCGTTGGGACTGCTCGGCCCACGTGTCGGCCTGCTCGGCTTCGGCGCGGGCCAGGGTGGGAGCGATGGCTGCGAGCTGCTCGTACACGGTGTCGGTGAGCTCGAGACCGGTCGCGAGGATCAGATCGGGCTCGTAGGACGCGACCTCCTCGACCGGGACCTCGGTGCCGAAGTCGAGCAGCGGTGGGACCTCGCGGCCGAGTTCCGTGATCGCTCCTTCGGTCCAGGGCATGACCGGCTTGACCACCGACTGGGCCATCGCGACCGGAACGACACCTGACGCGAGGGCTGCGTCGTTGTCGGACACCGACAGGGTGACCACTCGCTCGGGCGCGCTCTCGACCGTGGTCTCGCCGAAGAGGTGGCCCACCGTGACCGCCGCTGCGTCGTCGGCCGACGACGCAGCGTCCGACGAACCCGACGAACATGCTGCGACGAACAGCAGCGGGACCGCGGCGAGTGAGACGGCAATCCGACCGAATCTCATGTGGACCTCCTCGATGACCAACAAATGGGAGGCAAGCCTAACCTGAGCAGATCGTGCGTGGTTCCGGTAGCTGGAGCTACCGGAACCACGCACCGGTGTCAGAGTCTGCTGCTGCGCAGTTCGTGACCCTTCGACGTCTTGCAGCGGCCGGACTCGAGATCCCACTGCCAGCCGTGGAGGTTGCAGGTGAGGGTGGTGCCGTCGACCACGCCGAACTTCGACAGATCTGCCTTCAGGTGCGGGCAGCGACGCTGAATCTCGTAGCCGCCCAGCTCGATCGACGCCGTGTCGTCGTGTGCCTCGGCGAACCAGCCGTCCGCGTAGGCGATTCGCTCATCGGTGAGGCACTTGAAGAACGTGTACAGGAACTCGTTGTACCCGCCGATGCGCCACGCCGTGAAGCGGGTGGACAGGAAGATCGTGTTGACCCAGTCGGGTTCGTCGTCGCGCAGGACCGTCCGCACCAGCTCCGGTGCGATGCGGAATCCGTAGCGGTACTTGCCTTCTCCCTCGATGGCTCGCGCACGACCCGCTTCGGGAAATCCAGCACGACGGTCTCGGCGTCGTCGCCCGAGCCCATGACCAGACCCACGGGGTAACCGATGCCGTCGCAGATCAGGTCGGACTGCGCCATGATCGGCTCGAACTTCGCCTTCAGCGCGGGCAGCAACGGCTCACCCTCGGCGGGTGCCCACGTGGCCTTCTCCGCTGCGATGATCGGCGCGAACCGCTGTGCCATGTCCTCGATGTACGCGGCCTTGTCGGTGAAGATCGCATCGACCTGCTCGTCCGGGATCGGATGCGTGAGTGCCATCTGATCCTTGCCGGCCAGATCCACGGTCGACCCCGGAATCATCAGCAGGCCACCGTCGCGCCCGTGGATGCGCAGCTGCTCGAGGAACACGTGCTGATCGGGGAAGATGTTCCCCTCGTCGCCGTGGTCGTCGTTGAGGTCGCGCAGATCGTCGTCGAGGAACACCGGAGGCCCGGCCGACGGCACGATCCAGGTGGCGCCGACCTGCTCGATGTAACTGCGGCAGCGGTCCATCCCGCGCTGGCGCTTCTGTTTACCGAAGTTGGCCTTGGTCTTCTTCGGGATGTCGTAGACCATCGGGTACCAGATGGCACCGGAGTACTGCAGCAGGTGGATGTCGATGTGGCCGAACGCCTCGTGCATCGGATCCATGTCGATCGGGCGCGCGTCGTTCATGTTGAACACGGTGGTCTCGCCGTCGGAGACGACCAGGCCGGAGTCGCCGATCGGTCCGTCGGCAGGGGCACGCATTGCGATGATCATGATGTCGAGCTCGCCCGGCCGGAGCGGAGCCTGCGGAGCGACCTCAATTCCGGCAGCCGAGATCCGATGCTTGACGGAGTCGGTGGTCTCGAAGAACTTGGTGAAGCCAGTGCCTCGAGTTCACGCCGCAGATCCGGCACCGGATAGTCCGGCAGCAGCACCGTCGCGTCCTTGCTGACGTGCTTGCTCAGCGTGCCCGGATCGAAGTGATCCTTGTGCAGGTGCGACACGTACAGGTAGTCGACGTTGCCGAGCGCTTCCCAGTCGAGTCCGGTGTTGTCGGGAAACGGCACCCACGACGCGAAGTAGGCGGGGTTGACCCAGGGGTCGCACAGGATGGACCCGGCTTCGGTCCGGATATGGAACCCTGCGTGTCCGACGCTGGTGATCTGCACTGCGTTGCCTCCTGACGAAGCTGGCCGACGTGGTCTCCAGGGTAGGCGGAGCCGATCAGTCCACTGCGCCCAGGCAGTATCCGTTCGATGCGATTGTGACGTAGACAACCAGGTCACGAGCTGTTCCGTCCTCGACGACCGGGATCGTCACAGTCCCGTAGACGTCGTCGACAGGAGCGAAGGTCGCCGAATCCGCGTCGAAGGTCGTCACGCCGTCGAGGATGTCCGGATCGGTCGACAACGGCGGCACGCCCGGGTTTCCGGTGCCCCACGGATCCCAGATTCCCATCCCGGGGCAGATCAGGGGATAGTCGTCCTCGGTGTCTTCCGGGGCCACCGGATCGCCCGCGGCGCGTCCGAGGAACCGCTCCAC
The DNA here is from genome assembly GCA_001312645.1 of Rhodococcus sp. JCM 9791. Lineage (GTDB taxonomy): Bacteria > Actinomycetota > Actinomycetes > Mycobacteriales > Mycobacteriaceae > Rhodococcus. The sequence goes on from BBEG01000231.1 coordinate 8,342, forward strand.
CGCGTAGATGGCGTCGTCATCGGTGTAGATGTCGGAGTCGCCGGTCGGGTGGACGTAGGGGCAGGCGTAGCCGGAAGAAATCTCACTGCGCAGCACCGATACGTCGGTGCCGTCCGCGGACCACGTCACCGCGAACTGGCCGTCGAGTCCGGGCTGCTGCACCGCAGTGCTGATCGCGTCGACGTCGGTGTACATCTCCTCGGCCCGTTCGGGCGCGATCGTCCAGCACCTGCCGGTCACGTCGCTACCCGCCAGCAGATCGTTCGTCCACGCCTGCAGTGCCGTGCCGGCTGCGG
>BBEG01000232.1 GCA_001312645.1 Rhodococcus sp. JCM 9791
CGAACAACATGCGCAGCTCCCCGCGGATCGACGGCAGCACCCGCAGCGCCAACGCGCAGGTGGTCACCCATTCGTCGACCGGGATACGCACCAGGCGCAGGGGCGCCAGGAGGACCGGGAGGGCGTCGACGAGCTCCGACAACCGCGTCGTCCACCCCACCAGCGACGCAAGAACCAACAGTGCGATGCCCAGCAGCGTCGCGCGGATGTACGTGTCGATACCTCCACCGATCGCATTGATGACCCCGAAGAAGACGAGGAACGCGAACACCCACCATGGGATGGTCGGCACCACCCCGCGCGGTATCCGCGCGACGAGCAGACCCGCGAGGAGCACGGCGACGATGACGCCGAGTCCGGCCCACGACGGCTGGAAACTCACCACCACCGACAGCACCGCGGCAGCAATCACTTTCGTGCCCGCCCACACGCGGTGCAGGGGTGTCTCGCGCGGAACCGGTCGCAGCAGGATCAGGGGGCGACGCTGACGTTGCTTCTTCATCACGCGACCGCCTTCGTTCCGTCATCGACGACGGTGCCGTCCTCGAGTACCACGGTGCGCGAGCACACCTCTTCCATGCCGTGCAGGTCGTGGGAGATGACGATGATCGTGACGTGTTCGACGGTCCGCAGGTACACCAGGATCGAGATCAGTTCGTGTCGGCCCGCGGTGTCGAGGCCCGCGAGGGGCTCGTCGAGCACCAGCACACGCGGTGCCCGCGACAGTTGCGCGGCGATCGCGACGCGTCGCATCTCGCCGCCGCTGAGCTGATCGATGGGTCGAACCGCGAGGTCGACGCTCAATCCCACCCGCTTCAGGACAGCAGCGACGTACCGGTGGTCGGTGCGGTCCAGACCCGCGACCTCGGAGATCTCGCGCGCCACGGTGGGGCGTTGAAGCTGTAGCCGTGCCTGCTGGAACACGAGTCCGACCTCGCCGCGCACGTTCGCGGTGGGAGTGTCGTGCACGGTGCATGTGCCGCTCGTGGGTCGCAGCAGACCCGCGATGGTCCATGCCAGGGTGGTCTTGCCCGACCCGTTGGCGCCGACTACCAGGACCCCCTCCCCCGACCGACGGTCAGCGATACATTGCGCAATGCGGTGTGCGCCCACGGCGTGCGCGCCGCATACGTGTGGGTGACCTCGCGGAGTTCGAGGGCCGGGAGCCATTGCGCCGGCGGGACGGCAGGGATCGCCTCGCGCCGCGGTGTGGGAGCGGACGGGCCGACGATGCGTCCCCGTTCCAGATGTACGACGTGGTCGGCCCGTGCGGTTTCGTCGTCGAGGTGGGTGATGAGCACGACGGTGGTGCCGCCGGCGGCGATCTCCCCGAGCAGGCCGATCAGCGCGGTGCGGCTGTCGGCGTCCACCATCGCGGTGATCTCGTCGGCGATGAGCAGTTTCGGTGAGCGCGCGAGTGCGGCGGCCAATGCCAGTCGCTGTTGCTGCCCGCCGGAGAGATCTTCGGTGGCGCGGTCGGTCATGCCCTCGAGTCCGACGCGGGCGAGCAGGCGTCGATGTCGATGTCGCTGCTCGTTCCCCAGCGCAGGTCCTCACCGACCGTGCGGCCGAGCACCTGGGCCTCCGGATGCTGGAAGACCAGCACTGTCCCGTCCGGCGCGCCGAGCCCCACGGGGCCGGGCCGATCGACGAAACCCGATGTGGGGTCGAGGCCTGCAGGATGCGGGCCAGTGTCGATTTGCCGGAGCCGTTGGCGCCGACGACCGCGACGAACTCGCCTTCGGTGATCGTCAGGTCGACGGCGCACAGCGCGTCGACGGTCGCATTCGGGTAGCGGTAGGAGACCGAGTTCAGTTTCACGGGCAGCGGGCCGGGTTCACGTTCGGTGGTCCGTTCCGGCCATCCCGCCTGTTGACGAGGCCAGGTGCTGCGCCGTGCGACGGATGCGAAGACCCCGAATGCCAGCAGTGCTGTCCCGACCACTCCGAGGACGACGGCGCTGCCGATCCACAGCCACCAGTAGGTCACGAGGAAGTCGATGGTCTCGTTCACCACGCGGCTCAGCTCCGGATCGGACCCGGCTGCCTCGAACGTGGTCAGCACGCCGCGCATGGTGTTGACCAGTGCCTCCAGCAGCAGGATACGGGTCTGTTCGAACACGACCAGCAGCCCGACGACCGCCGCCGCCACTGCCACACCCATCGGTACCGAACAGGCGAAGATGACGAATACCGCGGATCGTCCCCAGCGGCGTTGTGCGAACCCCACAAGCGTGCCGATCGATGCGAGCAGCACCACTGCCGCGACCGCGAACGGCCCACCTGCGATCAGCGCCACGACACCCGCTGCAGTGGTGGCAGCGATGACGGTGCGCACACGACCTGTGATGGCGAGGAACGCGACGGGCAGCGCGACCAGCACCTGCGCGATCCCCACCGGAATCAACCCCGCGACCACCGACAACACCGCAGTGAGCGCTCCGAACACTGCCGCGGCGGCAAGCTCGGGCGGTCGAAGTGGTCCTCTGGTTCTGGTTCTGGTCGCCGCCTTCACTGGGCCAGTCTGCCAGCGTCCGCGCCTGCTATTCGAACGCGCGCTCCAGGGAGTCGAGTTCGGCGTCGAGTAGATCGAGCAGCGGCTCGAGCCGCGGCACCGTGCGACTGCAGGATGTCAGACCGAACGCGATGTCGTCATCAGTGCTCGTGCACGTGATGTTCAGGGCCTGCCCGTCGACTGGAACCGACAGCGGATAGACCGCATCGACGCGAGCACCGTTCCAGTAGAGGGGGTGCGCCGCACCCGACACGTTCGACACGATGATGTTGAACGGTGGCCTCGGCAGCGCACGGTTCCCGGTGGCCATTCCGACAGCGAGCGGCGCCACGCCCAGTGCGCTCGTCGCCAGCCGCGACACTGCGGGCATGCCGCGCATCGCGTCCTTGCCCTGGGTCGTGGACTCACGGATCGTTCGGAGACGTTCGGCCGGGTCGTCAGTGTCGGTGGCGAGGTTGCACATGAGGACGCCGACCTGATTTCCGGAACACTCCTTGTCCGGTCGCAGACTCACCGGAACCATCGCCACGAGCGACCTGTCGGGCAGGGCGTCCTGGTCCAGCAGGTACGAGCGCAGAGCCCCGGAGGACATCGCGAGGACGACGTCGTTGACGGTCGCGTCGGATGCCGTGGCGACCGCGCGGAGTCTCTTGAGTGGCCATGACCGGGCCGCGCACCGGCGTGCCCCGCTGATCGGGACGTTGATGACGGTGTTCGGTGCGGCAAGCGACAGTGATCCACCCCGACCCCGTACTGCCCGTTCCACCGTCCCGGCGAGCGCCGGGACGAGTCCGCCGGCCTCGGACAGTACGGTCCGCACTGTCCGGAGGGCTGCTGTCGGGAGCGCAACTCGGGAGTCGCGGGTGTGTACGGGTGCGTCCACCGGTGCCCACGGGGCGGGCATCGCGGTTCGTTCGAGATCCGGGCTCAGGGCACGCCGCAGCAGTTTCATGGCGCCGACGCGTCGGCCAGCGCGTGGTGAATCTTGGTGTACACGGCGTAGCGGCCGTCGGCGAGACCTTCGATCAGGTGCATCTCCCATAGGGGCCGATCACGGTTGAGCAGCGTGCCGTGCAGTCGCGATACGAGATTCCACAGTTCGTCGAGTCCACCCGGGGCAGGCAAAGCATCGAGGCGCACGTGATGGGACAGATCGAAGTCGCGGTCGTCTTCCCAGGCCCACTGTCCGAAGGTCGAAATCGACCGCACAGCGCGCCGACGCCACAGTGGATCGGCGTCCGGTTCACGGAGCGCCTTGTCGAATGCGGCGCGTACGTCGTCGGCATCACCGCCCTCCGGGGGACGGAAGAGAAGAAGTCCACCCACATGCATCGGGTGGTCGCGAGATTCTCCGAGAAGAAACATCGAGTCGGTCGGCGACATCGGCGGTCGAATGAGCACGTTTTCCTCCACTCGGGTTCCGAGCAGCTTGTCGGCGGGTCCCCTGCGACCCGACCGTGATCGTTTCTCCACGGCGCCCCCGCGCACGATATGTGAAACGTCACTATTACTACGCCGTTCCGTGACCTGGCGCCAGAGTGCCGAAGGGCCTCATTCGGACAGTCGCTCAGCCTTTTGCCCGGTTTGCCCTCTACGGGACACATCGAGTCCATATGTCCCGTAGCCCGCGCCCCTCCACCGCCACCGCTCGCCCGATATGTTCCGCGTGACCGCCCTATCGTGGGTTCGCCGCGAGCCTGGGCAGCTTCACTCTGTTCGGGGCGCTCGGCTGGACCGCACTCGGATCGGAGGTCGGGGCACTCGGCCAGTACTCACTCGGACCCTGTACTCACTCGGACGTTGCCTACGCCGTCGTGCGACGCATGCGGTCGACGGCAGAGCACAGCACAGCACAGCACAGCACAGACGAGTAATGGAGCGCTCCAGCTCGGTAATGCGCAGGTAATAGCACGAAAGCCCCTCCCACAGAGGTGGCCGATGGGTGTATGTTCTTGTCCGCGCGACTCAGTGAGGGTCGGCTCACCTCAGTACGGGAGTTGCTCCATGTCCGCTCTGGCTGCAGGCTCCGATGCACCGTCCATTGCCACTCAGCTGGTGGGGTCCGGGCTCATCGGCCTCCGCGAAGGGCTCGAAGCCGGCATCGTCGTCATGATCCTCGTAGCGTTCATCGTCAAATCCGAACGACGCGATGCCCTCAAATGGGTGTGGCTCGCGTCGGGATCGCTGTCGCGTTGGTCGCTGCCACGTTCCTGATCATCCATTTCGGGACGAACACGCTCGACGGTCTGGCCGCCGAGATCGCGGCGGGCATCGCCTCACTCATCGCGGTCGTGATCGTCACGACCATGGTGCTGTGGATGCGTAAGGCTGCCCGGACGATCTCCGGCAACCTGAAGTCCGGCATGGAGAAGGCGCTGGTCGTCGGACCGGTCGCAGTGCTGTCCCTGTCGTTCTTCGCGGTCGGCCGTGAAGGTCTCGAAACCGCGTTGCTGATGGTCGGCTACGCCGAGAACACCGCCGGTAGCCCGTGGCCGCTCATCGGGCTCCTGCTCGGAATCGCCGCCGCCGCCGGCATCACCGTGTTGATGTATCTCGGCGCGATCCGAATCAACATGGCGAAGTTCTTCATCTTCACCGGAGCGTTCCTCGTGGTCGTGGCGGCAGGGATCCTCGGCTACGGCGTGCGTGCATTGCAGATCGGCGGGGTACTGCCCGGTGGCACGTCCCTTGCCTTCGATGTGTCCGACACCTACGACGCCGGCAGCTGGTACGGAACGGTCCTCGGCGGCATCTTCAACCTCCGCCCCGATCCGACGGTCCTGCAGTTCACCGCGTGGCTCCTGTACCTGGTCGTCGTCCTGTTCCTGTTCCTGAGGCCGCTCACGGTCGAGGAGCAGATCCGCCCGTCGCAGGCCGCCGCCACCCCCTGATTTCGCCCGTCCGCGATCCGTGTGCGCTCGCTCGAAAGGTACGAATATGCGTCGTTCCCTCTACTGCGTCGGGGCTGCCGCCCTGCTGCCGTTGGTCCTCGCCGGATGCACGGAAAAAGCGTCGCCCGACACCGATGCGATCACGGTGACGGCCACCGACACGTCCTGCGACGTATCGACGGCAGAGGGCGTCACCGGCCATTCGACCTTCGCCATCACCAACAACGGCACCAAGGTCACCGAGTTCTACGTGTTCGCCACGGGCGACCGCGCGCTCGGTGAGGTCGAGAACATCGGCCCGGGCCTGACTCGGCAGCTCATCGTCAGTATCCCCGAAGCCGGTGAGTACGAGCTCTCATGCAGGCCGGGCATGGTGGGCGACGGTGTCCGCCAGCCGTTCACCGTCACCGGAGACTCCCAGGCGGCAACCGACGCCGACGGGAAACTCACCGAGGCCGCCGACGCTACCGCCGCTACATCCGAAGCCAGACCGAGGCGTTGGTGACCACCACCGGCGAGTTCGTCGCCGCGGTCAAGGCCGGCAATGTCGACGAAGCCAAGCGGATGTTCCCCTTGACCCGCACATATTACGAACGCATCGAGCCCGAGGCCGAAAGCTTCGGCGACCTCGATCCGCGCCTCGACCTGCGCGAGGCCGACCTCGAACCCGGTCAGGAATGGACGGGCTTCCACCGCATCGAGAAGGACCTGTGGGTCGACGGGCCCCAGCCCGACACGAACGCCATTGCCGATCAGCTCGTGGTCGACATCCAGGAGCTCGCGGACCTGGTGAATGCAGAGGACTACATGATCGATCCCACCCGCATCGCGGGCGACGCACAGGGCCTCCTCGACGAGATCTCCACCTCGAAGATCACCGGCGAGGAGGACATCTTCTCTCACACCGATCTCTATGACTTCCAGGCCAATGTCGACGGTTCGCAGGCTGCGATCGCCGCTCTGCGTCCGGTCCTCGACGAGCAGGATCCAGAACTCGGACCGGTGATCGACAGTCGGTTCGCCGACCTCGATGCAGCCCTGCAGCAGTATCGGGAAGGCGAAGGGTTCGTCTCCTACGACACGGTGACCGCACCGCAGCGTCAAGAACTGTCCCGCTTGCTCGACGCACTGTCCGCTGAAGTCAGCAAGGTTCAGGGTGTTGTTGCGGAGGCATCGGGGCAATGACCGAGAACCCGGGGATTACCCGCCGCCGACTGTTCGGCGCGGTGGGGGCCGGGGCGGTGATCGCAGGAGCGGGTGCGGTGATCGGCAGAGCCACCGCACCCGAATCCGACACGACCGACGGTGTCGTCGCGTTTCGAGGGGCACATCAGCCGGGGTGGTCACTCCGGCGCAGGACCGCTTGCATTTCGTCGCGTTCGATGTCACCACCGACAACCGTGACGCGTTGATCGCGCTGTTGAAGACGTGGACCGAGATGGCCGACCGGATGACCGCCGGCCTCGAGGCCACGGAGGACGGTGCGACAGGCGACGGCGCTATCGTCCACCGAGCGATACCGGTGAAGCACTCGACCTCGGCGCATCGCACCTCACACTCACCATCGGATTCGGTCCGTCCCTGTTCGACGACCGATTCGGGCTCGCCCACCTCAGACCCACAGCACTCGAAGACCTCCCGCACTTCCCGGCCGACAATCTCGACCCGACGCGTGGCGGCGGTGACATCGCCGTCCAGGCGTGCGCCGACGACCCGCAGGTCGCGGTGCACGCAATCCGCAATCTCGCACGCGTCGCGTTCGGAACCGCATCGGTGCGCTGGTCGCAACTCGGTTTCGGGCGGACCTCGTCGACGTCGACATCGCAGACGACGCCGCGGAACCTGTTCGGATTCAAGGACGGAACGAACAACCTCAAAGCCGAGGATCCTGCCGCACTCGACCGGTCGGTATGGATCGCACCCCCAGATGATCAGCCCTGGCTCGGCGGCGGCACGTATCTCGTGGCGCGACGCATCCGGATGCTCATCGAACAGTGGGATCGTGCGGTGCTCGGCGAGCAGGAAGCGGTCATCGGGCGAGACAAGAGAGAGGGCGCACCGCTCGGGAAGACCCACGAGTTCGACGAACTCGATCTCGAATCCAACGGTCCCGACGGGCCGTTCATCCCCACCACCGCGCACGTCCGGCTCGCGTCGGCGCAACATCTCGGTGGCATCGAGATCCTGCGTCGCGGTTACAACTTCACCGACGGGTCCGACGGCTTCGGCCATCTCGATGCTGGTTTGTTCTTCATCGCCTTCTGTCGCGACCCACTGACCCAGTTCGTGCCGATGCAACTCGCGCTTGCCCGGTCCGACGCTCTCAACGAATACATCCAGCACGTCGGATCGGCGGTGTTCGCGTGCCCGCCCGGTCCCGGCGAGAACGAGTACTGGGGCCAGACTCTCTTCGAGGCCTGACCTGAGGCCAGGACATTCCCCGAGTCCTGGCCCAGGCACAAATTTCGTCCGAGCGCAATGTAACGAAAAGAACACACTGGACGACACTCCTATCGAGGCATGCAGAACAAAGGGGTTCACCGTGGCACACGAGCAGTTGCTGTTCATCGGACGTCCGGACGCAAATGAGATCGCGCACTGGAGCACGCTGCGCGAACTTGCTCCGCAGCGAGGCTGGGTCTCCACCCGTAAGTTCGACCCGGGCAAGGTCGTGTGGGCGGTTGCAGCCAGCAGCGTCCTGGCCGACGAGGCGGAGGTGGTCGCCGAGGTTCGCAAGGCTCACATCCCCTGCACTAGCGCGCTCGACGCGATCAAGGACGCCTACTCGGCTGCGCATCTCTCCTCATAGAGTGCATGGTGTGGATCCGAGCCCGGGGATTCCGGGCGCGGATCCACCTCCTCGACCGACGGGCGCACCCGCCCCCTCAACGACGAGGCTCGGCGCGCGTACGCCCGCACATCGGCATCGACATCGTCGAGGGCGCCGGTCAATGCGTCTCTCGCCTCCGGTGTCGCCGACCACTGCATCAACGACAACACAGCCGCTTTGCGCACGTCGAGATGAACATCCTCGAGCGCTCCTGCCAGCACGTCGACAGCAAGATCCGGATCGGCCCCGGCCAGCCCGCGCGCAGCGCCTGACGCACCTGCCACGCTGATTCCCGTAGCCCCTTCACGAGCGTGCCTGCATCCTGCTCTCCACATCCGAGCGACGCGAACGCGGTCAGCGCGGCCGCCCGCACCAGCGGGTCGGTATCCGCGGCGAGCGCGCG
>BBEG01000233.1 GCA_001312645.1 Rhodococcus sp. JCM 9791
CACCGGCGTTCGCTTCCGTACGACGGTGGGCCGTCGGCCGCCGATCGGTACCTGAGCGAGCACGGGACCGGACGGCAGCCTCGCGCCGTCGGGCGAATAACCCTCCGAGGGCACTGTGCTGCCCGAGAGCACTGTCCCGGAGGAACGGTTCTCCGAGGAAGGGAGCTCCGGGGGTGTGGTGGGCACCGGCTGCGGAGCAGAGGCTCGCTCCGCCGAATCCGGCACGAATTCGGTCGGTGCTGCCGGGTCTGTCGGAGCCGGGTCGGTCGGTGCCGCCGGGACCGGTGAGGGCGCTGAATCTTCGACGTTGCACGCGACGATACCGAACGTGACGGCCTCGGTGAAGGCGGTCGCTCCCTCCACCGCTGTCGTCGCGAGATCGGCGACCGCGCCGGTCAGATCCACGACGGCCTCGACCAATTCTCGCCCGGCGTCCACCAGATGGGCCGCCTCTCGCAGGACGTCGCCCGGTCCGCCGGCCGTGTCGTCGTCGGTACCACGGGAGCCACCTCCCAGGTGCCTCGCCGACTCGGACGCCGGTGCCGGTGTTTCGAGCAGGTCGAACGCCCGGGCAACCGCGGCGAGGTGCTCGTCGACCGCGGCGTCGGCGATATCGCACACCTCGATGAACCGATCGATTCGTGCCTGAATCGTCGGTGCGAACACCTCGTGCAGCCATCGCGTACACCACGCCGCGACGCCGTCCGGACCTGCAATGTCCGGCCCGGTAGCGGGCATGCCGGCTTCAGCGCACCACAGCGCCACCTGCTCGGCGGTGGGGCCCTCCGTGTCGCCGCGCGCGCCCGCGATGATCGTGTCGATGTCCTCGGGGGTCCGGCCCTCGACCGACGTGTCCGCGAACGATCCGATCGCATACGACTTCTCGTTCACCGCACAGGTAATGCCTTCGACGGCGTCCCTACACGCGCGGGCCAGCGCGTACACCGCGTCGGACAGCATCGCACCGCGCTGCACGGCTCGTTCCAGATCGTCGCGGGCCAGGTCGCCGGCGTCGCCGCGCCACGCGGAGCGTAATGCGCGTACCCCGTCCGTCTGCTCCTCGACTCGGCTCTCCAGATCGGCCGAAAGCCGGGTCAGTGCGGTCGCGTCGTCCGCGAGTACCGACACGTCGAGCCCGTTCTGCTCGTCGTAGCGGCCGCGCAGACCGTCGACGGTGACGCGCCCGGCGATACCGACGCGGTGGGCGCGCGGAAGGTAGGCGGCGAAGAAGTCGAGACCGCGGGCACCGGCTTCGAGCAACTCGACCAGACCTACGCTCGGTGAACTCACCGAGCGAGGCCCGTCCGGATGTCGCGCAGTGCGCCGAGTGTGGCCCGTTCCTGGTCGTGGTATCCGTCCGCTGCTTCTGCTGCAGCGTCGGAACAGCGGTTGGTCGCCGCAGTCCACTCGTCCAGGGCACGACGTAGGCGCTGGTACCCGTCTTCGACGGCCACCCCACGCGATCGATATCTCTCCCCGGCACACCGAGGCCCGAATTCCAGTGCACCGAGGGCACGACGACATCCCCGGTCCGCGCCACCGCGGAACCGGTCACCGTCGTAACGACAGCTCTGACCGCTGCGTCGTCGAAATACAGGCCGTCGAAATACAGTTCGGATCGTGGCTCCACGTCCACTCCTTCACGTGTCGGTCGACACCGTCACAGAGTTGGACGCAGCGCAGGACGATCCGGTTCCCTCACCGTCGAAGAGAATCGACCGGCCTTCGGTACGACGATCGTTCAGACGCCGGCGACAACCTTGGCCAGTCGATCGGCAACCGCCTGCGCGTGAGTGTCCTCTGAAGCCTCGACCATGACGCGTACGAGCTGTTCGGTGCCGGACGGGCGCAGCAGCACTCGCCCGGTGGCGCCGAGTTCCCGTTCGGCTTCCGCAACAGCATCCGCAACCGCCCGGTTCGCAGCGACCGCTGCTTTGTCGGATACGGGGACGTTGACGAGGACCTGCGGGAGCGATCGCATCACCGCGGCAAGGTCTGTCAGGGACGTACCGGTCGCTGCGATCCGTTCCATCAACCGCAGCCCGGTCAGGACGCCGTCGCCGGTCGTGCCGTGCGCGGGGAAGACGATGTGCCCGGATTGCTCGCCTCCGAGGGAGAATCCGCCGCGACGCAGTTCCTCGAGCACATACCGGTCGCCGACTCCGACGGTCACGACCTCGATACCGGACTCCCGCATCGCTATGTGCAGGCCCAGATTGCTCATCACTGTCGCGACCAGCGTGCCCTCGCGCAGCTCACCGCGGTCTCGCATGCTCAGTGCCAGCACCGCCATGATCGCGTCGCCGTCCACGACGGCTCCGGACGCATCGACCGCGAGGCAGCGGTCCGCGTCGCCGTCATGTCCGAGACCGAGGTCGGCGCCGTGCTCGACCACAGCTCTCTGCAGGGAATCGAGATGCGTCGACCCGCAGCCGTCGTTGATGTTGAGACCGTCCGGTTCTGCGCTGATCGCAATCACTCTGGCGCCGGCGGCTGCATAGCTGCGGGACCGACGTGCGACGCCGCGCCGTGCGCGCAGTCGACAACGACCGTCACACCTTCGAGCGACACAGTCGTCGCACTCGCGAGGTGTGCCAGATAACGATCTGCAGCGTCGTCGGCGGGCCGAACCCTTCCGACACCGGCCCCGGTCGGCCGTGCCGGAGTCGTTCCGTCGCGCAATGCCGCCTCGATCCGATCCTCGGCGGCATCGTCGAGCTTGTGACCGCCCGTGGCAAAGATCTTGATTCCGTTGTCCGGCATGGGGTTGTGCGACGCCGAGATCATCACGCCGAGATCCGCAGCGTACTCACCGGTGAGATACGCGACCGCCGGAGTGGGCAGCACTCCGACCGATACGACGTCGACACCGGCTGCGGCCAGCCCCGCTGTGACTGCAGCTTCGAGCATCTCGCCGCTGGCACGCGGATCGCGACCCACCACCGCGACCGGACGACGACCGTCATGGCCGGGCGCGAGCACGGTCGCAGCCGCCCCTGCGAGTTGCATCGCCAATTCCACCGTCAGACCGCCGTTCGCCATCCCGCGAACCCCGTCCGTGCCGAACAACCGGGCCATACACACGTCCTTCACTTCGAGCCTTCGGAAGACAAACCGCCACGAGCGCTGTCGTCGGAATCAGAATGCACGAAAGCAGGCGACCGGTAGTAATTCTCTACCGGCGCCTGCTCTCGTGGCCGAACAGGTGCCGAGGCTGACAGGGTCAGCGTCGGCGACACATCAGCGCTTGGAGTACTGGGGTGCCTTACGGGCCTTCTTGAGACCGTACTTCTTACGCTCGGTCGCACGCGGGTCACGCGTGAGGAAGCCGGCGCGCTTGAGCGACGGGCGATCCTCGGGGGTGACCTCGATCAGCGCACGCGCGATAGCGAGACGCAGAGCGCCGGCCTGGCCGGACGGTCCGCCGCCGTGCAGGCGCGCGTGGATGTCGAACGACTCGCTGCGCTCGACGGTCACCAGCGGCGACTTCACGAGCTGCTGGTGCACCTTGTTCGGGAAGTAATCCTCGATGGTGCGACCGTTGAGCACGAACTTGCCGGTGCCCGGCACGAGGCGGACGCGAGCGACTGCCTCCTTACGGCGGCCGACGGTCTGGATCGGGCGATCGAACACGATCGGCTCGACGACTGCCTCGACGAACTCCTCGGCAACCTCCTCGGCCACGTATTCGTCCGCGGCAACCTCGACGTTGTCGACGTCGACGTTGTCAGCGAACTCTTCGGGATTCACGCTCTGCTCCTCCGGCGCCGTCACTGGGCCACCTGCTTGATCTCGAACGGCACCGGCTGCTGCGCGGCGTGGGGATGGTTCGGGCCCGCGTACACCTTCAGCTTCTTGGCGATGGCGCGGCCGAGCTTGTTCTTCGGGAGCATGCCGGTGACGGCCTTCTCCACGAGGCGGTCGGGGTTCTTCTCGAGAACCTCGCCCACGGAACGAGCGCGGAGACCACCCGGGTGACCGGAGTGGCTGTAGAGGAACTTGCCCTCGCGCTTGTTGCCGGAGATGGCAACCTTGTCGGCGTTGATGATGACGACGAAGTCACCACCGTCGGCGTGCGGGGCAAAGGTGGGCTTGTGCTTGCCACGGAGCAGGTTCGCCGCCTGCACCGCGAGGCGACCGAGCACCACGTCAGTGGCGTCGATGACATGCCACTGGTGGGTCAGGTCGCCGGCTTTCGGTGTGTACGTAGACACAGATCTTCCTCGTCTATCGTCTTGTTGCTGGCCCGCGCGCCGCGCATAGTCGTCCTCGGCGGCCAGTTGAGACCCGAGAGACGACGCTTGCCGCGCACGTGGCTACGACAGCGTGCGACACGCCGATCGCACACAATACCCGTCCCCCAGCTACCGGGTCAAAACACGTCCATCATGCCTGCCGGAAATCTCGATGTCCCGGTGGCCTCTCCACCACCGGGACATCGTGCGGTGTACCCCTGCCACTCACATGGCAGCGGACATCACCTGCCGGGGAAGGACCGCCCGATCGCATGGTTGACCATCTGCATGTTCTCGCCGCCCCTCCCGACGACAATGCCGACCTCGGCCAACACCTGGTTCAGCCCGTCTATCGCCTGATCCCAGCGCCGCTGGCAATCCAGATAAGCCCCCGCGGCCTCGCCTTGCCAGCTCTCCGCCAGAGGTTTCACCTCCGCCACGATGCCGTCGAGAATCGCGGTCATCTCATTGTTGACCCCGGAGATTCCGGTTCGAAGATTGGAGATACCTTCGAAGTTGTAGCCCAACTGACCATCGGACATTTATGTGCTCCTCGTCTTCATTCAGTGGCCGACCGTGGTCGGGTGTTCAGTGATCAGCGCGTTCGAGCACCGAGTCAGAAGGATCCGTTGAGCGCTGAATCGTTGTTCGCCGCGACCTTGGCAACTTCGTTGGCGTGTTCGTCTTCTTGGGCGGCGTAACGGTTACCGCCATTGCGGACGAGCTCGACGATCTCGAGGAGGGCATCGTCCAACTTCCTCGCATTGTGGTTCCAGCGCTCCATGATCCGACCGAACTCACGGTTCGCATCGCCTGTCCAATCCCCGGACGAACTCGCAATCCTGTTGCCGAGCGCCGTCACCACACCCCCGAGGTTCTCGCGTGAATCGTCGAGCCGGTCCGCCGTCATTCCCAAGACGACCGGATCTACTTGGAGCTGCCCGCTGCCGGTTTCGCCCTCACTCATCGTCTACCCCTCCATTGCTCTGCGTCGCAGTTGTCTCGGCCCCCGTTGGTCCGACCGCTTCGCCCCTACATCTGATTCGACGCAGCCCGCACCGGATCGGTTCCACTAGATCCGAACTACGTCGACAGTTTCTTCACACCGGCTCCACTGTGTGGACGGCCTGCTCGCATTCACTTCTGATTCCGGTCCATTCGTCGGCGAGGAACTGGCAGCCGATAGAAATCTGCAGGCCTGGCACGACGACGACCGACCACCTCACCGTGGAGAACTCGTCGGGCACCTCGACGTAAGAGATGACCGGGCGGTCACCGAAGCGCGTGTCCGGGTCCACATCTCGGATGACTTCGCTGCGCTCCATCGCGCGGGCCGCGAGACTCCGCGCCACCGCATCCTGATTCATCCCGTCCGCGAGTTGTGAGTACACGACCACGATCCTGCGGTCCGGGCCCGAATCCGGCAGGAGTTCAGTCCTTCCCGGATCCTGCACACCGGAATCACGTATGCGCCAGTACGACGGGAGGTCCAGGCGTACAGGACCGAGGTCGATCGTGGTGAAGGCGGTTTCATCCGGATCCGGCGAGGCCGTGGCCGGTGCGTCGTCGGACGGTTCGGTCCGGACGGTCTCCGTGCTCTCGGCAACACCCCTTTCCGCGACCACCCCGTGGGTGCCCTCATCACCCGAGGTGAACACCATCGCGGCCACCACGACGACCACGATCATTGCGCCAGCGATCACCCACCCGAATCTGGGTGCACGTGATGGCTCGGGCATGGGTGCACGGACGTCCTGCAACCACTGTGCGGTGGACCACTCGCCCTCGGTCTCGGGTGCCGCGACCCGCGCAGTACTCGGCTCGGGTATTCCGGTGAGTGGCGCAAGCATTTCCGAGGCCGCGACCGGCACGACCCTGATCCCACGTCCGATCCGCGCGGCCAACCGACCGCACAGTTCGACGCCCGCAGACTCACCTGGAATCCCCGTCACCAACAGCACATCCGGATCGATACGTCCGGAGACCGATTCGATCAGAGACCTGAGACGAGACGCACCGTCGTCCGAATCCACCTCCTGTGCCGCCAGGTCCGGATTCCTCGCAACACGGTCGATCACAGCCCGTCCGCCGCGAATCGGTTCGAACGAGGTCGCGGTGACCCCGTCCGACGTGACTTCGAGGGTCACACATCGCGCGTCCGCATCCACCTCGACTGCGGCACATGCAGCGACCGCAGCCGGAACCAACTCCGCATTGCGTGCGACACTCCGCGCGGCGGTGTACAGCGCGTCGCGGCGCCGCGCACTCCACTTCGTCGGATGCACTGCGACGACAGTTCCCGTGTCGGGGGACGCGCCGACCGCGGCAGCTGCATAACGCACCAGGCCCGTCAGTAACTCGGCGGAGTCGACTGCCCGGACCGGGTCCAGCACATCGGTCGGCCCGAGCGCCGACGCAGCGTCTCCGAAGACCCACCCGTCGCCCAGCCTCGCGGCAAAGGCAGGCACATGCCGGATGCGCTCGGCCCGGCGTACACACACGCCGGTCGCCCCGATGTGGAGCCCCAGTACATCCACGCTCACGACTGTTGCAGCCATGCCGTCTGGACGAGTTCGTTACCGTTGCGTCGCACGAGAATTCCGCGACCGGGCGGCATCGGTCCGGGTCTCGCCGTTCCTACCAGCGCGCCTTCGTCGCGACTCCCACTCATGACCAGGCCGGGGGTGGACAGTTCACGCAGCCGTGCGATGACCGGTTCGTACAGCGCGCGGCCCGCTCCGCCCGCGCGCCGCGCGATGATCAGGTGCAGACCGATGTCCTTGGCCTGCGGCAGATAGTCGAGCAACGGCGTCAACGGGTTCTGGCCGGATGACGCAACCAGGTCGTAGTCGTCGACGATGACGAACACTTCGGGGCCCGCCCACCACGATCGGTCACGCAGCTGCTGTTGTGTGGTGTCGGCTCCCGGGAGTCGACGTTCGAAGATCCCGGCGAGTTCGGTGGTCATGGCGGACAGGACGGACGCGCCCGGCGCGTAACCGCCGAGATGGTCGCCTTCGACGACCCCGAGCATGGTCCGGCGGTAGTCCCCCACGATGATCCGTGCCTGTGCACCGGTGTTCGACTCCATGAGGCTCCGGCAGATCCCGCGGAGCAGCGCGGTCTTCCCACATCCGGAGTCGCCGAACACCAGCAGGTGCGGGCTGTCGGCGAAATCGAGGACCACCGGCGCGAGCTCGGCTTCGTCGATTCCGATCGGCACACACAATCGCTGTGCGACCGGTGCGCTGATCGGTACCGGCCATCCGTCGGGAAGCGCTGCGAGAACGGCCGCTCTGTCGATTTCCTCGGGAAGCATCCGGACCGCAGGCGCGTGGCCATCCGGAGTTGCGGCAGTGATTCCGGCGATTGCGGCGGCGACGCCCTCACCGAGATCGTCGATGGCGGAGCTGCGTCGAACCGTGGCAGTGCGGCCAACACGTGAAGTCCGTCCCGATCGATACCCCGGCCGGGTCTGCCCTCGGGCACCAGTGCCGCTCTCTTACGCCCGTATTCCGAATCGGCCGGGTCGCCGAGACGGAGTTCGAGGCGGGTTCCGAGGTGATCGCGTAATGCAGGTCGGACATCCCACCACCGCGGAGCGCTGATCACGACATGAATTCCGTAGGACAACCCGCGCGATGCCAGTACGCCGATACTCTGCTCGAGTGGTTCGAAATCCTCCCGGATGCTGGGCCAGCCGTCGATCACGAGGAAGACATCGCCGAACGGATCGGCGGAGACATGATGCGCTCCGTCGGAGCGCAAGCGGCGCAGTTGCGACATCGATTCGATGCCCCATTCGCCGAACTGTCGTTCTCTCCGCCGCAGCAAACCCATGAGTTCCGCGACGGTACGACGGACCCGGTCTGCTGCGAGGCGATTCGCCACGGAGCCGACATGTGGGAGACCTGCGAGCCCGGCAAGGGTGCCGCCCCCGAAATCGAGGCAGTAGAACTGCACCTGTCCGGCCGTGTGGGTGGCGGCCATCGACATGATCAAGGTGCGCAGCAATGTCGATTTCCCCGACTGCGGACCTCCGACCACGATCGCGTTGCCTGCGGCCCCCGACAGATCGACGACCAGAGGGTCTCGACGCTGTTCGAAGGGCCGGTCGACGATCCCGATCGTCGTGCGCAAGGTGGACCGGCGCAGGAGATCTCCGGTGAGGAGCGAGTGCGACAACACCATATCGAGGCTCGGGGACTCGTCGAGCGGCGGCAACCACACCTCGTGTGCGGGCGTGCCGTGCCCGCGGACCCTGCCGACGACGCGTCGAGGACACTGCGGCCACCCCCGGACGTTCGGCGCGGAGCCCGGAG